>CAYFJO010000817.1:0-3484 GCA_964343305.1 uncultured Pirellulaceae bacterium | reverse complement strand
AACATGAAACGAAATCAGAACGATGTGAGTTTCAATTACAGCCAGGTTGTTTTCGAAATGGACATGGGGTTGAACGACAAAGGATCCGAAGATTCGGCCAATCGAGTCGAAGACGTGAATCCGCCCGTCATTAATTCCGATCAACGACATTGTGCTTAAATTCAATACGCGACCTACGCAAAAGTCCAGGTGCCTCCAGTTTCCGTTGACAGTTATTAACGGATATGTAATTCTCCCTCACCGTACATTCAGTTCCCCCGAGAGGCGATGACCGTGTTCCCGGATCCAAGAACCAGTTCGCTCGAAAGACTCACTGTGGCCAACAATCAGGTGTGAGTCAAATGATGTTCATTTGCCAGCAGAACTTGGTACTTTCGCACTTGAGCCAGACGACTGATTTCACGCGAGGTGGGACATAATGGATTCAAGCGCCACAATTCATCCAAGGAAGGCGTTGTTTGTTTTCTCCATTCTTCAGTATTACCGGGAAATGTCGCCGGTTCCGGAGTTTTTCCAGCAACGGGGTTACGAAATTCACATACTCCTTGGTTTTTCCGGAGCGACAGCCGAGGAAGCGGCAAACCGCTGCGAGGAACTTGGTTTTTGCGTTCACCACGTTCCACCCGACATGAACTACGGCGACCATCTCGCGGCGCATGGTGCATCTGATTCATCCGAGAAGCCAGGAAAGCAAACTCTGATTCGCAAATTGACGCGGTTTTTCCGACAGATCATAGAACTCTTGCGTCTTCCTCGGACGCTGCGGAAGTACGTCAAACGGCATCAGAAAACTCGACAATATGGAGCAACCTTGATTCAAGACATTGGCCCGGACATTGTCTTTGGTGGACCGTTTCATTCATGTGGGCGCTTTGACAATGCCATCGCTCGCTATTGTACGATCCACGACATCCCTTATTGCTGCTTGTCCATGTCGCCGTATATCACCAATGACGATGAAGTTCGATTCATAAATCTCGCCTCGGGAATGTTGCCGAAGAAGCTGCGATCCAATCATAGTTTAACGAATCGGTCTCTCTCTCATTGGTTTCCATCGTGGACGCGAACACGCGATGGCGAAACGATTTTTATGTGGGATCCCATCGAGATGTTTTCCGCTTGGCTGACATCGATGATGGAAAAAGACCCGTGGCAGAAACCGTCTTCCCAATATAGCGCGCTGTTCGTGGAATGCGAATTGTCGCGAGAAATGTTGCTGGCAAGGCATTATGAATCTGGGAACATTGTCCATGTCGGCAAACCGCTTTTGGACCAGGTGTTCGCCAACCTGACAAATGAAGAATACCGACGCCAACTTTATTGCGACTTGGGTCTTGCAGACGGGGAACCGTTTTTACTTTTCAACGTCGAGCCGTCCGCCGAGCATCGCTACGCGAGTTGGGATGATCATTGGGTACGGTTTCATGCTTTGATGGATCGCCTTGCGCAAGAACAAGTCAACGTTATCTTGTCCCTTCATCCGTTGTGCGATCCAAGCAACTACCGTTTTGTACAAGAGCAGTATAATTTCACATTGTCCGAAAAGTACAAGATTGCAGAGTTGTTTCCGTACTGCTCCCTTTCCGTATCCTACCCCTGTTCAACGAATCACTTGGCTTCCGAATTCAATAAACCACAACTGATCTACGACTTTTTTGAAGTCACACGGCGCGACTCGCTCACGGGGCAATGGTGGACGATTCCCCACGCCCAATACAGCTATACGATGGCGGAATTCTCAGATCAGCTTGAGGACCATCTTGCCGAGATTCGTACCGATCCATGCATGGCGGCGGAACTTCACGAGAAACACGTTCCCGCGTGCCAACGAATTTACAATTATGTAAAGCAAAAGTTTGCTTTGAGCGAGACTCCAATGGGGTCGGAAGGGCTAACGATCGTCACGCCAGATCCATTGACATCACAGAGTGCGGCGTAATTCTCAAAGTCCCCAAGACGTTTCTCAAAACGATGAAGGCGGGATAACCCGCGACGACCAACGACTTCCCGTTTCAAATTCGACTCGGAATTGTTCAGCTGTGCAACGAGAACTGAATATGAGTGCCATTTCAACTTTTTTGAAAAACACTCGGCTCGCCTGGCGCGTGTTGCGTGACGGCATGCGCTCGTCTCGGACGCAGCGTCAGTTGATAAACTGGATGAACGAACGGTCCGCGTTCCGGCACATGTCCGCTACGAGTTTTCACACTGACGGCGATTATTTTATCTCGACCGACCAAGGTGTCTTTCGCCTGTTCAATGGAAAACTCATACGGGTAACTCAAATTCCCGCGTTTGGGATCGCCGTTCGGAACGACGACATCTATCTAGCGACCTGGACGGATCGCGAATCGTGGGTCATCAAAGGGAATCGGAAAGCGTTGTTGACGCCGGGGATGCGTTACGAGTTCGAAACACTCTATCGTATCCCGGTCCGCAGCCACAGTTCGCGGGTCCATCAAATCAGTGTGACGGACGACTATCTGTTGTTGGCAAACACCGCCCGAAACACACTGACAAAAATTGATCGTCACGACGGGCGCTGGATCGCGGATATTGCTCCGATTCGATGCGCGTATGGAGCACCCATAACGGTTGATCACAATCACATCAACTCCGTCACCGCGCTTGGGAATGTCGTCCTTTTCGTGGCGTTTCAGATTGGCATGCGAGCCATGATTGGCGTGTGCGGCACCGGGCTTGTGCGTGGATATGCGTATCCTAACCTGGGCGTGCACGATGTTCACATCGTTGGGCGGCGCATTCTCGTATCGGATTCTTATCGGTTCAACGAGGACGATTGCGGCGGGATGTTGGTCGACGCGTGGCAGCCGTTTGATCGGAACTTCTTCGATTCGTCGCCGCAATACTTCGTCCGCGGCTTGGCGGGCATTGGCGACGAGATGCTGATCGGCAGTTCGTTCGCGGGCGATCGTAAAGACAGATTCAAAGGCGAGGGAAGTATTTTACTTGCTAACGGCAATCGAATCGTCAATCAAACCAACGTGCCTAGTGGACAAATCTACGACATCATCCACACGGACGGTCGCAGTTTCATTGAGCGACCCGAGTTGACGTCGTTCGACGAAATCTGTGCCGACCTACAAGCGAATCTTGGCGACCCTGTGATGGAGATGTCTCTCGAAGAGGCGTTGGTCAGCGAAAAAGGACAGCAATTCAGCGACAGTGACCGGGGCGACGTGCCCGAACTGTTCACTCAAGCGACGGCGGAAACAGTCACAAGGAGTGCGGCGTGATCGATCAGATTACTTATCGCCAATACATAAGCAACGACAGGTGGATCTCGCATCATCCCGTGCATCGTTCGCCACGAAGCGAGGAATTCAAGTTGCTGGACCTTGGCTGTTCAGCAGTGAATCTGACGGACAACGAGCGTTTCGATGTAAACGTCGCTAACGCCGTGACGTATTTGTTCGAAGTAGTTGGCTACGCGAAGGAACTTGCTGGCGTTCATCGCTTTATG
>CAYFJO010000816.1:1966-3495 GCA_964343305.1 uncultured Pirellulaceae bacterium | reverse complement strand
CCCGCAGCGTAACGGCATCTACGACATGATCCGCAACGAAGCGCCCGACTATGGCTACAAATACAAGCCTTCCGAATACGAAGTCACTTTCGAACGCATCGGTGGTATGGATACTCGCGAAGTGATCCTACCCGCCTATCTCAAGCAGGCCGGCTACACGTCCGGCATCTTCGGCAAATGGGACCTTGGTACTCTGCAACGTTTCCTTCCTCTGCGAAAGGGCTTCGACGAATTCTACGGGCTGGTAAACACGGGCATCGATTTCTACACGCACGAGCGGTACGGCGTGCCGTCCATGTATCGAAACAACAAACCCACCCAGGAAGACAAGGGAACCTACTGCACTTGGCTCTTCGAACGCGAAGCCCTGCGTTTCCTTGACCAGCATCACGAGCAGCCATTCTTCCTCTATCTCCCGTTCAACGCGCCGCACGGTGCATCAGGCCTCGAACCACATGTGCGTTCCGGCACACAAGCTCCGAAAGAGTACCGCGACTTGTATCCGATCGACGGTCCACGTTTCGAGCCTGGTGGCATCGCGAAGTACTCGCCCACTTCTCCCTACGCCGGCCAGGGCAAGCGAAAGACCCGTGCAGCTCGTCTGCAGGAATACCGCGGCTGCGTCACTGCCATGGACAAGGCGATCGGCTCCGTACTCGACTTCCTCGACCAGAAAGAACTCACCAAGAATACGATTGTGATTTTCTTCTCCGACAACGGTGGCTCCGGCACTGCGGACAACGGACCGTTGCGCGGCAGAAAGGGCGACACCTGGGAAGGCGGCATCCGCGTGCCATGTCTCGTGCGTTGGCCTGGCGTGATTCCCGCCGGCGCGGTCAACGACGAGTTCCTCACAAGTCTTGAACTCGTCCCGACTCTCGCTTCGGCTTGTGGCTTCACCGTTCCCGCCGAGACGAAGCTCGACGGCTACGACATGCTGTCGGTCCTTAGAGGAGACTCCAAATCGCCGCGCAAGAAAATGTTCTGGAAGCGCAAGGACTCGCTCGGCGGCCGCGTCGAAAACTGGAAGTACGTACGGATGGGCGGCAAGGAGTTTCTCTTTGACCTATCGAAGGACCTTGGCGAGAAGAACGACCTCTCGAAGTCAAACCCAGAGCAGTTCGAGAAGATGAAAGACGCCTTCGCCGCCTGGCTCAAAGAAATGGAAGCCGCCGAACCTCGTGGTCCATTCCGCGATTTCTAGAAATGTAGCTTGACTCTCCGAGTCGAGCATACTTGCCGGAAATGCTCGACTCGCTCCGCTGTCCTGGCACTTCCTCGCGGGATGCCAACGCCGCGGGTCAGTTGCCGGCATTGGATCTCGGTTTGGTCCGGCCGCTGGTGAAATCGGGGACAACAACCGGGGCGCTTCCTTTCCGGATCGATTCGGCCGAGAGCGGGATGATCGAGCTCCACGTTACCGCGTCGTAAACGTCGATCGGTGAATGTTTGCCGGCGCGCAGCGCGTCGAAGAACTCCTTGATGACGAAGAAATCCGCTCCGCCGTGTCCGCTGCCGGACGCTTGATT
>CAYFJO010000816.1:0-1866 GCA_964343305.1 uncultured Pirellulaceae bacterium | reverse complement strand
TTCTTTCGCGGCCCGAAAGACCTGCTGGTCATTGAAACCAGCGACGTGAAACGGTCCGTCTTGTTGATGCCCATCCACTGGGCGAGCGGCCCGATTGCATGGGTGGGATACAGGTTACCGATATGGTCCCGCGCCAGACGGCCTCGCCAGGTCAGCGAACCGTCCGGTGCGAAGTGCAAGTAACGGCAATCGTGCACGTAGCCGCACTCGGCGTAGGTGAACCCGCCGAACAATCCTTGGCGGACCATGTTCTGGATCATCATGCAGTTGCGGAAGTAGCAGACGTTTTCGGCCAGCATGTACAGTTTGCCGGTCTGCTCTACGGCGCGCACCAATCCCCAGCACTCGTCCATGGTGATGCAGGCGGCGACTTCACTCAGGACCGCCTTGCCGGCCCGCAGGGAGTCGATCGCCATGACGCCGTGATCCTGCATCGGGGTTGCGATGATCACGGCATCGAGGTCGTTGCGCTCGAGCATTCGCAGATAATCTTCGGGTCCCTTTTCGCCGAAGCCCTGAGGCCGTTGTTGCCCCGCTTTGGCTACGGTGTCCAAGCCGCGCTCCAGATGCGCCGCTTCGATGTCGCACACCGCGGCGATTTGGACGTCCTTGACCTTCAGCGCCAGCCGCAACAGATGAGTTCCGCGCCCACCAACTCCGATAATGCCACACCGAATGCGGCTATTGGCACCGGCGATGGCTTCGGAACTCAGGAAAGCGGCCGTCGCGCCGCTGGCTGCGGTGAGGAAATGGCGACGATTGATTGACTCGCTCATTGGGGCACCTTTCTTTTCGTTGAGAAACAGATTGGGGCGACGAATGAATAAAACGCAACGAATTTCGGCATCCACGCATATTGTTCATTCGTTGCCCACTTCTTCGGCTTGATTCGCATGAAAAACGCTCGTCACGATCGCCGCGTCTACAGTCTGAGATCATTAGTCACCGTTTAGTCTTCTGCGTGGAACCGGCGGAACCGGTCTGTTTTGGCGTCTTGAGCAGCCGCGCGCTGGCCCAGTTCGCCATATCGCAGGTGTAGCTGTCTCCCGCGTCGGTGACGACCAGACGCAAGCGGCGGACGCTCGTCACGGAAAGCTCTATCTTCTTGACCGCGCGCAAGCCGTGCATCACGCCGCTCTCGTAGATTAACTTGTCGTCGCCGTAGACTTCAAACACGACCGTACCGTTTTCCTCGGCGCCGCCGATGACCGCTGCGAATTGACGGTATTTGCCTTCCAATTGATAGACGATTTCCGACGGGGCGTGCGTGCCGATGCCCTTGCGATACGTGCGCAATCCGAGACGCAGGGGCTGGTTTTCGATGTCTCTGTCGCGGCGCGGCAGACCGTCCTTGTTGGGCGTCCAGCCGGCGCGGGCGGATTTCCACTTCAGGTCGCTCAGATAGACCCCGTCGCCGTTGGGGTGATCAGTGGAGACTTTCTTGCGCGGCGGCGGTGGCGCGGGGAGTTTGACCGGCTGCCGCTCGGCTGCCGTGCCGCGCAACGAGAGCAAATCGGCGCGGGGACGTTTTGCCAACGCGTCGCGGAGCGCGGTGAGCGACGCCAGCAGGCGCTGGTAATCGGGATCACTTGTGTCGGCAAAGACGACGTTGTCGCACCGCTGCCAACCGCCTGCCGACCGAGCCAGCGGCGCTTGCAGTACGCGGCTCAGCTTCGCATCGTGGCGGTTAAGGCTCAGCCACCAGGTCCCGTACCGGCCGTCGTGTTTGTCGCCGTGACATCCTGCGCAGCGGCGTGCGTAGGCGGTTTCCATCTCTTTACGGATGCCGCCGGTGAAGATGTGGCGGTTGTTCGTGTAGGTCTCGTAACGGTCGTAGTAGACGCCGTTGGCATCAATCCAGACCGC
>CAYFJO010000815.1:0-3498 GCA_964343305.1 uncultured Pirellulaceae bacterium | reverse complement strand
TCCAGCAAGCTGTCGGCGAACACACGGTAGCGTCTGAGCAATGTCCAATCGAGACAGATTCTTGACTCGATGGCTCGCGTCGGCACCGGATTGGCTGTTCGCCTCTTACGCAATTGCCGCTTCATTCTCGACCTACTTCTGTATGTACGCGTTTCGCAAGCCGTTCGCGGCGGCGACCTACGACGAGCTTGACACATTCGTCGGGCTGGACCTGAAGACGGCACTCGTCATTAGCCAGATCGTCGGCTACACGCTGTCCAAGGTAATCGGCATGAGAGTCTGCTCGGAATTGGGTAGAGCCAATCGCGCAGTGGTCCTGATCGTCCTCATCATCTGGGCCCAGTCAGCGTTGGTTGTCTTCGCGGTCGTTCCATCGAGCTGGAAAGTACTGGCGATCTTTCTGAACGGTCTTCCGCTGGGCATGATCTGGGGACTTGTTGTCCGATATCTGGAGGGAAGAAGACTTTCGGAATTGGTGCTGGCGGGACTGAGTTGTTCGTACATATTAGCGAGCGGTGTCGTAAAAGATGTTGGTCGGATATGGATGGCCGCAGGAGTCTCGGACGTCTGGATGCCGGCAGTCACGGGATTCTGTTTTCTGCCGTTGTACCTGACATCCGTGTGGCTACTGAACCAGGTCCCAGACCAGTCTGTGGCTGATATGGCTGCGCGAACTGAACGACCGAGAATGAACGCTGCGGATCGCGCCAGGTTCGTGGGACAGTTCTGGATAGGATTACTGCTTTTGTTCACGGTCTATTTCTTTTTGACGGCATATCGGGACTTTCGAGACAACTACGGGATCGAAATCTTCCAGGCATTGGGCTATGCCGATATGCCAGGCGTTTTTACGCGAACCGAGTTTCCGGTTGCGATAGGAATCGTGCTGACACTTGCGATGTTGAACGTCTTCCGAAACCATCGTCACGGACTCATCGGCGTTTACGCGGTGATGACGTTCGGTTTGATATTGATGGCCGGGGCCACACTCATGCTTGACGCTGGTCTGCTACGGGGACGAGAACTATGGTGGATGGTGTTGGTTGGGCTCGGTTCGTACCTTGCGTATGTCCCCTTCGGGACGGCCCTGTTTGAGCGACTTGTCGCATCAACTCATTTTCGTGGAAACGCGGTGTTTGCGATCTACGTTGCCGACTCGGTCGGCTACACGGGTTCAGTTGTCTTGCAGGTTTACAAAGACCTCTTTCAATCCGACGTCAATCGATTCGAATTCTTCCATGCCTTCACCTATGCGTTTTCGTTGCTTGGCGCTGGCCTACTCGTAGCAAGTTGCATCTACTTCTTGCCGAAAACACATCGTGTTCCGGAGACGCAACAGATCGGAACTCACTCCGTATGAACGCCAACTAGCACCGTGTCCGACGGAACTGTGTCATCAATGGATTCTTTTACGGTTTTGACCGCGACATTGAAGCAACACCTTCGCGCGAAACGTGAGTTGTTAGCTCTACCGGGTTACATCGACCCGGTTGAATTCACAAACAGTAGTGGTCGATAGGCAAATCAGATTGATGGCGCGAGTTGATCCGTATTTCGCAACCTTGATCACATCCCGTTCGTGATCCAAGACGAACCGACATTGGTCACGAATGCAAGTTAATCCGATGCCCATCACGTTAGGCCAAGGAGGGATCGTCATTTTCAACGAAGACGTTTCCCACGCGCCGCATGTACGGTAGGCAGGACGGGCTGACAAAAGGATAACGGGCGTGGCGGCGTCGACGATTTACAGCTTTTACGATCGCCAGCAATTGGCGGCGCACTGGCTCGTAGGGTTGCCAGTTGAGCCGACTGAACTCCTCTTCAAAAATGGTTGCAGAGCGGTAGCTTGGCCGCACGGCTAGTCCTAGCATTTGCGCGCGAAGGTTGCGGTAGGTGTCGCGGTTCAATCGAACGAAGACCTTCCAGCGTTTCTCTCGCTCGGAATATGTGTAGCGCACGGAGTAGCCAGCAAAGTGTAGGCCATTTCGGCGGATGTCGATGAAGTTGCGGGCATGGTCGTCGAAGAATTGGTGCTGGCCGTGTGTGGCAATTAGCACGAAGAATCGGTCGTGACGTAGATAATGAATGCCGGCCGTTCCGCGCAGCCGCCGGCGAGCCCTGGCCCAGCGCGGCTTGGCGATGTTGTACAAGGCGATCAGCTTCGCGTCGACAACCGCGGGCTCCTTTCGGTCGGAGATGCGGCCGGTGATGTAGAAGTAGTGGCCGCTGGAAACGTAGCGGATCAGTTGCGACAGAAAGGCGTCAACGTTGCGGGCTTCGTAGCGGTATGAATAACTGGGCATCCTGCACCTCGACAAAAGTTGAGGAATTTGATGTGGCTCAAATTCCTCGAAAAGCCTTGCGCGAGAGCGCGTAAATCCTTCGTAAAAACGTGACAAGGTTGCCTTGCATCAAAACGTCCGGCGCGTGCGGAACTCGCGTCCTGCGAGCATCTCGCGCGGCACAGACGTTGCTGAATGATGGCCGCAAGGACCACGCCCAGCATTCGTGTATTCGTTGCATGCTGCGGCTTCGCCGCCACATTCTTAGTTGCACGCGCACGCGAAGCGTGCTCCGCATCTAAACATACGAAAACACTGCTGAAACGCGCAAATTCGCCAGCGTGAAAATCACCAACGTATGTACAAAACCTAAATTCGGCGAACACAGCCCGCACGGGTAGCGTTCACCGTTCATCACGTCGCCACAGGCCAAAATGCCTCTCGGCACTTCCGCGTGTAGCCACACTGAAGTCGCTCTCGCGATCCACGCCCCGCTGGGTCACACCGCCCAGCGGGGCCGTCGCGTTGTCGTCGCGGTCGTCTTTCGACATTCCGCGTCGGCCCTTTCGTCGTCGGCATTCGCTTCGGTTAACGACCCGACGAAGCACACGACGCGATCGCCGACGTACGGGCCACCGTCGCGCTCTATCGCGCGATTAGAAATGTCGAGCAGAATCCTCAGCAACAACTCATCGTATCCGCGTAAGTGCCGCGATGACTTGGTGGACTTGCCGGTTCGGTTTTTTGGGCCGAAGTGGTTGACTGCGCAGTATGATTTTGAATCCAACTGGTGGACTCAGCCGTACGTTTTTCGCGGCCTGCCATGAAAGCCGACGAATGTAATTCACCGTAATCGCTAATGAAATCGTCGTCTCCCTGAACGTGCCGATCGCCGGCAAAGTACATATTCAAATGATCTGTAAAGACAAAGAGAATTGCCTTTTTGAGGAAGATCATGAGTGAACGAACGCAGATCAGCCAGATTACGAAGTGCATAACCAACCTTCGATCACATGAGCGCGCAAGGAGTTCGCAGTTCATGACCAATGACGGTTCGACCTGGGTCACGAACGGGATGTGGTCTTCAGGGCTGAAAACTGACCATGTTGCGCCATCAATCTGATAGATTTTCGACAAATCTTGGTTGCGTGAACTCAACCGGGGCCAGGTGGCCCTGGGTGATTGCTCACCCAGGGCTCCCACAGACCCGTAC
>CAYFJO010000814.1:0-3503 GCA_964343305.1 uncultured Pirellulaceae bacterium | reverse complement strand
CCCCGCAATACGCCTATCACCTGGCCATCCATAATGGCTTGGCCAGCCTCTACCATGGACAGTCGGACGGCAGCTATCTCTTTGCGGAAGGGGGCACGGTTCGCGCGGGACGATGGTATCACCTGGCTGCGGTCGCAAAGCGAAACGACGTCGATCCGGCTGCCAGCAAACTGATCGTCTATGTCAACGGTGCTCGTGTGGCCACGGCGACATTCGACGGAACGATTGGCGGGCGAGGCGGTAAGCAGATCGGCGTTGGCGATTCTGCGGCCATTCCTGCTGGCGGCAGTCGCTTTCGCGGCTACGTGGACGAACTCGCGATATGGAACTGTCCCCTCTCAGGCGAAGAGATCTCTGCTCATTACGCCCAGCGAGCCAAAACCCTTCAACAACTGGAGTACGTCAGGCGCCAGCGCGAACGGGCGCGCCGAGCCGAAACTTTCGCCCGTCTCGAGAAACTTGGCGTCGAGGAGATCGTCTTCGCCGAACGCGGGCCGGGCCGCGATATTTCTGGTCATTACTATGCCAACTTCGGCTACTCGTGCACCGATCCCACGCGCTGGCTTTATAGCGAGAACGGAGGCCGCCTTTGTAAGTTGAGTCTCCGCACTGGTGAGCTGACCGTGCTGTTGGATGATGCCCAAGGGGCTGTTCGCGATCCGCAGGTACATTACGACGCCGAGAAGATTCTTCTTTCGTATCGCAAAGGGGGCACTCACCACTACAACCTCTACGAAATCAATACGGACGGAAGCGGTTTGCGCCAGGTGACGAGCGGGTCGTGGGATGACATTGAACCGACATACCTTCCCGATGGCGATATCATTTTTTGTTCCACGCGCTGCCGCCGGTGGATTGGCTGCTGGCTGGCCGAATCCGCAACGCTCCATCGCTGTGACACCGCTGGTAAGAACATTCGCATGCTTTCGTCGGGTTCCTTCACCGAAAACACGCCTGCCATGTTGCCCGACGGACGCGTGTTGTACACGCGGTGGGAGTACGTCAACCGCGATCCGGTGAGTTTTCATCACCTCTGGACAATCAATCCCAATGGCAGCCGACAGATGGTTTACTTCGGGAACATGCATCCCGGTGGCGTGTTCATCGACGCCAAGCCGATTCCCGGCACCGACGAAGTGGTTCTGATCAACTCGCCGGGGCATGGCGCCAATGAACATGCCGGCTATGTGGCGGTTGTCACCGGCAAACTCGGTCCAAATGCAAGATCGGCGATGAAGAACATCTCCAAGACGGCCGGGTTTCGCGATCCCTGCGCTCTCTCGGAGGAGGCATTTCTGGTTGCCCGCGGCCAGCAGATTCTGCTGATGAATTCCGCAGGCGACACGGAGGCTCTTTACGCGGCGGATAAAATGCAAGTACACGAACCTAGTCCGATCATCAAGCGGACTGTGGAACGTGCGACCTCACCACGCCTCGACATGACTCGGTCAACTGGAACGCTCATCCTCAGCGACATTTATTCCGGACATAACATGCAGGGCGTGGAACGTGGCGCAATCAGGAAGTTGCTGATTCTGGAGGACCTCCCCAAGCCGGTCAACTTCCATGGCGGAGGTTCCCAACCAATCGGGCATGGAGTGACCTCGACGCTCAAACGCATTCTCGGGACCGTTCCCGTCGAGCCCGATGGATCGGCCTATTTCGAAGTGCCGGCGATGCGCAGCATCTACCTGGCTGCGTTGGATAAGGATGGTCGGTCGGTCAAGCAGATGCGCAGCTTTGTTACGCTGCAGCCAGGCGAAACAGCCAGTTGTATCGGTTGCCACGAGCAGCGTGAGCAGACGCCCGGCAACGAGTGGTCGGCGCCGCGGGCGTTTGCTCGGCCAGCTAGCCAAATCGAACCGTTCAAGGATGTTCCGGCCATCATGGATTTTCCGCGAGACATCCAGCCGATCCTCGACCGGCACTGCCTGCGCTGCCACGATGCGGGACAGCGCGATGGCGGCGTGAACCTGGCGGGCGACCACGGGCCTGTCTTCTCGCTGAGCTACTATGCACTGCTCCTGCATTGGCAGGTCAAAGACACCTCAGGCGACCCGGGCCACGGCAGCGGGCGTCAACAAGGCAACGACAAGCCGTACACGACTTACAGTTCCGCTTCCGCCTTGGTGAAGAAGATCGACGGAAGTCACCACGACGTGGATCTTTCGCCTTTGGAACGAAGAAAGATCCGCTTGTGGATCGATGGTGGAGCGCAGTATCCGGGAACCTATGCCGCATACGGCACTGGCCAGATCGGCGGATGCTGGAACAACAACGAGCCGGTGCGCGTGATGGCAGACAACTGGTCAACGACAGCGGCTGCCGTCGATGCCGTCGAACGGCGATGCGGTTCATGCCATCCCCAACAGCAACTGCCTCGACATGTGACCGGCCGCATTCCCCTGGACGCATGGGGCGACATGTTGTCCTGGACACGACCGCTGAGCCGCTATTCGCGGCATCGACTGTACAATCTCAGCCGTCCCGAGAAATCGCTCATTTTGGCCGCGGCCCTGTCCCGCGATGCAGGTGGATATGCCGACGGAAAAATCGATCCACCCGACAGCGATCCGCGCGTCGTTCAAGAAGATAGAAGCCGGCCTCCGCGCCCCATTGCGCATCCAACAGTCTTCCTCGATACCCGTGACGGCGATTATCAAACTATTCTTGCTCATATCCGCCAAGCCAGAGCGAAACTGGATGAAATCAAACGGTTCGATATGCCGGGTTTCAAACCGAACGAGCACTACGTTCGCGAGATGAAACGGTACGGCATCTTACCTGCATCGTTCGATCTGGCGAAACATCCGATCGATGTCTACGCCGCCGACGAGGCGTACTGGCGATCATTCTGGCACCGGCCCAGCACGACGCCAGTTAACGAGAAGGCGAAACCGAAAGCTCCAACACCAGCAATACGATGACTCCACGACAGCGAATCCTTGCCACGTTGAACCACGAACCGCCCGACCGCACGCCAACCGATGGCTGGTTCCATCCCGAAGTGATCGAATCACTGAAACGGCACTACAACACCGACGACTGGTCAGTCGTGCTTGGTGAACTGGGCATCGAAGGTTGGGCTGATTTGAGTCCACACCTCGTACCCGCGGCCCCCGATGGACAGTTCGTTCCCCAGACGGGCCACGCATCGGGCGAGCCAGCCAAGTGGCTCGACGAGCGCACCTACGAAGACGTCTGGGGCGCGCGCTTTCGCAGGGGTGACGATGGCCGCTATCGCGAGTGGCTTTACGGCCCGCTCGAAGGCGCCCAAACCGCTGCCGACGTCGAGCGTTTCGGCATCGACCGTATCGTCGAGATTTGCCAGCCCCACGACTATGCCGGGCAAGTGGCGCAGTTGAAGAAAGAAGAGAAATTCGTCTTTGCCAACGTCGAGAACCCCTTCCGCCGGCTGTGGAATCTGCGGGGCTACGAGAACGCCTTGATGGATTATGTTGCCAACGTCGAAGTGCTCGAAGCGGTTTACGACCCGCTCTACG
>CAYFJO010000813.1:0-3504 GCA_964343305.1 uncultured Pirellulaceae bacterium | reverse complement strand
CCAGCCACGCAAGCCACCGTCAGCCGATGCAGCCACGACGTGCTTCGCTTCGGCAAGAATCGCCACGTCCGTGATCGGCATGGTCGAGCCCGCAAAGTCCCGAATGTTGGCGTTCGTTTCCGCATTCCACAACCGGACGACTTTCGCCGCATCGCCGGTCAGCACCAGTTTTCCATCGGGCGAAACGGCAAGCGCCGTCGGAGCTCCCGGGACGCTGGGAATGTTGGCCAGCGGATGAATCGAAGGCAGATCGCTGACCTTAATACTGCGGTCGCGGCCGCCTGTCGCGAATTGCAGTCCATCGGGCGAAACAACCAAACTCAGCACTGGCCCCGTGTGATTCTTGATCGTGCGAATCAGCTTGCCACTTGCACGGTCCCACACGCGCACAGTCCCATCAGCGCTTCCCGCCAACACGATCTTGCCGTCCGGCGAATAGGCAACCGTGCGAACAGGCTTTTCGTGCCCTTCCAAGTATTGAATTTGAGGTGCAGGCTCTTGGGCGGCTGAAGTAAGAACGCATACCAACGTGGCAATCGCGATGATGGTCGTAGAAATCAAACGAGAATTACGTAGCGGCATTGAATATTTCCCAAGGGATGAAACCGACGGCGAGTATCGATAGTTGGAAGGAAAGGTAGGCGGGCGGGGTGGGGACAATTTAACAGATCGGACGAGGACTGTCCAAGAATTCATCTCACGGTGTGCGGCAGACAACCACAGAAACGACCGTCCCGCAGCAGCGTCCGCAATGCTAAGGCGAGCGGCAGATGAGTTCATACCAATTGTAGCTGAAGTCGCCAAGACTTCAGGAGCGCTGACATAAACGCCCGAACTCTTGGCGAGTTCGGCTACGGGTAAATTCTCATCTGCCGCTCGCCTAACGTGCGTCGGTGCGTTCGAACCGACACCTTTAGCAAATTCAACTGGACGTTTTCAACTGGACGGTGTAAGAGCTCGCCGATCGGCATGATGCTGTCGTGAAAACCGTCTCATTTACATGAGTTGTTGAAACTTTGATTCGTGAGAGGAGTTCTTGGGGCTAACTGCCAGAAAGTTACCATCTTCCGACGGTCTCCGGCGGCTCGCGACATCAATCCAAGGTTTTCCGGCGCAACGGTCCCATTCGATCACGCGAGGAATACCGTGAGCTCTTTGAAACGTATGATTAATTGAAGATCTGTGATGAGCGTCGGTTCATTACACCGAAATTCGGATTTCCTGGTGGCAAATCGGTGGCAACACCAGCAAGACAAAACCAACGCAAATCCGATGGTGAAAGCTCGATTCCCAATCTCGAGGGTGCTCGTCCTTGTGGTCCGTGTGTTCAATCACTAGATCGGTAAATTGCAGATTCACTTGGTCTTATGGCGATTTCATCGGCTGACTGGTCCTGGTCAGGCACTGGAAACAAACTCCAGCGCGTTGCAACGCAAACGAATTGTTCGCCTCCCCCATTTAATGCGTTACGATGAAGTCATTCTCATGGAAAGCGACGAATCTCTTTGACTTTCCAGCAACGGCATCGACGGGACGAATACCCAGAAACTGACGTCGGGCTGTCGATTTGCGAAACAAGTCATGGATCGGTGCGGCGGAAGAATGGGTCGAATCATCGCCCAGTGAGGGATCTCGATTTTCATTTTCCTTAACTAAAGCGCCTGACGACCGATTACTGGCTAGTGGCCTAAGAGCATGTTAGCATTGACCTCAAGCTGGTGTCGCTGTGGTTCACAACGGAGGCGTGGCGAAAATCAGCGGGTCGGATTTGTTGTCCACAACCTTGTGGATGCTGGACCTGACCCGATCGAAGGAAGCGACTTCCTCCCAAATAGACCGATGGTTTTTTACTGGGTTCATAATCCGAATACTTCCAAGTTTCACTTCGACTAATTCGAATCAATAGATCCCGCTTTGAAATTAAGGCACTGGCAGCTTGACAATGGAGCAAACCCCTCGCTAATATGAGGAGAATTAAGATGGGATTGTGTATGTGCATAGCGCCATATACAAGCAAACAGGGTCAAACTGCGGTACCGCAACAGGTTTCGAATGGTGTCGATTCCAGCGCCGTTGGCGCGCCGCCTAACATCCTTTCAGTGATCCAATTGGTCGCTGCGATGTCTAGTGGACGGCCCAGACAGTAACGAGCTTCGCCCATCGCGAAGCACGTCGCAGGATGCCGCCCCACCGTTGCGCCTCGTGCCGATAAACTCAAAATCGAGTTGTCTCGTGAAGCGTGTACCGTTTAATCCATGCCTTTGGGACTCGACGATTCCGACCATGGAAGATTACGAAAAGGACATCGACGGAAGACGCTTTTACTTGAACTTGAAGGACGCTGAGGCGTGTTTCAATCAAATCGAGATTACGTTATCCCATCTGTTCCGAAAAAAACATCCGTTGCTTGGGAACAGGACGTATAGCGATTGCCTTTATGAGTTTCTCGATTCTCAAGCGTACTTGCGATCGGACATTATCGAGGTAGGCTGCGGACTCGGTGATGTGGCCGCAAACCTGCTCGAGGCCGATGAGCAGCGTCGGACGATCGACTCGTACACCGCCTTCGACATTTCGCCCACGCTGCTGGATATTGTCCAGAAGCGACTTGACGGCCGTCTGGCAAGCGCAATTCGTGACGACTGCCTCAATCTCTCCAAACGCGTTCCCAATTTTGGTGGACTGATCCTCTCGAACGGAATGATTGCCGACCTTCGATCGATATTCGTCAGCCCTCATGATCCGCTTCGATCTTATCACGATGCCTTCGATACTGATTTTGAAGACTTCATTGAGGGATGGAATGCTTCGCTTGACAAGTCGGTCCGCAGCAACGGCTGGTACTTTCATGTCGGTGCTGCACGATTCCTTCGCGAAATTCGAAGTGTGCTCGAGCCGACCGGTGCAGCCGTCATCACGGAGTACGCTGCAACCTCCGATAACCAACCCGCACTCTTCGGAAGTCACTATGAGTGCGGCATCGATTTTTCTCAACTCGAATGTTTCGCCAAACGGCTCGATTTCGACGTCAAACTGGTTGACATTGAGGATGTGCTCGGAATCGACAAAGATCAAAGATTCCTGGGCATCGATGCTTTCCTGAGGCAGGATAAATTGGCCCATGAAGTACCGCTTTCAGTCAACATTTGGCGCGCTCGAAAACCGTTTCCGGTACTCGCGTATACGCCTGAGCTTCTCCATGAGACACTAGTGAAAGAACTTGACTTTAACGATGCAAACGCGGCCGAACTCGTCCTGGCTCTTCGAGCACAGTTCCATTCAATCCACGAGCTAGCATTCGACAGCACAAACCCGACGACATGGGGATATCGCTGTCTTTTGCTCACCAGGAAAGAGCCAGAGAACTTTTTGGAGCTGATCGAAGACAGTGTTGTGCCACTGCTTGCTGCCGTGTTGGCAATCGACGGCGAGGCGGCGCGCCACCGATATCTATCGTGGCTGGAAAACCGAAATCTCGCTGCCGGTAAGACCGATGAAGTGTCT
>CAYFJO010000812.1:0-3508 GCA_964343305.1 uncultured Pirellulaceae bacterium | reverse complement strand
ATGGCAACTCGAAATGACTTTGGTTGATCTCGACCAGATGCCTTTTGGTCTGGTGTCGCTCAACTCTTTCAAAAAATTGCGAGTGTGCGAGCGAGGGTTCCCGTCGTGGTATGGGACCCTGAGTGTTCTCGCATTACTCATGTCTTTGTTGCTGCGGCCAATCTAGCCCGTGCGGGCCTGTCCTATGGCCACATTTCCGGGAAGAACGTGCACCACCCCCTAGCCCCCGTGCGGAAACACTTACACACGCGGGCTCCACACGGCAACATAAGCAATGTCAATCAGTCATCGTCCATCGTGTCGGCGATGCCTGACTTGTCTTCGAGTCGGTGTTTGGAGTCGTCTTCTTCGAGTGCTTGCCGGCGAAGCTCGGCTAGTAATTCATCGTCTTCGAGTGCTTGCCGGCGATGCTCCGAAACGCTTATTGATGACGCGAACTTCTCTTGTGCGGCAGCGATCGTTTGGTTGTGTTTATCCATTGCCAGGAGGTTTCGCACGGCGGCATTGAAATCACGCGGGCTTTCGCTGTTGCGGATGATCTTTAGGGTCCTCTCCAAGACTTCCTTGCGGACGCTCGGAGAAATGGGATAAGTTCCGCCCAGGACGTCGCGAACAATGCGGTTTAGTTGCCTGTCAGTCAAGCCAGTTTCGTCGAATTGGGCGTTGACTCGCCGATCTGCGTGGGCGAGTCGGTATTCATCGCGTCTAGTTTGCGAATGCTTGTCCATGCCTTCATGATGGCAATTTGTCGATTGAAGGCAAGGTTATTGTGTTATACTCCTATGCAGTCACGGTTGGCATCGATGCAGTTCTACAATCACCATGAATCTCAACGACCCCACAGTTTTGATTGTAGTCGCACTCCTTGCGTTTGTGGCACTTGCAACAGCGATGTTTATATACGCCGCAATTGCAAGTCGTCCAGATCAACGAACAAGGTTGAGTAATACTTCAGATGCAGGTCCTACCAACGATAGCCACGTCTTAGAATTTGAGGGAATCTCAGTTTCGGTCGCTCCGCTTCAGTCAACCGAAGTGCTTGATTCATATACACAGATTCCACTGAGCAAGGATCTGGAGAATTCGCTTTCTCCAATTGTTGAGCAGATACCGTTAAGCGTCATCAGTGTGTCGATGATGGCAGGACGGGCTGTAAGCATGACATTTCCACCTGCTGCCGAACTTGGACTTCTAACCGGCGAACTTACTCAGATTCCTGGCAGAGCGTTAGCACAGAACGCATCTGGCCAAATTGCTGCACACGGAAGCATCATCCCTCTTCATCCGGTTGGCGCGCCGATTTTTGTTTGGCAAGTCCTGGCAATGATCACATTCAAAAAGCACCTGTCCATAATCACTAGACAATTGGCGAATATCCAAAGCCAAATTCACGACATTAAAGAGTGGCTGCATGAGGAACGGCTTGGAAGACTGATTGGCAATCTCCAACACTTGAGCAAGCTAGTCGACAAAGTTCAATCGGACGAAAGATTTGGTGAGAACCCATCACCAATCATGACAGAAGTCAGAAACATCCAACGAGAGTGTCTGCAAATAATGGCTGCCGAGGACCTGCGGCTCTCACATTTGTCTCATGTGATCAAAGAGAGTAAGTTTGGTGGCGAAAATGCGAAGGAGGCAGAGCGGAAAGTTCTAGGAATCATCGACGAATATTCTAGGTCTAGCAAGTCGTGGTCTCTCGCCGCACTTGTAAACGCTACAACCATCCTGCCGTGCCTAAATCAACGCCTATCTCGAAATTTGGCTGGTGATTTTGATGATCTGATTCATAGGATTGAGAACCACGAATCACGCCAGACCGATTTCTTTGCCGATTTCAATGAGTGTTTTCAGGAATTCACGGCGACAGGATGGTTCTACCGACAAGTAGATCATCCGGAAAAAGCGAAAAAACTAAGAAGACAAGGGCGAGAGGAGCACCACAAACTAAAAAGAATGGTTTCTTTGCTTGAGGAATCCGTGCGGCAAGGACGTGACAGTGTTGTTCGATATCAAGATGAGCAAAGCGAGCGGCAGGAACTTGTAGTTTTGCTCAACGATCGCAGGGGCATCAAGGGAGTTGGTGTGAAGAAAGAGCTTTTGTCTGGGAAATCCGAATAGATGATGTCATAGGCGTGTTGTGTACCATTTCAGATTGCCGCGAATACTCACAATTATATGCTGTTTGTAGTGCTAGTTATTGGGTAGTTGGCTGATCTCCGGCGAACGATTCGGGCGGGTGCGATGGTTGTCACTTGCCCCACCGCCCGCTTGAGTCGACCCAAAGAAAGGCAAGTGTTCTATGGCTTTGTCCCCTGATGAGTTGATTCAAGGAATCTTTCGTCCTGCATGTCACATTGCGGACATTCTTCGGCCATTGGGAAGCAATCCTGACGAATACGAGGCGGCAAATTACTTTCCAAGCGTGAACAAGCAGATGCGAACGATCAAAAGGACGTCAGAACAACTCGGACAACAAGACCTCAGCGACGACTTGCGAGAGCCAATTGAGCTCATTGTCAACACCTGCGAGGATACCAGGAGTCAATGCACTTCCATCGGGGATGTTTGCGTTTTCATTGCAGGTCGAACAAAAGCACTGGATGAAGCTGGGAAACGCGGAGAACTCGCGGCGAAAAATGGCGGATCGATCCCGAAACCTCGTACGTTGGCTGATTCTGACAAGCAGGTTTTGGGTTCGACTGACTACCGAACCGTTCGGTGGTCTGGTGACACGTTCACTTTTACACCGACACAAGCTGCTTGCGTGAAGGTCCTAATCGAGAACTCCGTACAAGGAACCCCAAGCATTGGCGAGCAGACGATTCTTGAACACGCGGAATCGAGTCAAGGACGGCTTTCAAACGTTTTCCAAAACGGCAATCACCCAGCCTGGGGCACAATGATTGTATCCGGGCCAACCAAAGGCACGTTTCGAATCGCCGCACCTGGCTAGTGCATGCACGCCTCGACCAGTTTGTCGAAAAAAGCTGAAAATCATGCAGGTACACATGCAGGTACGCATGCAGGTACGCCACACCTAATCAAATACCATTTGTCGCACGCTGATCGTCGTGATCAGCCATTTCAAATCACACATGATTGGAATTAGCGATGAATGGGTTGCTTTCGTTAGCACAGATGGCACGTTGCCTTGGAGTCACACAAGCGTGGTTGCGACAACAAGCGGATGATGGACAGATTCCATGCCTAAAAGCTGGAAACCGATATCTATTCAGTGATGTGGCCGTCAAGGACGCATTGGCTGAGCAGGCCGCCAAATCACGGCAAGGGGCGGGCAATGGACAATAGCCGTGACAGGCAACTGCCACCGTTGCTTTCCACCCGACAGGCCGCTCAACTTGTCGTCAACTGCGGCGAACGCACTCTATGGCGGTGGTCCCGTTCGGGGATCGCTCCAATGCCCATTTACATCGGTGCAAGCTCGGTTCGTTATCAACGCGACGAACTGCTTGCCTGGATTGCAGCCGGTTGCCCTCGCGTCGAT
>CAYFJO010000811.1:0-3540 GCA_964343305.1 uncultured Pirellulaceae bacterium | reverse complement strand
GAGCGATTTAGGCTTGGAGCGGTTCCAGGCTCAACCCATATGGGAAATCCCGGCTAAACGAAAGCATGCCGATCGCCGCCCGCGATTCACCCGTACCAGTGCGTTGGCATCCGTTGCGATGTCTTTTGGGATGTTAATGCTAACATGCACGAACGGCGTGCGAGGGGCGAGTTTTCAAGGCGTGGGCGACCTTCCAGGCGGTAGTTTTTCGAGCTTTGCAAATGACGTGTCGGGCGATGGCTCGGTCGTCGTGGGGGGTACCCACACCGGCCCTGAGCTTCAGCCATACACGGAGGCCTTTCGTTGGACTTTCGACGATGGCATGGTTGGACTGGGCGACCTGCCCGGCGGCGAAATTGCCAGTTCAGCCCTTGGCGTATCGGCCGACGGCTCGGTTATTGTAGGGAATAGCCAGTCCGATTTTTCCCCCAGTGAGGCGTATCGCTGGACTAGCAGCGGCGGCATGGTTGGCTTGGGAGACCTGCCCGACGGCGGCATTTCTAGCTTCGCCTGGGACGTTTCGGCTGATGGCTCGGTGGTTGTGGGACGCGGCACCTCGGAGTTCGGTTCAGAGGCATTTCGCTGGACCTCGGAAGGCGGCATGATCGGCCTGGGCGATCTAGCTACCGGCATCTATCGAAGCGACGCTTATGCCGTGTCGGCCGATGGATCCACCTTTAGAGAATCACAGTTCTGACGGGCCCGGCCGTGTGCTTCGGTCGCCGCCGCGAACTTTTCTTTCGCCTCTTCTAGCGCCGCCTCGGTTTCGGCAGCCGCGCGTTGCAACTCGCCTAGCGCCGTCTCCCGCTGGTTTTGCAGATCAACCATTCCATCGGCAGCAGTCTTGCGGTCGATGTTCGTCTGCCGAATAGTCTGCGCTGCAGATTCCATGCGCCGACCTTCCGGGGTGTTACGGAAGTAATCGAGAATCTCGCGGTCGCCGAGCATTTGGCCGTTATGTTTCGCCATGAGTCACCTTTGTAATAAAAACGCCGCGCCGGCTGAGTGAGAAGCACGACGCGGCGCTGCAAGTTTCCAAGCAGGCTACAAGCCCAGCACGGAAAATATCTTAGTCAACCTTGGGGTCTACCAGCGTCGAACCCTCGTGTACCGCATCGCCGACGAGGTACAGCACCGCGAGCAAGTCGGCGTTCGCGCCCGGAGACGCAACTAGGACCGACACGCAATCGAAATCATTGGCAGTGTCCAGGTCGGACGCGCTCACCTCCAGCACGTTGATCGTGTTCGCGACGGCAGGCAAATTAAACGTGTCGGACGTCACGGCGGTTTCCGTATAGCCCGTGCCGGTCAGCCCGACCTGGGTCCACCGCTTGGTAAAGCCCAGCGTCTTGTTGCCGGTGCCCGCCACGGCCGTAGCTTGTTCAAGCGTGACCGCTGGCGTGCCGCCCGCCCACGCGCCTTGAATCAAGACGATGGTCAGGTGGCCATATTGCTTCAGGCTGATCCAGTCGCCTTGCGTCGCCGCGCCGGTGATGTCGATTGGCGCAATGGCCGTCTCAATCGACTTTTGCTCTACTAACAAATCGTGTGACATTGCTTTGTATCCTCAGAGTGTTGGGGTAATTACTTATCAGGCGCGCGTCGCCAACGTCACGGCCCAAGATTGCGTATCGCCGTTTTTCGGAGTGAACGCCTCGCGCCACTTGCCGCGACCGTCGGCCCGAAGGATGGCCCGGAAGTCGATTTCATCCTCATGCCAACTGACGGCATCCGTCGTTTCTAGGCGAATCTCAGATCGAAGACCGACGACGTAATGGGAAAAGTCCACTAGCATGATATCGCCAACCGTCCCGAGTGCGGGGAGTTTTTCCGTCCAGATGACCGGGCGGGTCAACAGCGTCATGTCCAGCGATTCGCCCTTGAGCGCCGGGATGAACGAGCCTCCGGTGCCAACAGCAATCGAAAGCGCGGCCAACTGCGGGAAGGCCGTTGCGTTGGCAACCCACACACTATTGTCCTTAGACGGCCCATACATTCTCGCCATCATTTTGATGAGGTTCTCATAGACGATCGTGGCCGCTCCCTGGCCGACTTCCTTGGCGATCGAAACCACTGACGGGTCATTCAAAATACCCAAGGGCTTTCCGGTTCCGCTGCCGTTAAAAAATGCGTCGTCGAGATTCCAGCTCGCGGCGATGGTCATGGCCTCTTCAAACTCTTGGCCGAAATTTGGGGAGTCCGCCAGCAGTTCGCTGGAGGCGCTGCTGAAGATGGCCAGCTTCTTTGCCTTCAGCTTCAGCTTGCGGGTGGTCGCAGTCACTTCGGTGTTGGTCGCACCCTCACTGATCCAGGTGCCAGCGAGTCCGCCAAACGTGGAGCTACCGCTGTGATCCTGATTTTCAAAGGTCGCGATTTCCAGTTCGTCCGTGTCCATCGGTCGGACCGTCGCACGCGGCATGACAATGCTGTCTTCAACCGCAGCGTCCAGCATTTCGTGTGCGTATCCGGTGGGAACAAACACGCCACCCGCCGAGCCTTGGCCGCCTTCCATTTGTAGCTGATGGTAGTTCGGATGGTTGGGGCCGGCCCGTAACGTATCCCACCACTCGCCCATGTTGGTGAATTTCGTTTCGGGTGCCTTGCCAAATAGGTCGGCCATCTTTCGCCCGGCGCTGCCGCCGTGCAATCGCTGAGAGAGGTTGCTCATTTTCCGTTCCGTTCCTGATTGGTGGTAATAGTTGTGGTCGCCAGTGACGGGGACACCGGGTGGATCGAGGGTTCCGACGCCGGTTTGTGACGGGCGCGGGCTGAGGTTCTTCAGTTTTACAAGCTCGCCGGTCAGCATCTTGATTTCATCATCGCAAGCGTAGAAGTCCTTGCGATCTTCGTCGGTCAGGTCGCGCTTCTCGTCCTTGCACCGATCGACGATGGTTTCGAGCCGTTGCAGTGCGTCGTCTCGCTCGCGGGTTAGTTGCAGCTTGCTTGACATTTGGGGTTATTCCTTTTCTTGGGCTTCTTCGGCTTCGCGGAGGGCGCGCCCTTCCGAGACGTAGTGGGCGGGATGGCCGGCGCGGTCGGCCACGCAATAATCAGCGTATTTGCTCCGGCCCCACTCCAGAACCTCTTGACCACACCAGTAGTTTGAGCCTGCAATCAGGACGGGAGTCGGAAACGCGCCGTCGCTCACCCAATTGAGAATCGTGCGGCCGGTGACTTTCAGGAACATGGCCAGATTGACCTTGTCCCAAACGATGTACGTGACGTCGTTGAATTTCAACAGCTTGACCGACGGCGGGTCGCGGGTCGGGTTGCTCACCAGCTCGGCAGCTTCGACGTCGTACGGCAAATCGTCGAAGAATCCCGGCGCGAGCATATCCTTTAGCCGGGGCTTGCCGTCGGACGCCTCGGGGCGCTCGCGGTACACGTCGTCAAGATATGGCTGAATTCGGTTTCGGATATTGGAAATCATGTTTGGCTCGCTGTACTACCTTGGGGCGAATTGTCTTCCATGCTTGAATCATACGCATCGTCATCACCAGTTTCTATTGCAACCCGTGCTACCGTAGCACAGTATTTTTT
>CAYFJO010000810.1:0-3554 GCA_964343305.1 uncultured Pirellulaceae bacterium | reverse complement strand
TTGCATTAGCCGTCAGAATAGACATTTGCAAAACCGTCCGCAACAGGTCGGGGGGAATGCTATGTTTTCATAGTCAACTGAAAGATTGTTCGAGCGCGATCCGCCAATCCACGGAGCAAGAAGATGTGGTTCACAGAATACACAGCTCAAGAATATGAGTCGAAGCCTTTTGGCAGCTTGGAAATCAATCGCGAGATCCAGGCCAAGGAAAAACCGGCCAGCCTGGTGCTGCTCAAGTTGCTCGGCGTGACGGGAATCATGCTTATCGGAGCTTGCCTCATTTTGCCGATTATACCGCTTCCCATCTGGCAATCGGCAGCCATTACGATCACGTTGTTAGTCCTTTATGTCGCCGCCGCCCATCGCCTGCGGCCCAAGCCGAACACCGACCACATGGGCTGGTGCGGCGGTTTGATGGACGACCCCTTCAGCTTCTCGGACGATTGGAATCGTTTCCTATTTGGGTTGAATTGCTTCCTTGGACCCGGCCGATTTGTTTCCGGCACGATCATCGACTTGTGCACGCTCGCGGGCATGGACATGAACGTGCAAGCACCGGAAGTGAAGACGTCCCGCGATGAGCTTGAGCAGGCGATGGAAAGAAGCAAGCAACGTCAAAGAAACACCGAAAGCCGCGATCGATCGCGAGACATGGGTGGCAAAGTAGAACTCGATTCGATGAAGTATTTCAACACGAACGAATGAGATTCAATCGACACCATTGCGATTAATTTCAGCGAAGATTCGTCTGGTTGGCAGCGGCGCTCGAAACGAAATGCGAGCGAATTCGTAACAACGAAGAAAGTTACGCCGTGACCGTCACTCGCCTGAGATTGGCTTCCAGCGATCAAATTCTGACGGTAGCAGATCGAGGATTTGATCCACAGTCATCGCGTACATGTCGTACGTGAGGTCAAACTGCTGATGCACGGCAACCAGTCTGCGTAGGTTGCCCGGGCGAGTACGAGTGGTTGCGCCACGTTTAGGTCTGCCGGAAGGACTAGATACATCGTAGTAAAGCCTATCGACAACTTCGATCAACGATCTGTTCGTGATGATTTGCATCCGCGACGCCAACTGCTCCGAAAAATCGCCATGTTCAGAAATCGGGTTGTAGAGGAAAACTCGTGCAAGCTCGTCGTAGGCTTGAAGCAGGCGGTAAGGCCCGGCAAGCAGATGGCGATAGTATTTCTGCGCATGTTGGCTTAGAACATGGCGAACGAACTCACCTGGCTTGCGATCACCTCGACCAGACGATGGACACACTTGGTCGATGAAAAAAAGCGACAGCCAAGTCCAGAGTCCAACATTGTTGTCGACTTCCGATTTGTCGAGCGTCGTGAGTTGTTGTCTAAGATACTTGGCGGCAACGAGTCTCGTATCGAGTGTCACGCGTTCGACGTCAGCCGTTCCGATCAATGCCTCGGACGACTCCAAGTCCGTCAAAAGATGCACGGGTGGATCAACGGCCTCTCCCGCAGCCAACCGTTTCAGGTATTCCGTAAAGCTATTGATGCCAACTTCCGTCAACTTGCGTACGACTGCCATCATTCATCCCCGTGACTAACGACTTGGTTGTACCGATCCAGGATTTCATATTTCATGCAAAACGCCGCTGCGACATCCTCGATCCACTCCATTTGCCGCGGCTCGACAGACTCATCGTCATCGTCGTCCGGTTTTGGCGGAGACATGATTCCTGGCAGCGAGCAACTAGATTTCAGCCACTGCACTCGCCAATCATCCGTGGGACCGTCGACATCCGCAATTTTTTCGACCCGCAGGACGCGGTGAAGAACCTGACGCAGCACCGCCGGATACGTCAGTGCAAAGAACTGATCGTCCCCCGCCGCGATCCGCGCAACGCCGTCGATTCTGCTGTTCAATTCCAGGACAGGTCGACCGTCTGGGCTGTCGAAGTCGACACGCCATATCTGGTCATCCAGATCCGCGATGACAACTGGCAGTATGGAGTTGCGGTTCGCGGTGGCTTCATCTCCATCGAGTGGAGTGACACCGTCTGCCTCAGCAAGCACGCAACCATGCTCGGTTGTCTCATCGACGACTTTCAAGCGGAACTGGGCCGTGCCACCGCCTTCGATGTCCGTCAGTCGACGGTTTCTTGGCGGTCGGACGTCGGAAATCTGTCCAAAGTCAAAACGCATATACGAGGCGCGGTGATAGGCTTCGACGTAAATCTTTGCGTGGCCAGGCAACTTCAATGCGGAAAGCTCGAACTTGGCGTCGAACGAGCCAACCAGTCCGCCGTCTGTCGAGACCTTCACCGATATTGCCGAGCGAGGGATCTTTTTCCGGCCCGTGTAGTTAAACCTCCGCAACATCGGTCACCTCTGCCTTCTTCTTTACGTCGCGAATTGCCAAATCGCGATGAGCATCGAACCCTGTTACTTCGACAAGAAAGTCATAACTCGATGGCTGGATCGACAAGGTATTGCCATCGGCTGTGAATTCGGCACCAACGGGAGTAACGACGATTGGCTTCTTTTGCAAAGCAAAGTCCCACGCCGCATATTTTTTGAAAGCGTTGCCTCGCCTCACTTCATAGGCAACTTCGAGGTCGATTCGTTCGGGCACCGGGACGTCAGTGTCCTTACGTTTGATGCGAAATCCACCGGTAATCTTCTGGATGTCGAACGCCGATCGCGACGGAAGGAGTGGAGGGATTTCTGGCGGATCGTCTGGCTCAATATCGGGTTTATCTGGCTTCTTCGGCTTGCGTTTTGTGAGATCTCGGCCGAGTTCGCTGTCCTCTTCCAAGAAAAAGATGTTCTTCAGGAGTTGCTCGTCGCGGCCCTCCGGCACGTACAATAACTGAGCGACGATGCGTTGCAGTGCATTTCTCAGAAAGCGGACGGTGAAAGGTCCCCAGTCAAATCGCTCCTTGAGCTTCGTGGCCTTTTCCAACCATTCTGTATGGGCGGGGTTTTCTGCGTCACCGAGTAATTTTGACAATGCGCGGTCTGCGACGACGACGAGACCGCGGAATCCCTTCTCGCGGAGCGTCGCGATCTTGGAAATGGTGATGCCTTCCCGAATGTAATGATCTTCCGCTTTCGTAAGCGTGGGATCTTGTTCGACGAACACGTCAAAGAAAGTTGAACGATCATCTCCTTCTTTCGGACGCACCGTTACGGGGACACGAACTGCCAGGATTTCCTTGGCGTCGAACTGTTTTTTAATTGAGTCAATTGTGGCAGAATCAAACCGGCCAACATTCCAGTCCGGCGCTCTCGGTGGATCCGGTTCCCCCAGAATCAGCAGTTCGCTTTCATGCAATCCAATCGTGCGGCGAACCAACGCGAACAGGTGACGCAATTGATCGGCCCCGTACGGTGTGTCACTCCAGCTCACCGCATCCGCCATCTCGTCGATCTGTTCGGCGTCGATCGTCACGAGCCCATACTTCGACGATTCCACGTTCCCCTCGGCGCAAGTCATGTCACCAATTGAATGTGTCGGTCCAGCAGTTCCGGATCAGGGTGGCACCCAACGCCGTTAACCCTTTTTACATAGCGGTCGCCAGTTGTTTGGCG
>CAYFJO010000809.1:0-3560 GCA_964343305.1 uncultured Pirellulaceae bacterium | reverse complement strand
CGTCAATCAACTCAAACGAGCTTAAGCTTGTATCGAGCTTTCACGGCGTGGGCACAGACTTACGAATCTCCTGCCACTCGTCGTACGTCAATCTGCGATACTCCCCTTCATGATCGATCGTCATTCCTGTGCGAGTTTCGAATTCTTGCAGCCATTGCGTAATACTGGGCTCTTGTTTGCCGACGTAATTCCAGTGGCACGATTGCCGCGCGGTGTTGATTGCGAATAGCTCCGACGACTCGGGATGCAGATACATTTGTCTCAGCGCGTAGCGGTGCTGTGTGAATCGGGCGAGCGTTCGCTTGGCCGTCAGCGACAACGCCAGTATCCGATCGCGAAGTTGCACTAACATGGTTCCGTCCGGGTGAAGAATGACATTGCGCGGCAGTTCGTGAAAATCGTACGTGATTGCGGGTTGATCAAGGCCCGCGACGGACCAAACGTGAAGTCGTCCGCGGCCGCGATAGGGCTGGCTTCCCCATGTCACCACGTAATTGCCCGACGGGTGTAGCTGCGATCGGAAAAGATCTTGGTCGACAAAATGTCCACCGGGCTTGCGACGATGAAACTGCTTTAACAGTTCGCCCGATTCGAGCGACCACAACCATGCTTGTCGGCTAACGGACGTAGAACTTAGCAGCAGCTTGCAACGGTCGTCGAATTGCTGGGTCTCGCCAAGCGGAATCTCGAAACGACGCGGTTTGCCTTTCCCATCGAGCGGCCATAAACTCAGCGTCCGGTCACCTTGCCAGACAAAGACTCGTCGCCCGTCGGCATGAAGGTGCATTTTTCCGGTGTCGCCGATCGTGTGAATCGGTTCGTCGCTTTCCAACGACCACACCGTGATGTGACCATCGATTGGGCCGCCATCTCCGCCGCGAAAGGTGCTCACCAACAGCCGGCGATGATCGGGCAGAATTTGCACTTGATTAATGCGCGCGTCATGGTGAAACACGCGCTGCGGTTGATCGCCCATCGTTGCGTGAACCTGAATCGAATTCGAATCCCTTGTCATCATCAAGCCGCCGTGTCGCAAAAATGTTCCGCCGACGATCCGCTTGTCGTGCTGCCACTTCTTTACCGGGCCGTTTGGTGAATCTTTGCCGCCTGACCACAAGTACACAGTCTCGTTGGGACCGCCCGTCAGCACGCGATCGTCTTCTTTGCTAATGGCGATCAACCGCTGTGTTCGATCGTCCGCATCCCACGTCTTGATGGGCTCGTCGCTGCCGGGCACCCACAACTTCATCGCCTTGCCCGCCTGATAAGTGAGCAAATGATTGTCACGGCCAATCCACACAGTCGCCGCGCGATCGAGACCTGAGTTGGGTGAGTTGGAAACGAGCTTGGCGGGTTGACCGGCAAGCAAGTTCCAAACACGCACCGAGCCGTCATCGCTCCACGTCAGCAAGCGATCGTTGGCGAGAAACTCCGCGCCGCGGACCGCCGTTTCGTGACGAAACAAGAACGGACGGGACACGCGTGTAAACGCCGAACGCAACATCGGATTGGGAATCCGAAAAACGCTCACTTCTCGATCGCGATCCCGCACGGCAAGCCAATCGCCCACCGAATCAAACCGTACGCCGCCAACGCCACGCGGAATTGAAAACGTTTGCAGCAGCTTTCCGTCTTTCGTCGACCAGAATTTTAAGACGCCATCGTTCGCCCAGGTCAACACGGCATCTCGATTCGGAACGAACACGGCACCGGCAATGATGGCTTCATGCTCCAACGAAAACAGTTGCCGATGTTCCACGAGCGACCACAGGTACGCGTGCGAAGTGGCGAGGTTTTCCGTGCCCCAAGTCAAAGCTCGTTTGCCATCGGAATGGATTTCCAAACTGTTATTGCCGTGGCCGCCAGCAAGTGTCGCCACCGGTTCTTCTTTATCAAGTGACCAGACACGCCCCGAACTCGACGATCCTCTTGGGTCGTCCACCGACCAGGTGATCAAATCGCCAGATGTCGGATGAAACATCGCTTGGCCGACGGGGCCGGGATGCTTAAACGTGCGCAGCAACTCGCCTTTTTCACTTCTCCACAACCGGACGTTGCCATCGTAGCTCCACGTTAAAAATTGGCCAGTCGTTGCATGGAACGTCGCGCCCCGATTGCCCCGATCTTCTTTTAATTCCAATACCGGCGCTGCTTGCCCTGGCAGCCATAACATGGGGTGGCGGCCTAATGTCACGATGTGCCGGCTGTCCGGATGAAAAAATGCGCCGGACGGCGGTCCATAAACTTTGCCATCCCTGTGTGGATTAAAAACGCCAAGGGGTTTCTCCTTCTTGTTCTTCAAATCCCAAAGCACAGCGCCGCCGTAGGTAACGGCCAGCAGTTTTTCGCCACTCGGATGAAACTTTGCGCTAACCACGCCGCTATCGTGCCGTAAAACTCGCAAAAGTTTGCCAGATTCGAGCGACCAGATTCGCGCCGCATGATCCGCAAGCGAACAAGTGCAAACTTGTTTGCCGTTGGGCGCGACCACGATGCTGCGAACTGGCGCATCGTGCACGAACGTTGACTGCACGACGTCGCTGACGCCACGAGCCGCATGCAACGCATCAACGAGTCCCTGACGGTCGCCCAGGCCCGCAGCCAACCGCCCGGCGTGAAGAAAGTAGTGGCCCGCTTTGACATGATCGTGCTCAACCTCGCGCGCGGCAATCGCTTGTTGCCAGTAGACGCGTTCCAATTGCCGGTTTGTCCGGCGCGATGGATCGTCACCCGATTGCCCGTGACCGACTTCGTTGGCAGTAGACTTTTCAGGCGGCTCACCAGTACAAACGGAAACAAAGGTGAGTAGCAACCCGATGATGAGATTCTTGTCAAGCATTTCGCCTAGCTCGTTTCATGTCATTGCGGCGCGGCATGGCCTCATTATCTCGTTAGTGTAAACGGTGAACTCTTCAACGAGTATCGGTCTACCGTGACACGAAAACATTACGACACGTAACTCAAAACTGGCTCGAGACCACACCAACAACTCAACGACGTCTACCCAGAAATCATCAACAGCAAACGGGCCCCTGCCCTGCAAGGTGGGGTCAACCAAGCCAAAAACGCACTGCAATGACGCGTCAATGAAGATTCTGAACAGAAGTCAAGGAAGGAAACCAGTTTGCTTGTGACCCATGACCCGAACACGATGACCGCCAATGGTTACGACCGAATTGTCGCATGTGAGCCGATGGCGGGAATCATTGTGGCGGGGCAGAAGCCTGGCAAGGTCGTCCACGATCGGTTTATTACAACACGTCAACGACGGGGTCGCCGAGAACTTCATCCCTGGGTTGAATTCCCAGGCCGGGTGACAAAGAAGCGGCCATGCGACCATTGTCTCTCTGCGGCGCGCCTTCGGCCGTGCTGATCGTGACATAGCTGTTAAAGTCCGTCGCCGTGAACAAGAATTCCGTCGGCGTGCTGTGCGCCAAGTGGGCAATTGCCGCGGTCGTCACATCGCCGCCCCAACTGTCTTCGATCGTCATTGCGATTCCCAGTGAGACGCACAAGTCACGTGCCTGGCGGGCTTTGGTTAGTCCGCCGAATTTGCTGAT
>CAYFJO010000808.1:0-3561 GCA_964343305.1 uncultured Pirellulaceae bacterium | reverse complement strand
CCGCTGCCTGGCGCAGTCATCTTGACCCTGACACCTTAAGCTAGTGCCATTCGTCGATGTGACCGACGAGTTTTTTGATTGGACTAAAACTGCAGAGGTCGAATTCACCGAGTGCAGTTTGGTGAAACGCTAAGCCGCGTGGTGTAGGCCGGGGAGTTTCACTGCATCCGGCTTTCCAGACGGTCTTGATTAACTACCGTAGGTTTTCAACTTGTGGCACTCCAGGCATAGAGTTTGGAGGTTCTTCAAGGTTGTTGCCTTCGCGTAGCTGGCGAAGCGGCTCACGGGTTTGATATGGTCGGCTTGTGAGGTCTCATGGGTAACACGGGTTGACACCCCAGCACTCGATGGAATTGGACGGTGACAAGGCCAACACGCGGTCTTCTTTCTGGTGCCAGATTGGGCGCAGGCTGAGGTCACTCTTGTGAATCTGAAAGGCGGCTTCCGCTTCGGTCAGTTGGATGTAGGCCTTCCACAATTCCTCATCGCTCCAATCCGTCACGTTGCTGGGGAAGTTGGGTTAGCCTTGATCACAAGTCGCGTGGTGTGGGCCGGGGAATTTCACCCCGGCCCCAACCCCAACCCGGACGTGCAAGTTTCGGTACCGGGAACTGCAACCACGCTGAGCACGTCGTCGTCGGTATACGCTTCGGCTACTTTTTTCACCCCTTCGCCCTTCGCGCCCAAAATGACATAGGATTCTGAAACACGCGATTGCGACTGCCGACACCTCCTACTCGCGAAACGGTGTCAGATCCCACAATTTGATCGTGTCGGAAAAACGGCCGGCCGATGACGATACGGTTGCCAGCGTGCGGCCGTCGGGTGAGAATTCTGCGAGATCGGTCAGGCCGCCGTGGCCGCTTAGTGTCGTCCTGACGCGGCCGTTCGAGGTGGTCATCACGGGGATCATGAAATCGATTCCGAACGCGGCGTACGTGCCGTCCGGCGAGATGGTCAGCGGCCAGCCGTCGCGATTCGCCTTGATGCGAGTTTGCAGATTCTTGCGGCTCTTTTCATAATCCCAAAAAACGACGCCGCCGGCGAGGCTGCCGATGGCGACCGATTTTCCACCGGGAAGAAAGCGAAAGGCGGTGGGATGTAAACGCGAACTACTAAGTGTCGACGCAGCTTTGCCGGTTTGGACGTCCCAAACGTGATACGACGTGCCGCCGCCACCCTTGGGGGCGCCAGCCGAGGCGAGCCGCCCGCCGTCGGGCGAAAGGGCGATGTCGCGAACGTAATCCAATGAGGTCTTGATCGTGGCTGTGTTCTTGCCTGTCGCCACGTCCCAGACGCGAATCTCGTCGGAACCGCCAGCTGCCGCCAGGAGTTTTCCGTCGAGCGAAAAATCGACCGCAAAGATTCCTTCGTCGGCTAGTTCGACTTGCCTTTGAACTTTGCCGGTAAGGGAATTCCAAATCGTCACCTTCGCTGGTCCTGACACGGCGACCAGGCTGCCGTCAGTGTTGGTGGCGATGTCTTTGTAGTTGACCTTGGTGTTTTTCATGTCGATGCCGCGAAGCATGTCGCCTGTTTTTGCGTTCCAGATGCGCAAAGTCTGGTCCTCGGCGATCGAAACCAACTTTGAGCTATCGCCGGAAAATGCCAGGGCTTTTATCGTGCCCGAGTGTTTCGTGAGAACCGCCCGAGGGACAACGTTGGCGGCGGTTCCGAACGCGTTGGAGCGAATCGAAAGCTTAGGCAACTCCTTGCGAATTTGTTCAACACCAGCCTTGGTGACGAATGTGTCGCGCAGATCGATGCTTTCGAGTTTCTTGAACTCCTTGAGAAGGACCAGTCCGCGGTCGTCGATGAATGTTTCGATGAGTGTCAGTGACTTGAGATTGTCTAGCTGCTTGAGGTGCTCGAGTGCCCGGTTGTCCGTTTTCGTCTTCAGCGCGGTGACGGATGTGAGGCTCTTCAAGCGAGCCAGATGCCGAAACGCGTCACCGGTGATCTGCGTTCCGTACATCGATATACTTTGGAGTTTCGACATGCCTGCCAAACGACTTAAGGTGACGTCCGAGATCTTGGTCTCGCTCAAATCGAGTTGCTCAAGTTCGGTCAGTTCCGCGATTCGTTCCAGCGATTCATCGGTCGCGTGGGTTTCGCTCAAATCCAGGTGCTTCAATCGTTTCATATTGCCGATGTTTGCCCCGGTCACCTGCGTGTCGCCAACGTCGAGATCTTCGAGCATCGTTAAGTTGCTCAGGTGGTCGAAGCCGGCCTGCGTAAAGTAATTATCGCTCACGTCCAACTTGCGGAGCTTCGTCAGGGCTTTGAGATGTACCACCCCTTTGTCCGTCATCTCCATATAGGACATTCGTAAATCTTCGAGGTCCGTCATCTTGCCAACCAGCGGCAGCACGGCATCGGTTGCGGGGAAGCCGAGTTTTAGCGATTTCAACTTCGTAAAGACTTTCAAATGCTTCAAACCGTCGAGCGTCACGCCGGACGATTCAAGGTCCAGGTGTTCCAGGTGTTTGCAATGCGACAACGCTTCGAGTCCAGCGTCGGTGATTTTCTCCATGTCAGAGTCGATGGATTTGAGTTTCGGAAATGCCTTGAGATGCTGCATATCGGCATCAGTCAGATATTTGTCGCCCCAGTCGAGTCGTTCCAGATCGACAAGGACCGTGAGCTGCGCAAGACCCTTGGTCGAGAGTTTGTTACGCTCGCCGAGGTTGAGCACTCTTAGCTTGGTCAGCGAACGTAGATGAGCCAACTGGGCATCCGAAATCTTTTGCCCGCCGATGTGGAGCTCACGCAGGTTTTGCAGTCGCGCGATCGCTTTCAGATGTTCTTCTGGATATTCGGAAAGATAACAGCGGAACTCTTCGAGATTGATCAGATCGCCAAAATGTACAAAGACCTCGGGCGCGATTCTTGCTCGAGCTACATGCAATCGTTTGAGGTTCGGCAGCGTGGCCAACATCTTGACGCCGTCGGCCGTGGCAGACTGGCCAATTGCGAAAGAAAAGACTGCGGATTCCAGATCCGGAAACTTTTTTAGCAGGCTGACGTTCGCCACGTTGATGTTCGGGCCAAAACGGGCGAAGCGAATACCAACGATCGGCTTGTTCGCCCGGTCTTCGGCAATTTCGAGCGTACCATCCAGGCGTTTGATCTGCGCCAGGACTTCGGCCGAGATGCCTTGCGGTGTTGCTTCGTCGGCGACCGCCACTGCCGGCGAGATAAGCGCGGCAGAACGAAGCGCGCAGCCGATGAGCAGAAGTAACACCAATATTCGACGAGGCGTGGAACGTCTGTCGGACATGCTCTTCCTCTCGATCTCATTTTGGAAAATAGGCAGCGACAGTTCAACCCAGTAAGTGGGCGTCAAAAACCAAATGCATTGAGCGCGCAGAATAATTCTATTGTCATCGGATACGCAGGCCAACGTCGCGTCGGTGTCCTACATCGAATTTCGTTGGCCGATGGCCGCATCTGACCGAGGTCGGTAACACCGGCTGCATTTCGCGGCCATTCCAACTCGCGTCGGATGCATCGGTCTCTGCGAGTTCGCCGGATCGTTACGCCGCGCTCTTCGCCTTTTTC
>CAYFJO010000807.1:0-3570 GCA_964343305.1 uncultured Pirellulaceae bacterium | reverse complement strand
GAGCCGCTCGTACCGATGATGGAGCCCGCCGACCTGTGGAAACGCCACGATCTTTTCGGTGCCGTCGGGCTGAGCGATGTTTTCCAGCTATGACGTTGCGCGGCTCAGGACAATCTCGTGGACCAAGGCGAGGAGGATCACGACAATCGTTTGCATGCCGCGGACGGTAGCCGGCAATGGGCTGAAACATCAGGTTTTTCGCGGCTGACGAGGTTTTGAGGAACGACAGGCGGGGGCGCCAGCATCCGAGGAAGAGGTGTGGCTGCTCAGGACGCGGGTGAAGAGGCGAAGTGTTTCGAAAACAAGGTATCGAGCCGGTCCCTCACCTCCGGGCGGATCAGTTCCGGGTCGTTTCTGTTCCTGAAAGACGGCGGCGGCGGGTTCCCCTTTCTTTTTATGTTGACGCCTTGGGCGGCGAGCAAACGGACATAATCCTCCACCAATGCCGGCGGGTCCTCGACGAAGGTCTCGTAATCGATTGTCAGGATGTTCGCCTGGGGGACCCGCGCCAGGGTCTCGTTCATTTCCTCGATGACCGACTTTACCTGCACGACGACCTGCTCCACCGGGTCGTCAAGCCGAAGGATCTCACCGATGTTCCTTGGGCGTATCCCGTAAAAGCAGCCGATGTCGCCGTACCTGTCGATGCGGGCGTTGATATGCGAGTTGCAAATATAATAGGGGTCGCGGCGGAGACGGATGATGACGGTTCGGGGCAGTATGGCCTCGAGAATGGGGAAATTGGCCGAGGCATAAACGTTGTCGAAAATCAGCGGCGCTTTTTTCACCGCTTCCAAGGCGGCGATCTTGGACAGAAACCCCGGGGAATCCACGACTGCTGAATCGCGGCAATAGGACTCTCCTTCATCGATGCCCAGCCAATATTGCCAGAACCACCCCCATTCGTTCGGTTCGTGGAGCGCGTCGGTCATGCCGAAACGGGAATTAAGGCTGCTTCCGGCCTCGGGATCGAGGAGGTCCCGCTCCAGCATCGCTCCCAGATAGGGCGCGAACCAGAATTTCGCCAGGAGATTACTGATGTATCCCACGTAAAGGCTATTGATCAGAACTTGCAGGCCCAGCGTCGACGCGGAACGGCCCGCCTCGAATAAGAAAGTGACGGGCATATGGGGCCTTTTGAAAGGCTCGGTCAGGCGATCGTCCACCGGCTGGAGGGCACGGCGCATTTCCGGGCACCCCCTCACCGCTTCGCTCCCCCCGGCCCGGCGGCGCCAAAAAGGGTAGGGAACCATGGCCCACCCCCCCTATCCGGTTCTTCGATGCCGGGTCGAGGCGGGAAAATCGATTGCCTTGGGCTGTGCGGCATGGAGGGACGATCCGATGAAAGGGGCGGGAGGCTAAAGGGCCGATCCCGAACTGTATTTTTGCATGCTCCGGATGGCCTTGACGCCTCTTTCGACCTGGTCCACGGCCTTCTTCAATTCGTCGCGCTTGGCCGGGTCGTCGTTTTCGGCTTTGAGCTCCTCGATGAGTTCCAATATGAGCTCGAGCTTCAATCGCGCCTGAGCGCTTGAAGTGGCATGGATCACCCGCCCTTCTTCATGTTCCCTGCCGATGATTCCAGGGTAGCGCTCCAGGAACCGGTACTGAAGCTCCCGGGCTTCGGGGTCCTGACAACGAATGAAGTATTCCTTCCTGATTTTGTATTTGGTTCCCTCAATGGGAATTATTTCGACTTCGATGTCGTGGTATTGGTCATGATAGAACGAGCCCCGATAGGGCTGCACCGAAATGTTCACGCCGGCCTCCAGCTTTCCCGCCTGCAGATATTCAAGAAGTGTTCTCGCCGTCAGCTCGATATCCTTGAGGCGCGCCTCCGGGCCGCAGAGGATCACCGAGGTGAACGGTGTAATGCCGTATTTTTCAAAAAGGCCGAGAGTGTTGACGACTTTTTCGTATGAGTACTTCTTCCCGTACTCTTTCCACACATTCTCGGCGAACGATTCCAGGCCCATATTGACGATCCGGAAACCGGCCGCCGCCATGAGGGCAATCGTTTCCTCGTCGAACCGGTCGGCCCTGGCGAAACAAATGAACGAGATATCGATTTTCTCCTCGATGATCCCTTTGCAGAAAAGCTTGACCTTGTTGAGGCTGGCGCAGAAATCGTCATCGGTGAAATAGATGGTCTTGGCAAGGGGCTGGGCCTTGACGATCCGCTTGACCAGTTCGACCAGACGCTCCCCGATGATGTCGACGACCTTGGCCCGTTTGATGCCGGCGGCATCGCTCAATTGGTTCGTCGAAACACAGAATTTGCAGCCGACCGGACAGTAATTTCGGGTGAAGATTCGAACGGTGTGAATCTTGAGCAGGTTCTGGTGGGACAGGTTCCCCTCGTAAAGGGAGGTGTAATGGCGCCAGTACTTCTCGTAGGGAAGCTCCTCGTAGCGCATGGCGGCCGAGACTTCCCAAAACTCGCCCTCGGTCTGGACATTGGCGAGATTCTTGAAAACGACGCCGGCGACATCTTGCAGGGGGGTGCCATTGACGATTTCGAGCATCGGGCGCTCGCCCTCGCCGAGGACACATATCCGGCAAGGCGATTTGTCCAGGATGGTCTGGTAATTGTATTGGGCCTCGATGCCGCCGGCGATAATGGTGGCGTCCGGGCATGATTCCCTGGCCCGGTGCATGTTCGAAATGTCATTGGGCAATGATTCTTCCAAAACTGAGAATCCGATAAAATCCCAGTTTTTTTCCTTGAATTTGTCGCCGATGTCGACAGAGGTGCCATTCGCCAGAAACAGGCCGTAGTCATAGCATTCCACATGATGGCCGTGCATTTGCAGAAAGCCGGCAATCCGGTAAATCCCGATGCAGGGAGACAACCACTTGGTCATCGATGTGTCCCGCGACATCGTCGGCGCCAGTAAAAGGACTTTTTTCGGTTCGCCTTTCATAAAAGCAAGTGCTAGCCGACGAAGTTGATATGGGATTTGAAATCCGGGTTCTCGAGGCAATGCATGACCTCATTATGGTAATGGGGCCGGCAACCCCGATAGCATTTTTCAATATCGATGCTGTCCAGCGCCTCGAGATATTTTTTCGATCCAAGGATCGACGCGTAGGACTGGTCCTCCAAATTTCCGACGTTGAGGTGCATCGGGCCACAGATGTCAACGTCGAGGTTGGTCCTTATCCACCACTCGAAATTGGTTGCGTAGCAAGTCTTGTAGTTTCGGGCGAAATCGGAGTTGCTCAGTTTGTCCGTACTGTAAGGGGCGTTGTTGATCTGGAACTGGTACGGCTTGTAATAAACCTCGAAGCTTTCTTCCCCGAGCTTCTGAATGGCCTCGATATCCTTGGCGACCTCATTCCAGTCGAGATCGTACTTCTTCGAGCGGATTTCGACGGCGCCGCGTTTGTATATGGGTTTGATGTGAAAGTAATCAACGCCGACTTCCTTGGTCATTTCCGCCGCCATTCGAAGATCCTTCCAGTTCGTCTGGTGTAGGCCGAACTGGACTCCAATGGTGAAATCGTCTGGGCCTTTTCACTCTTGTCCAAAATAGCTTTTTCCTGAGGACACCCTCCGTCTGATCGTGG
>CAYFJO010000806.1:0-3586 GCA_964343305.1 uncultured Pirellulaceae bacterium | reverse complement strand
CGCGGAATTCGCTTCGCCGCGATAGGATTGATTCTCACGAACCGCCGCGCAAAGGAGCTTTACCGTTTGAGTAACCAACTCAGCGACGGCCGAACGAGTTGCACTAGCCTCTATTCGGCCGCCGTCTGTAATTGGAGATGGGGTCACCTCCTGACACTTGACATTTGGTCCGAAGGCATGTCAAGTGTCAAGAATTGGCCCTCAAAGTGGAAAACCACAGGGTCGTCGGCGAGACGAGCATCCATACGCTGGACGAACTGAAGGTCCGTCGTCAGGAGGAAGTGGCGTTCCTGTTAGCCAAGCTCGTGCTGGAAAAGTACTTCCGGCAGGACGGCGAACAACAACCGGACCATACCGACAGCCTGTAGCCCTAGGCAACTATCGCACCGACAATTAGCTCCCGATCTCAAGATACGTTTGCCCTAGCGTGAGGAGGTCTCGTCATGAATGCCGGAAAAACGCTGGGCAGGCCCATAACGTCGGAGATCTTTGTCGCTTTCACACAGTGTCCCCTGAAGGCTTTCAACCTCTTGTTTGAAGACAACAACGGTGTTCCTCATGAGTACGTCCGGATCACCGAAGACAAAGCTCGACGAAACCAGAACTCTCGCATTAGGTCGCTCAACGAGAAGAGCTGTGATGTCCGTCCCTATGATATGGAGCATCTCAAGGATGGTTCTGAGTTTCTAGTCAATGCCGTCCTTGAGGCAAGGGACCTACGAGCTGAATGCGGTGTCCTTGCAAGATGCGCTACTCCGTCGGCGTTGGGCGAGCATAGTTACGAGCCTACGCTCTTCCTTGGCACCCACTCTATACCGAAAGAGAAACGGCGAGAACTCTGTTTCGCCGGACACGTGCTGACCCAAATTCAGCACACATCTCCTGTGGCGGGCCGACTGGTTGGGGCGGACGGCAAAGCTCACAAGTTCAAGCTGGATAAGCCTTCGAAGACAATCACCCCAGTACTCGGCCCCTTGAGGGAATGGATAAGCACGCGCGATGAGGAAGTACCTCCTCTCGTGCTGAATAAATACTGCGACTGCTGCGAGTTCCGTGGCCCCTGTGAGATGAGGGCAACGATGGAAGACAACATCAGTCTTCTAAGCGGTGTCACGCCGAAGATGATGCGCGTCTATAAGAAAAGGGGCATTTTCACGGTCAAGCAATTGTCATACACGTACCGCGTGTCACGAAAGAAGCGACGAAACAAAGCGCGCCAGCCAACACGCAAACCGGAACTCCAGGCATTGGCTATCCGGACGGGGAAAGTCTTCCTGCTGGAAACGCCGCAACTTCCAGCAGGACCCGTTGAGTTGGTCCTCGACATTGAGGGCAATCCCGATGAAGACCTTTTCTATTTGTTCGGGTTGCTCATAAGTGACTCGACCGGTCGTATATACAGACCTTTCTGGGCCAATGATTCTCACGACGAGGCTGATGTGTGGCAACACTTCTTGGAGACCGTGAGCCAATATCCAGACGCTCCAATTTATCACTTTGGCAGTTACGAGTCGAAGGCGGTTGAGAAGCTTGCACGACGATACGCATGCGATGGCCACGTCCTTACACAACGGTTGGTGAATGTGAACAAGTTCATCTACGGCAAGGTGTACTTCCCCGTACGATCTCACAGTCTGAAGCACATTGGGAGATTCCTCGGAGTCTCGTGGACGTCGCCAGAGGCGTCCGGTCTCCAAACGCTCGTGTGGCGGCACCGTTGGGACGAAACTCAGGATCCGTCCTATCGGAATCTGCTGCTTACCTACAACGAGGAAGATTGCTGCGCTGTGCGCAAACTTGTAGACGAACTTTCTCAGGTGAGCGAACGGGAAGACTTGGTGTCTGACGCGGATTTCCCGCAGTACCACAAACCCCGTTCTGCACGACCCGACAATCCGATTCACGGTGACCTCGACAGCATTCTTAGATTCGCGCACGGTGATTGGGATACGAACGAGGTGTATTTTGACACGGATAGGCTGACCGTGCGCGTTGGGAAGAAGAAGCGAACCACGCAAGCCGACCACACACGCCGCAAACGTGTTCATCGGCCGACTCGGGCGGTTCAGGTACCGAGCGCGACGGAATGTCTGCATTGCGGCATTGAGTCGATGACACCATGCAAACGCATGGCACAACGCGTCCTGGTCGACCTCGTTTTCACAAAACGCGGAGTGCGTAAGACTGTCACGAAGTACTGGGGATTCACGGGACGCTGTCAGAAGTGCGGGCGGTACCGCAACCCGCCCCAGCTAACTCGGGGACATCCGCCACTATATGGCCAGGGATTCAAGGTTTGGATCACCTACCAGAGGCTGCTTCTTGGTTCTCCCTACACTAGAATCCGCAACCTCATCGAGGATGTGTTTCATGAGAGAATGCCTGAAACGCTCATGCGCGTCTACATAAGGGACACTGCCGCTCGTTACTATAAAACCGAAAATCTGCTCATCGACCAAATCCGAAGCAGCCCGTTCGTGCACGCGGACGAAACGACGATCAAGATTCGGGGAGTGAGTTGGTACGTGTGGGTGTTCACGGACGGAAGCCATGTGGTGTTCAAGCTATCCGAAACCAGAGAGACATCTCTCGTGCACGAACTAGTCGGCGACTACGGCGGCGTGTTGGTTTCGGACTTCTATCCGGGCTACGATGCTGTCAAGTGTCGTCAGCAGAAGTGCTGGGTCCATCTGATCCGGGAACTGAACAACGACCTCTGGAAGGCTCCGTATGACACTGAGCTCGCCGCCTTCGCCCAGGATATAAAGGACCTCATTGTCCCTATCCTCGCATGTGTACAGAAGCACGGACTGAGAAAAAGGAATCTCGGCAAGTTCAGGAAACAGATTGAACAGTTCTACTCCCGCACCATCGACGACCAGTGGTACAAGTCGGATAATGCATCGAAATTTCAGTCTCACTTCTCCCGGTATAGGCATAGTCTATTCACTTTTCTGGACGAAAATGGGATACCTTGGCACAACAATGTGGCTGAGAATGCCATCCGACCCATCGTCTTCCAACGTGGGATATCGGGGTCATTCTCTGAGTCAATGACACACGAGTACCTGCGGTTGCTGTCCGTTAGTGAGACGTGTCGATTCCAAGGCAAATCACTCCTGAAATTCCTCCTCTCTGGCGAGACGGATTTGGACGAGTTCAGAAAGGGGAGGAGACGCCGGTGAAAAACTGCTGTTCGCGGGCAGCGCGCTTCAAAGTGGGCGAGGTATTTCAATTCAAGCAGTGGAGCGGGCGGCTTTGGCGAATGCACGAATGCTTCGGCCGTCCAGATGCGTGTCATGCAGGATACTGGACGAGGTTCCGAGAAACCTTCCTTTCGTCGAACAGCGCCGAGGTCGGCACAGAATCTCGGATTCGTTCGGCAAAGAAGTCCCACCTTGCCATCTCGACATCAAAGTGCCATTAACTCGTGGCGGGGACTTCCAGGCGCTGAACAACAAGGCGATCTACTTCCAGGCGTTCGACGAGCGCGGCCTGGCGGTGCAGTCGATGCGATCGGTGACCTATGTGCATCCCGGGGAACGACTGGTCTGTCACGGCTGCCACGAACCCCGTCACCAGGCCC
>CAYFJO010000805.1:0-3588 GCA_964343305.1 uncultured Pirellulaceae bacterium | reverse complement strand
CCTTCGGCGTACGTCAAGCGTTTGTCCACTTATCTGGCCCGCTCCGCCTTGCGCTTCGGCTCGAAGACCCTGGGGTTCCGCCCTGCAGCGTCTTCGGCCTACGCTCCAGGCTCCGCAACCTGCTCGCTTGAGGTCAACCGAACTAGGGCCAAGCGGAATCCCAGGACGTTGGACCGGTCCTCCGGATCGTTCGAGCTGCGGTCCGCCACTCGGCAAGGCTCCTCTGGAATGCTCCAGCTCCCGCCACGAGTCACGCGGCCCCCGGCCACTTCAGAAGCGGTCCATTCCCAAACACTTCCAGCCATCTCTTGAATTCCATCGGGTGTCATTCCGCGCGGATAGAGTCCAACTGGCGTCACGTGGTCAAACTTAAAACCAAAATTCGAACGTATTTCGTCTGCTTGATCGTTGCCCCACGGAAACTCGCGCCCTTCCGTACCACCGGCCGCTCGTTCCCATTCGGCTTCGGTCAGTAAGCGACATTTTATTCGCGGCGGGAGATGACTGCTGAACCATGCGGCGTAGGCGGCGGCTTCGAACCAACTCACGTTGGTCACGGGCCGGGTGGGAGTTTGTTGTTGGTCGTCCCAGTTGTCCGGCTCAGTAAACTCGCCGAACCCGCCGTCCGACCACCAGCGCTCGTCTTGATATCCGCCTTCTTCTACGAAGTCCTCGAACTCGCCAACGGTAACCGGATAGGCAGCAATGCGGAATTCATCCAGTTCGACCTGGTTGCCCGTCGACTTCATCAGGAATGAGCTGGCGGGAATGGTGATCCAGTTTTTCTGCCGCACACCGGGCAAGAACCGTGGATCGCCCGCGCTGCCCAACGCATCCGCTGCCGCGATGCGGATCTTGATCGGAATCGATCGGGACTGTTCTGGTTCGAAGATACCCATGATCTCTTCGAACAGCTTTTGATAGCGGGGATCACGTGGCTTAAAACCGACGGGAGAAAGATCTTGGACAATCGCCCCCAGCAATCCGGCATACTGTGCCGACGCATTTAACTTTGAACCTTTACCGCGAAGCCAGCCAAAAAGTTTTGTGAAGCTACCTGAATCATACTGGTCAATAATCTCGGACATCATTCGATCGACTTGCTGAATGCCGTTGTGATACAACACACCGGCAAGCAACAGAACCGTTTCGCGCCACTCGGCTTTGAATAACTTGGGCTGGCGAAAGAGGGCTTCGCTCTGAAATTGTTCGCTGCGCGCGGCCAGCGCCCGGGCGGCCAGGAACTCTTGAAAGGTCAGGTGCCAGAATCGCACGTGATCGCCCCGGCCCACGATGATGCCGCTATCCAGTTCCTCTTGTTGCAGAAACTAGTCGGCCCGCGCAATCCGTTCGTGTTCTTCTCCTTCGCGAAAGCTGCCGGCGATCGCTTCGGCAGCTTCGCGGCGAGGGATTTGCACCTGGCGGCCGTTGGTGTGGTCCTGCATGTACAGCGCCAGGTCTTGCAGCAAGCTAACACAGCGCTCGGCCGGTTCGCGGCCCTCGCGCTGGCGGGCCAGCGAGAGCCACTTGATGATCGATTCATACAGATCGGCGCGCTGGTCGGGAATCCGTTTTTCATTCCAGTGCACGACGGCCAGCGCGGTGAGCATGACGGGATTGCGGGCGATGCGGCGGATCTCGACACGGGAATGCAAGGCGTACAGCAACTCGGCGTGATGCCGCTGGGCACGCTCCTCGCTTTCCGGAAACAGAGCCCCGCACCAGCGGTGCAGGAAATTGGCCACGGCCTGGTCTTCCAGATGCTCGATTTGGGCTTGCGTAAAGTTGGGCAGCACCACCTGGCCTTCGTAGGCCGCCGGGCGGCTGGTCACGGCCAACCGCAAATTGGGATAAACCGTCGTGGCCTTTTGAACCAGGGCCGAGACTTGTTGTCGGAGCGCGTCGGTTGGTGCTTCGTCCAAGCCGTCCAGCAAGAGCATCGCCTGGCCGCCGGCCAAGGTCTGTTGAAAGAACGTCTCGCTCAGTTCCCATTTGTATTCCTTGCTGGCCGTGGTCAGAAAATCGGCGAGCCATTCGGGTGACTCGTCCTTCAGCGGGCCTTCTTTTCGCTCGCGCCGTCCCGCGATGTGCTGGCACAGTTCACCGACGCGGACCAGCAGCGGAAACGGTTGGCCGTCCAATCCGAGCCGGTCTTTGGCGGCTTTGGGGTCCGCCCCGAGCAAGGTCCGGCAGAGCAAAAACGCGATCCGCCGCAGAAACGTGGTCTTGCCGGCTCCCGGATCGCCGATAATCACCAGCCGCGCGTGCCGCAGCGCTTCGTCCAGTCCGATGTGGTTTTTGTAGGACGGATTGCCAATCCGTCCATCCGGCTTTGTTTCGTCTTGCCCGGTCGGGACGGATTGGCAATCCGTCCTACAGTCATCCTCGCCACGTCCGGCCATCGTCAGCGGAATGTACAGTTCGTCGATCGGAAAATGCGTCGCCCGGCCGCTGGCCACTTGCAAACCGCGAATGTCGATCCCCGAACACTCTTCCAACAAAAGTTGAAGATATCGCGTCGGATCCATTGCGTCGGGCCGATCTTCCAGCGCGGCGGACTGAAACTCCGGGTGTCGCTGTTTCCAGTCGTCCAAGGCGGCGCGGACTTTGTTGTACAAATCGTCCGGCGTGGTGAACTTGTTGCAGATCCGCTGGGGCATCAACCACTGCCGGAACTCGTCGAGCTTCTGCTGTTTGAACAGAACGTCCTGATAGATACTCGTCATCTCCTCGATCGATTTCTTTTCTCGGGTGGCCTGCGTCACGCGGTAGTCTTCCTTCAACTCGTCCGGCCAATCCACTTTTTCGTCATCCAAGACGAAGGCCAAGATCTCCAGACCCATTTCCTGGGCCTTCAAACATTCGATCCACGTGATGCTGTAATCGTCGTTGCCTGGCTGCTCTGCGGGCACCCAGCCGTAGCGATGAGCGACGATCACAACCACGACGTTGGCCGGCGGCAAGTTTTCCGGTCCGCCGCCGGTGATCTTGTGCAGGCATTCATCCAGCGGCGGCCGCGCGTCCTTGGCAACCCAGTATTCCATCATCCGCGGCATCAGCCCGGACGCGCTTGTGGCCAGCGAAATTTGCTGTCGGTAGGGTCTCAGATCGGCTTCGGTCGAAGAAACAAAAACGGCCGGTGGCGTGCGGATCGTGCTGGCCGCCGTACCCGCTCGGGGGATCAACAGCGGCTGACCGCATTGGGGACACTTGGCGGACCTGCCAGCCAAAGACTCGTTGACTTGAAATGACTTGCCGCAATCACATTGGAATCGAATCGACATGAAAAACCACCACTGAAGAAGACTGCAAAGAAAAGTAGTCGTGCCTGGATAGAATCAGTCTAGGAGTGCGAAATGTTTCGGTCAACAATTTTGGGCCGGATCGAGCTGCTAGTTTCGAGTTTGTTGTTTTCCTGCGCGCCCTGCGTAGGACGGTTTTTCAAACCGTCCCGGACGGATTGGAAATCCGTCCTACAGATTGGTTGCAGGCAAAGGCCGACTCGAGTTACCGCCGTATCACAGGCGCGGCAACTCGCTGAATCGCCACGTTGACGCACGCAGGCAAGCCAGACCGCTCGGCACGCTC
>CAYFJO010000804.1:0-3589 GCA_964343305.1 uncultured Pirellulaceae bacterium | reverse complement strand
GGTGCAGCGGTTTGCGTTGCTGCCGCGAATGTGGCTCGACAAGGCACTGGTCTGTCGAGCGAGGCGTGACATGGAACAGGAAATCGATGCGCTCAGCCACGCGTCTCAGATCAATCCCAGTTGGGGTGAACCCGCGCGGCAGCTTTGTGAGGCGTACGAGAACCAAGGAGATTTGCCGCGTGCCCGCGAAGTCATGGAATGGGCGATTGCCTGCGAGCCGCGCGATGTTCGCAATCATGGAAGCCTGGCGGATGTGCTGTGGAAACTTGATGAAAGACAGGCAGCCATCGAAAAGCTGGCACATGCTGTGCGATTGCAGCCGGGCTATGAATGGGCGTGGGACACTCTGCGATCGTGGCACGAGGAACTGGAACAGCCGGAGAAAGTCGCCGAGTTGGCTCGCGAGCTGACGGCCAAACGCTCCAACGAAGCTCGTTCGTGGATCATTTTGGCCGAAACGTTGGACCAACCCGAACAGGTCGAAGAGGCGTATGCGGCGATCAATCGTGCGATAGAACTGAATCCCAGAAACCCACAAACGTATAGTTTGTGGGCGGTTTATCTCGCACGTGACGGCCGGTTCGACGAAGCGATCAGTGTTTGTAGTCCGCGGATATTTCAGGACGCCGTGCCAATGGAACTGACCAGCCGTGCTGCGTGGTTGGAATCGCAGCGTGGAAACCTCGACGAGGCCATTGCACAGATGCGTGCTGTCGTCGAGCAAGATCCCGATTACCTGTGGGCATGGCGGCAGTTGAGTGAATGGTATGATCAGCCCGGCTGCGAAAATGAACTGCACGAAGCGACACAGCAATTGGTCCGATTGGCACCTCAGTTGGGCGTGGCCTGGGGATACTTGGCCGACGCCGAACTGCGATTGGAGCGGCGGGACGAAGCGAAGCAACATTTTCAGCGGGCGATCGAGCTGTCGCCGCAATACACGTTTGCGGGTTCGTCACTGTTCAACATGCAACTGGAGGATAAAGAATTTGACAGCGCGGCGCGCACTCTGGAATTGTTTGGTCCACACGTGCCGCCCGAGTCGCGGTTGTCCGACGAAACGCGACTGGCCACAATGAGCGGTGATCAAGCGTCCGCGTTTGAGAAAATGCACGCGCTGTGCCGTTTCGATACCGAAGACGTTGGCGCGTTGGATGCGGTCGGTGCGGCGATGTGGCAAGTTGGTTGGGCACAAGAGGCCGCGCACAAGATCGGTGTCGATCTATTGGACGCTGACGTTCGGCCGCCCGCCGGGTATGTCTTTGTGAATCTCTGTTCGACACTCGGCATGTGGACTCGCTGCCGCAAGCGGCTGGACGAAATCATCAAGCGTCAAGACGTTTGGCATGTCGCGAGTCAGAAATTTGCGACGGAGTGTTCAACGGAGGATCAGCCTCGGCACTTGCTAAACTACATCCACGCGCACCGCAAACGGTTGAGCGAGAACAACGACACCTGGGCTTGTGTGGGCGATTCATTGTTAACGTTGAATCTGAACAAGGAAGTTGTTTCCTGGCTGGCCGATTGGGAGCTTCGCCCGAGACTGAGTGCCCACATGGTTTTTCCGTTGGTCGTGGCTTATTGGGAAATGCGTCAGCCAGCCAAGGCAGAAGCCGTTGTGGATGCGGCGCGAGAGATGGAGCCAGATGGAACGATTCCACTTCATCATTTGTGGTCCGCGGTCCACGAGACGCTGTACGGTGATTGGACAGCGGCGCAAGCACTGCTAACATCGATCGACGTTGGGCAAATCGGCGGGGGTTATTACCAAGATCTATACCAATTGGTTGTCGTGACCCTTGAAAGCCTGGATGCGATGGACTCGTATTCCGCGTCGACATGGCGGTTGAAAGACGCCTGGAATTCGTTGAATCCGATCGCTGAACAAGATCCGTTGATGCGACGCATTCGCGTGCTATGCCAATGGCGACTCGCGAAACACTATGGCCGTGGCTTGACTGCCCTGTGGCTGAAATTGAAATCGGCGTTTATTTGACCTGCCCTACGGGTCGCCCTGCAAAAGCACTTGGATGGCTTGCGACTGGGAAGTCTTGGCGGGATCCAGCGGTTGGTCGCCAAAATACGCGTGCACGGTGTCCCGCATCAGCACGAATGCCTTGGTCGAATTCTCGACCTTCTCTTTGTGATCGCTCAGACGGGTTTTCACCTCACGCGACTGCTTATTAAAGTCCTTGAACTTGGTTCCCAACAACTCATAGTCTTTTTTCCAGGTCTCATACTTCGTTTTCAACCTGGCTTTCGCATCGTCGTTCTCTGACTCTAACTTGGCACGCTGGCCGCGCAACGATTCAAGTCGCTCTTCGATGCCTTGCGCCTTAAGCTCCTCGTCCGACGGATTCGTGGCCAGCACCGCGTCGACTTCCGCAAAACCTTTCGTGATCTCAGCCAGCTTTTTTTCGTACGAAGCCAAGGATTCGGATTCTTGGCGGACCAGATCGGATCGCCGAGCGTCAAGCTGACGTTGCGTTGCGAGCAAAGTCTCGCGGTCGGTGTTCAGCGCGGCCAGCGTTTCGCTGAGATCGCGCATCGTGGCAACATGACTCTGCTGATGGTCGTACAGAAGTTTCCTCGTTCGCGCGGCGAAGACGTCGACGGGGGTGAGCAACTTCATCGTTGCGTACGGCGCGCGACGACAGCGATTCGCTTTGGCGACCGCAAAGTTGTACTTCTCGATCAAAGCATTCACTTTATTGAACGCTTCGGGTGACAACTCGTCTGGACGAGCAAACGCCCACTGCTGGGCTTGCCGCGCGTTGCCATAGATTTGGTCGATCAATTCCGTGAACTCTGCACGAGTTGATGCCGTGCCGTTCTCACCCGCGATGGGATCACCGTGTTCGTCCAAATCGGGAACGGTGAGATTGAACGATTCGGGCAACTGAACCTCGACCGGTGGTTCGTCAATCTCGACGATGCGAATCGATTTGACGATCGACCATCGTTCCGCGGCTTCCTGGTATCGCTCCGCCTCGTCACGGGTTGCATAGACTTCCAGACCGAGTTCCCATCCGGTGGCAATTTGCCCGAAGGGATCCCAGCCCAATACGTCAACGCGAAATCCGCCTTCAACACTCGGAGAGATTAGCGCCACGCAAGATAGGAATACAGCGACGAATACTGTTCGTGCCATGTTTGCCGACTCCGAAGCATGGTAACACCGTCGGTTGCTTCTTCGCTGGGGGATGCGATTGAGTCCGTTTCAACCTGGTTCGGAAGTTCTTCCAATTGCGGCAGCGGTGCCAGCGGAGAAACGATGGACGACGAAGCACTTGGTCGTTCGTCGTAGGTGTTCAATTCGCCCAATTCAAGCGCCAGCTTATCCTTCAACGGGCGGATGAATTCTGGTGCCGCGGGTTCCATTGGCAAATCCAACTTTGGCAATTGGGGTAGCAGTTCCAAATCGTCCAATGGTTTGATGTCCGATTCAAAACTTACATCGCTTGTCTCGTTGTTGATGTCTTGATCCGCCGCGGCCGGTTCTTGAGGAGCTGGTGCTGGCCTTTCAGAACTGGGTGCTCGATCGACCGACGTAGGCGCGGGTTCGACAGTTGTGGGCTCTGGATCTACC
>CAYFJO010000803.1:0-3596 GCA_964343305.1 uncultured Pirellulaceae bacterium | reverse complement strand
CTTCTTCTCGCGCGGTGATCACCGCAACCCGGTGCAGACACTTGAACCGGCCGTGCTGGCCGTTCCGGCGGCCGGTCACCCGGTGAACATCCCGAACAACAGCGACAAACTGCAGACCACCGGTCGGCGACTGGCGTACGCCAATTACCTGACCAGCGACAAGCAACCGCTCGTCGCGCGCGTGCTGGTCAACCGCTTCTGGATGCACCACTTCGGCAAGGGCATCGTGCGTACACCCGGCGATTTCGGTTTGCTGGGAGAACGGCCATCGCACCCGGAGTTGCTCGACTGGCTGGCGTCCGACTTCATGGCCAACGGATGGAGCCTGAAACATTTCCACAAGCTAATTATGACGTCCACAGCGTATCTTCAAGCGTTGCGCACGATCCCGCCGGACGATATCGATCCGGATAATCGACTGCTGAGCGGCATGTCGATACGACGGTTGGAAGCCGAAACCCTGCGCGACAGCGTGCTGGCCATCAGCGGCAAACTGAATCCCAAACGCTTCGGCCCGCCCGTTCCCGTGATGCCGGACCGAGTGGGACAGATCGTGATCGGCATCGAAAACGAAAACGCCGGACGACCCGGCGCGAAGATCGACATGAAGGGTGAAGAGTTTCGGCGATCGGTGTACGTGCAGGTCCGCCGCAGTCGCCCGCTGGCGATGCTCGACACATTCGACGCGCCGCGTATGTCGCCGAACTGCGAATCCCGCCCGTCGTCGACCGTGGCTCCACAGTCATTGCTGTTGATGAACAGCGACTTCGTGCTGGAACAATCAACCGTGTTCGCACAGCGGGTCGTAAAAGAGGCCGGCGTTGATAGGCAGGCTCAGGTTCAACGAGCGTGGGAACTGACGTTCACGCGGTCGCCAAATGCCGAAGAGATCGAACAGGCTTTGGCGTTCATCACGCAGCAGGCCGAACACCTGAAAAACTCGCCAGAAGCGAAGAAGCTGGCGGGTAGTGACAAAAGCAAGACTCCTGAACTGCTGGCGTTGGCCAGTTTTTGTCAGACGTTATTCAGTTCCAACCGTTTTTTGTACGTTGATTGACCAGCCTTTAGCTACGCTCGCCAGAGCGTGATCCGCCGTCTGGCGACGGCAGCTACAACGAGATTTGACGAAGTTCAGTAGCTGCAAATGGGCCGTAGCTGGATTCGTGAGAATTCAGCCTGCCGCGAAAACTCGCTGAATTCTCACGAATCCAGCTACGATGAACCGAACGGATGAAAAAATGAATCTGACTCAACCGAATGCACGCCCCGTGACGCCGAGCAATGCGTCAGTTTCCTCTCGCCGGCATTTCGTCGCGTCGGGATCGATGAGCCTCGCGGGGTTCGCTCTGGCGACGCTGCTGCGAGACGAACACCTGTCGGCCGAAGAAGGTAAGACCTTCCGGCCGGAACTTAAGCAGACAACGTTTGACGTCAAACCGAAGCAGCCGCATTTTGAACCTACCGCGAAAGCCATGATCTCGCTGTGGATGCAGGGAGGCCCCAGCCACCTGGATCTGTTCGATCCAAAACCGATCCTGAACCAACTGGACGGCAAGACATTCAAAGGCGACATCAAATACGACAACGCCGCTCAGGCGAGTTCGAAGATTCTGGGGTCGCCGTGGAAGTTCTACAAGCACGGCCAGTGCGGCATGGAATTGTCGCAACTGCTGCCCGGCCTGGCCGAGGTGGTTGACGACATTACGCTGATCCGGTCGATGCACACCGGCGTCAACAATCACGGCCAGTCCATTCGCGCTCTGCAAAACGGCCGGATTCTGGGAGGTCGCCCGACTGTCGGGAGCTGGTTGACCTACGGTCTGGGATGCGAAACCGAAAACCTGCCGGCCTACGTCGCGATGATCGATCCCGGCCAGTTGCCCGTGATGGGTGTCGAGAACTGGTCGAACGGTTTTCTGCCGTCGCTCTATCAGGGCACTGTCGTGCGGCCGCGGGAGCCACGCATCCTGAATCTCGACCCGCCTGCACATCTGAAAGGCGCTGCTCAGCAGCACGCGCTTGAGTATCTTGAACAGATCAATCGACAGCACCTCGCCCGGCGCGCCGGCTACCACGATCTTGAAGCACGAATCGCCAGCTACGACCTGGCGGCTCACATGCAGCTTGCGGCGAAGGAAGCCGTCGATTTCAGCCGCGAGACGAAGGCCACACAAAAGATGTACGGCCTGGAAGATCCCGCGACGAAGGAGTACGGATCGCGCTGCCTGATCGCTCGTCGGCTGATCGAGCGTGGAGTTCGCTTCGTGCAGGTCTTTACCGAAAACCAGCGCTGGGATCATCACGGCAGCATCCGCACGGCGTTACCAGCGGCCTGCAAGAAGGTTGACGTGCCCGCAGCGGCGCTGGTCAAGGATCTGAAGCAGCGCGGGCTGCTGGATTCTACCGTGGTTCACTGGGGTGGCGAAATGGGACGTCTGCCTGTCATTCAGAACGACACCGGTTCGGCCCGCGTCGGCCGCGACCACAACACGTACGGCTTCAGCATGTGGGTGGCCGGCGGCGGCTTCCGGCGCGGCTACGTCCACGGCAGGACCGACGAGTTGGGGCACAAAGCGGTCGAAGACGTCGTGCATCATTTCGACTATCACGCCACGCTGCTGCATCTGTTCGGCTTTGACGCCAACCGGTTCGCCTTTGAAGCCGGCAGCCGCTCAATGTCACTGCTGGACAATCAAGGTGGCACTGTGATCGACGCACTACTGTCCTGATTCTCGTAGCCGAGTCATCTGGTCTACCGTTTGAAAAGCGAGAACGCCGGATTACCGCCGCGTTTACGACCAACTCGATCGGCATCAAGAACAATGCAATCTCTTACGACAAAGCGAGAACGCCGAGGGGCCGGCGAAAGCAGCGGGCAACGCGGGCAGCATCGAGCAACATAAGCTCACCGATCAAATCGCCGCCGACAAATATCTCGCTTCCAAAGACGCGGCAGTTTCAAAGAAACGCGGACTACGTTTCAACAAGCTCGTTCCACCGGGCACTAGTTAGACATGTTTGATTGGTTCTACAATCTCTTTCGTTGAAAACCTGGAAGTGACGGTGCCCAGGTGCGGCCGTTTCGCTTTCTTCGTGGGCGATACGACGCCGCTCAAACCACGCAGGACAACTATCGTCACTGGCTGGGCGCCGACGGCTTGAGCGCCAACTCAGCCAACAGTCCCGAAGTCCGTCTTGTTCTGAGAAACCGCGCTCTACGAGATATGTTGGACATGGTTCAACCCTCCTCAACTCCGCGACGGGATCTACACAGCCAGCGGTCTTGCGGTTTCTGCGTTCGAATGGACGGCCAACTACGATATCATATGCCGTGCGCCGTGCGCAAACGCCGCATCGCGTTCCGAGGAAAAGAATGAGGAAGCAGTTGCAGAAAGGTTGGCGCGGCGCACCGCCGTCAAACAAAGACGAATCGGAGAACGGAACGGCACGCAAAGAACCGCCACACACAATCGTTTGCCCCCACTGACCCTCGGCATGATTCACCTCAATAATGGACGCACGCAGATCACGCTGAAAGCAATTATAGCGGGACCGTTTTGAGAATTCCTAGTTTACGAAGATTGTTCTAGCGTAGG
>CAYFJO010000802.1:0-3604 GCA_964343305.1 uncultured Pirellulaceae bacterium | reverse complement strand
CGTACGCTGGCGTGACTGTCTGTGAGCGCGGCTTCGAGTGTTGTGGCCGATAGCGCGCCGAGCCCGTCGAGCGTCCAGAGTGCGTGAAGTCGAGCCAGCGGATGCTCGCTTTTTGTCGCCAACTCTTGCAACGGTTCGATGGCCGCTTGCTGCTTCCTTCTGACAAGCAGCCGCTGCGCCGCATCGCGTTGCCACCCGTTGGGGCTTTCGAGTACCGTGACGAATTCCTGTGCGGACAGATCGGCGAACCTCGGAATTATACGTGCTGGCCGATCGCTGCGCACAACCCGGTAGATTCGTCCTCGGTCCTCGCCTGTCCGGAACCATGGCCGGAGTTCGTCTTTTCCGTTTTGAGGCAACCACTGCGGGTGTTCGATCATGTAGCGGTATATGTCGACGATCCAGAAAGCTCCATCGGGTCCGGTTCTTGCCATGACTGGACGACACCAGCGGTCTTCGCTGGCAAAGAAGTCTATCTTCTGTTCGGCTGGATCGCGACGGAATCGAAAGCTGACGCCGTCGTCTGCGATCACGTTGTGCTGAACCAGATTGTGGAACGGTTCACAGGTAAAAGCGTGCTGCTCGGCTCCGCGATCAAACAAGAGGTCGTCGCGATAGACCATCGGCGAGCAGGCCGAGGTGAACCGGCCTGACTGACTGAAGCTGTGATATCGTTCTTGCAATTTGCTGGCCGGATAGACCCGTGGGTTCGCGGGTGTGACGACCTGGTGCTTCGGATCAGGTGGAGCGAAGTGCGGGTTGCGGCGAATGTTTTGATCGGCCAGCACATAGTGCCAGAGCGGATGGCTGTTCTGCACGCCGAACCAGTTGCCCCAGTCGTCACGGTTTCTGCCGTATTGAGAGGGTCCGCTTTGCGGGTCGATTGCACCGGTGTCCGGGCGAATGCGAAAGTCGCGGCTGCCGATCTGGTGCTTCTTCCCGGTCAGGTGTGAAGTGATCCGACTGTCTTTGCCATAGCCGGCGTGATGGCTGCCGCTTGCACAATAGACCCAGTTGTCGAGTCCCCACCGCAAACCGTTAACGCGCAGTTGCTGGTTCCCTTCCAGAAAACCCGAATACAAAACGCGGCGAACATCGGCCTTGCCATCGCCTGAGCTGTCTTCCAGATAAACAATCTCCGGCGCGGCCGTGACCAGAATGCCGCGGCCCCAGGCCAGAACTCCGTTGGGAAAACTCAGCCCCTCGGCAAACAGCGTGGACTTGTCATACTGTCCATCGTTATTGCTGTCTTCCAGGAACCGCACTCGTCCGCCCGGTTTACCCCGACCGTCGATGCCCAACGGATAGTCGGCCATTTCCACGACCCACAGCTTTCCGTCGGGCCCCCAATCAATGGCGACGGGATCCATCACGAGCGGTTCGGCGGCCACCAGTTGCACCTCGAAACCATCGCGGACGTGGATCGTCTTGAGCGCCTGGCCGACGTCAGTAGGAGTTGGCTTTGCAGGTTGATTTGTCGCTGCTCTTTCAACTTGCTTGACGCCCGCGGCATCGAAGTGGGCCTTCACGTCCTGCGACGTCAATGCGCGATCGTAAACGGCAACTTCTTCGAGCATGCCCTGAAGGTTCGCGAAGTTGTCGGCGCGTCCACCGAGCAGAATCTCCTCGCAGTCCGCGGGATAGGCGATTGGCAAGTCGGCTGCGATCTCCGGTTTGGGATCGCCGTTCAGGTACACCGTGATCTTCTGGTCTTGCCGGACCATCACCACATGCGACCAGCTTCCGCGCTGGAGACGCGTCTGGCCAGCGACGAGTTCATTCCGTCCATTGCCATTGAATACAATCAGTTGACTGCTGTTGGAATGCGTGCCTCCGATGCCCAGGTTGTCGCCGTCTGCGCCCTCGACTCCATCAACAGCACGGGAGAACAGATAAGCGGTCACGGAGCGCGAATCGACCGGCAACTCATTTCGGAACCACAGTTCCACGCTGTACGTGTTGCCCAGTTTTGGAACTTGCGTTTTCACTCGGCCGCCGGAGAAGTTCGGTTTGGCGGCTCCCGGCTGAAGCGGCGATGATCCTGTTTCGTATTTCGCCGCGTGCCCGCCAGCCGAGTCCTTCGCCGATCGATCTGACTCGTCGTGCAGTCGCCAGAAAGCGACGGGCTTCGATGCCAGAACGGCGTCAGCGTACTTTTTGCGTGATTCGATGTCCGACGGTTTCGGGCCGAGAACGATCGTCGGTTTGGGACGTGGCGGAGGCGTCATGCCCGACTTCGCGTACAGGGCTGCGACATCGCTCGCTTCGATCGCCCGATCGAACACCGCGACCTCGTCGACCTTGCCATCGAAGGTCGTTGCGGAACTTCCATCGCTTCCGATCAACCATCGCTTTGCCGGTTTCGATGGGTCGATCTTTGCATCAATCTCCGGCTCGGCCCTGCCGTCCAGATACACGCGGACGTGCTGCTTGTCCTTTGTAATCGTCACGTGATGCCAGTGTTTTGTGGCCACGCGCGTCTTGCCGGTAAAAGACTGTTGCCCGGATCGAAGAACTAACTTTCCTGACTGATCGCCCGCGGCTTTCCCGGTAATCAGTAATGTTTCAGCTTCGGTCGAAAGCAGGACGCCGGTGGTATCGCGAGCATCCGTTGGAAGCGCGCCCGAAAACCACATGGCCGCGCTGTATTCGCCTTCGAGTTGTTCGAGACTCGCTTCAACGTGTCCGCCGGCAAGGTAGACCGATCGGTTTCCATAATCCGCGGTCGTGAAGCCCGATCCATTCGGTCCCGGCAGAAACAAGGCAACTGCGCCCTGGTAACGAGCATGGTTTTCACCGGCGGCGTCCTCGACCTGAGTCGAGTTCATGTCATCCAGCCGCCAGTATGCGATTGGCTTTTTGCTGATTACCGCCTCTGAATAAGGCGAGTCCGAATTCACGAGCGCTCGTCGCTTCTTCTCAGCACATGTTTCCAGCAAGCTCAAGAGCGTTTCGACAATCAGCGGTTCCGCTTGCTCAACCAGGCCCGCCGTTCGCGCAGGCCAGGTCGTGTAACCGCCCAGCCGATGTTGTTCCGGCGGAGGGATGTAGCCGGTCGCTCCGTTGGCAAGTTCCAGGTTGAAAGTCGCTGCCAGCGGGCTCTGCCTTTTCAGCTTCAGCCCTGTGATTCCATAGACTTCATTGGGAATTGCGGTGATGCCAAGTTCGCCGATGCGAACGGCCTGCAGAACCACTTCCGCTTTGGGATTCTTGTGAATCCACTCCGCCTGTTGAGCGTAGACCTCGACGCGGTTTCGCGGTGGGTGATCGAGACGACCAACGTTGGCCGGGCGAGCCCATTCGAGTCGTTCCTTCGATGGAGTTCGCCGGCCGATCGTGAGCCGCTTCTCTGCCATTGCGAGCGACAGGTCAGGCTGGTGTTCGATTGTCTTCCACGCCTGCAGAACACGATCGGCCACACTTTCGGAGTACTGCTGCCGACTGATACCTCGGCGAAGTTTGCTGTAGTCCATCCAGTGCAGATCCCCACTGGTTCCCTGGGACATGATGCCCACGAAACCAGGCAACGCCTTACCGCTGATCTTCGCTATCCGAGCCTCAAGCAAACGGGCAACTTCACCAAAGTAATCGGCCGAGAACCCGC
>CAYFJO010000801.1:0-3606 GCA_964343305.1 uncultured Pirellulaceae bacterium | reverse complement strand
GTCACGGCTGCCACGAACCCCGTCACCAGGCCCCGGCCGTGCGAGATCGGAACCCGCTGGCCTGGCAGCGCGAGCGGTCCGAGACACGGCCCGATGTGAAAGGTTCGAATCCCTTCGACTTTGACTTGCTCGTCCAGCCGATCTTCGATACGAAGTGCAACGAGTGCCACCGCGAGAAGAAAGCTGTGAGACTCAATCGCACGACCGCGATGAAGTACGTTCCCCACTTCATTTCGCCGAAGCCGTACGAACCGTCCCGCACGGTTCCCGGCAAGTTCGGCGCGCTGGGGTCAAGACTGCTGAAGTATCTCGACAAGTCACACCATGGCGTGGAGTTGACCGAAGACGAATTCCATCGGATTACGCTCTGGATGGATTGCAACGCCGCTTCTCGCGGTTCGCAACAGCTTTCCGTGGAGGAACGCCAACGGCTCGCGGAATTCGCTTCGCCGCGACGGGATTGATTTTCACGAACCGCCGCGCAAAGGAGCTTTAGCGTTTGAGTCACCAACTTAGCCACGGCCGAACGAGTTGCACGAGACTCTATTCCGCCGCCGTCTGTCATTGCAGCAGCGCCGCACCGCTGGCCGGGAGCACGACGGGAGATGGCTGTTTTTGTAGGGTCTGGGATTTCGCTGACGGACCATGAAGACACAAAACGGATGGATCTACCACGACTCTTTATCGAAGAGACTCAAATCTACCCGCGGTCTCTGTTAAACTTCCTTACATGAACCGTTCAACGAACCTGGTAAATGGAAAGATGCGCGTGGCTCGAACGCGGCTTTGCCTCATGCTGTGTAGCATGCTTGCTTCAGAGGCAAACCTTCTAACAAGAACGTACGCCGAACGGTTGTTGCTTGAAGATAATTTCGCGGAAGGCACGGTGGGGATGTCTCCCGAGACCGCAGGCTGGAAACTTGATACGTCCCGTGGCGGCAGCGTGTGGACCCTTACGAAGGAAGGTACCTGTCAGATTCGACACGCCCAAAAGCCATACTCGCAGGACACGCTTTGGCGTGACGTTGAATTTAACCCGCGATACTACCTGCAATTTGACGCGCGATTTGAAGACCACGCTGGCTTAAGTCTGGTGGCCAAGGCAGGGAGTGGTGGAGCCGCCTTCAACGGTGCCGGCAAAACGGTGTTCTGGCGTGTGCTGCCAAACAGAAAGCAGGGTATCGGGTGGCAAACGGTTCCGCGTCCGGTTCACGCAGGCTACTGGCACCGTTTTCGCATCCTCGTAGACATCGAGGAAAAAGTGCAGGAGTTTTACGTTGACGACATGTCAAAACCCGCACTCCGCGAGGTTGGACGCGACTTGCGCCTTCAACGTGCCCCAAGAAAGCCTGCTGCAATTTCCGTCGAATTCCGTGACTATGGACTCATTGCCCAGCCAGCAAAGAACGAGATTCGCAACGTCAGGCTCGTCGCCTTGGTGACCGGTGAACAGCCGCCCGCCGACTCGTTTGAATCCGATCAGCCATCTACCGCGACCGGCCCCTCACCCGTTCAGCTTTGGCGCACCCCCGGTCGAGCGAAAAGTCCGCATCCACAGGAACCGTTTCACGTTGACAATTCCGCGGAGTTGTTCCTGGACGATTATCTGCTTGCAGAAACAACGAACCTGCGACGCCGTCTGAACAAGGCGACGCCGCATCCCTCGAACCCCATCCTGCGCCCCGCAACCGACTGGGAAAACGGTGAAGTGGCCACACCCTGCGTGCTTCGTATCGGTGAGGAATTTCGTATGTGGTATCTTGCGCGCGGATGGAAGTATCTGTCACGAGAAGGCAAGGCATCTCTGGCAGACAGTTGCTTTGTTTGTTATGCCACCAGCAAAAATGGCGTCGACTGGCATCGACCGACACTGGGTCATCACCAGTACCGTGGCACACGCGAGAACAACATTGTGCTGCGTCATGAAGGCAGTCATCTGGATAGCTTTTCGGTATTCTTCCATCCAGAGAAGGAAGATGCGTTTCGCATGCTGGCCTTCCAGGGACGATGGCCTTACAAGGAATCGGCCATCAAAGCCAAGGGGTACGAATTCAAGATCAAGAAGCATGGTCATTATCCGTATCGCTCGCAAGATGGCATCCATTGGCAGTACATGCAGGATGACCTGGAACCCGCGTGGACCTGGGATCGTTCGAGTGCTGCCTATGATGTCCGGCGTGACAAGTATCTGGGTTTCTGGAAGACCGCCTATAAAGGAGTGCGCAGCCGGTTGTATGCCGAGTCCGATGATCTGCTTCACTGGTCGACGCCGGTGAAGTCTCTTACTCCAGAATGGATTGACAATCCTGGTAGCCGAGTCGATCCAGCCGGAACTGAATTCTACGGCATGGTAGCTTTCAATTTCGGTAACCAGTACGTCGGTCTCCTTGAAATTCTGCACAGTCTATCGAGTACGATGAATTTCCAGTTGATTGCCAGTCGGGACCTCAAGGCCTGGAATCGGCTTGTCGCTCCCGAGCCATTTATCGATCACGGGAAAGAAGGATCGTGGAACCGTGGGATCATGATGATGGCCAACAGTCGACCGGTACTTCTCGATGATCACTACTGGTTCTTTTACGAAGGGGCCAACTTCGATCATGCCGGTCCGTTCGGCGGAGACCGCACGGGAAAAACAAGATGTCTTGGAGCGTCAACTTTGCGCAAGGATCGGTTCATCTCGCTCCTGGCGGACGACAGGTCTCGTAAAGCAACCCTGACCACCGTCCCCGTGCTTCTCGACGGAACCATGTTGCACCTCAACGCGAACGCCCCGCGTGGCACGGTCCATGTTGAATTACTGGATCTCGACGGTAACGTGATCACGGGTTTCAGTCGCAATGACTGCCGGCCACTGCAGTCGAAAGACACTACGGACTTTGCGGTCGTTTTCAATGGAAAGCCAAGATTGCCCGCTGAGCCGGTACGTGTCCGCTTCTCATTGTTCAATGCGGAATTAAGCGCGTTCTGGTGTGAATGATCCAACCATAGTGACTGGACAACACATACTTGCAAGACGAGACGGCGACGGCTCGCGGAATTCACTTCGCCGCGGTAGGATTGATTTTCACGAGCCGCCGCGCAAAGGAGCTTTACCGTTCGAGTCACCAACTTAGCCGCGGCCGAACAAATTGCACGAGACTCGATTCCGCCGCCGTCTGCAATCGCAGCAGCGTCGCACGTTTAGGATTTATGATCCATGCCGAGAAAAGCGCATCTTGGTTCCTTGATCTCAATTGGTTTTGTTTGCCTGGCAGCACTGCCCGCGGCGACATCCGCTCAACAGCGCGATTGGCCGAGTTGGCGGGGGCCCAACGGCAACAGCATCAGCGACGAATCCGGCTGGGACCCGAATTCACTGGCGCCCGAGCCTAAAATACTGTGGAGAGCCCGCGTCGGCGATGGGTATTCGTCGGTCTCCATTAAAGGCGAGCATCTTTACACGATGGGCTATATGGATGGTCGGGACACTGTGTATTGCCTGGCGGTCGCAACGGGTAAGGAGATCTGGCGGTATACCTATCCGTGCATCGCGGGCTCCTACGCCGGGCCGCGAGCGACGCCCGTATTCTCGGATTCGCTGCTCTACACGCTCAGCCGAGAAGG
>CAYFJO010000800.1:0-3613 GCA_964343305.1 uncultured Pirellulaceae bacterium | reverse complement strand
CTCTACGCGACTACGACAATACGAATTCGGGTAAATTCTCATCCGCCGGTCGCCTGACAAAGGCATGATCGTCGCTGTCGTGTGGCCGGGACGTGTTGCGAATGCGACTGGCCAGATCGACCATCAAACGTCGCGCATTGTCAGCCGATCGTTTCCCGACCAGGAATGCGGGGATCAGCTTGGTTTCTTTGTCCAAGGCCGTCCACAGATAGACGTCGCCAATGTCGTGGCGGGTCTCTTTTTCTTCGACCGTTAGCTGATTCTGTTTTTTGGCCACAAACGTCCAGATTTCGTCGATTTCGACATGCTGCAATGGCAAGTCTTGCATCCGATCATCCAGGAATTGATGGCACGCATTGCCGAACTGAACGAGCACTTTGCCGACAGTTGCTTTGTCCCTGCCGGTGATCCGGCTGGTGCCGCGGACGGAGTTGCCTTCGCAGAGTAGTCGAACGATCAGTTGCCGATCGGCGTGGGAGATTCGGTTGGCCATATACGTCCCTATTGTTTTGCGGCGCGGAACGTACCTAGAATGCACCTGCGACGACTGGCGTTAGGTGTTACCGCACTTGGTGTCATGAGCAACGTGGGGTTGTTCGCGCAACTCCACGTCTTTTCACTGCCGTTGCCACATTATTCCCCACCGCAGTGACACCTTTGGTCACTCAAAATCACACACTACGTTTTGGCCGTAGGCACAATTATTCGGACGGTTTTGTTGGTGACCGCGGGAACGTCACTGCCCGCGTTGTCGCCGCGTGGGCGAAATCCTATACTCATCCCTTAGCACCACGCCACATAACGTCTGTTTCATGTCCAAATCGCGAGTCAATTGTTCCCTAACCGACGCTCAACGCCCTCTATTTGTTGGCGTTGACGTTGGCGGCACAAATGTCAAAATCGGCGTGGTTGACGATCTCGGCCGAACCATTGCTTTCCAGAGCATCGCGACCGAAGAAGAACGCGGCTGCGAAGATGCTGTGAGCCGAATCAAAGATGCGATTGGCGGGATGCTGGGCGATTTGACACTGTCGCTGGACGATGTCGCGACAATCGGTCTGGCGACGCCAGGGACGATGGATATCGCCAAAGGAATGATCCTCACGCCGCCGAATTTGCCGCACTGGCGAGACTATCCCATCCGCGACCGGCTCAGTGAATTGACCGGCCGGCCGGTGGCTTTTTCCAACGATGCGAACGCCGCGGCCTTTGGAGAGTTTTGGATTGGCACGGGGCGCGACTATCGCAGCATGATTATGTTGACGTTGGGCACGGGCGTCGGCGGCGGGATCATTATCGACGGCATGTCCATCGAGGGCGAACATAGCTTCGGCTCCGAATGCGGCCACATCTTGATCGATCACAACGAAACGGCGCGGCTATGCGTGTGGGGCGGAGGCCGCGGTGAGTTAGAAGCGTATTGTAGTGCCAGTGCCGTGGTGCAACGAACCGAGGAAGTACTGGCAACTGGCCGCGAGAGTTCGTTGCGAGCGCGAATCGACGGCGGCCAATCCCTCTCGTCGCTGATGATCGCCCAGGAAGCGGAGCAAGGCGATGCGCTGGCCAGAGAGATCGTGTTGGAGACGGGCAAGTATCTCGGCATCGGAATCGTCATTCTCGTCCACACGATTGACCCCGGTGCCGTGATCCTGGGCGGCGCGATGGATTTCGGCGGCGCGGACAGCGAGCTTGGACAAGCGTTTCTCGCCAGCGTTTGCCAAGAGTTCCAAGAGCGGGCGTTCGACGTGGTCCGCGACGAAACCGTCATCGAATTCGCCCAGCTCGGCAGCGACGCGGGCTATATTGGCGCTGCCGGAATTGCTCGTGAGGCGTATAGTAAAACAACCCCCGCCTGACAGCGATTTCTTCCGTAGGATGGCTTTGCAAAGCCATCCAATCCAGGTTTTCGAGCAAAACATGCCCCCAATTGACTGTACCCACATCCGAAACTTCTGCATCATTGCCCACATCGATCACGGCAAAAGCACGCTCGCCGACCGGTTGCTGGAAGCGACCGGAACAGTCACCAAGCGCGAGATGAAAGAACAGTTGCTGGACGACATGGAATTGGAGCGAGCCCGCGGCATCACAATCAAGGCCCGTGCGGTCGCCATCCATTGTGAAATCGATGGCGAACTTTACGAACTCAACCTGATCGACACGCCCGGTCACGTCGATTTTCAATACGAAGTCTCACGCTCGCTGGCCTGCTGTGAAGGCGCCATGTTGTTGGTCGATGCCTTTCAAGGCGTTGAGGCCCAGACAATGGCCAATGCGTATGCCGCGCTGGACCATGAACTGGCAATCATCCCAGTGATCAACAAGATCGATCTAAAGCACCAACGCGCCGACGAAGTTGCCGACGAAATGGAACAATCCCTTGGTGTCGATCAGGACGACATCCTTCGGGTCAGCGCCAAGGAAGGAATCGGCATCGACACTTTGCTGGCGGCCGTCCATCAGCGCATCCCGCCACCCGAAGGCGATCCGAGTGGTAAATTACAAGCGATGGTTTTTGATTCGCACTATGACGAATTCCGCGGCGCGATTACCTACGTGCGGATCATGAGCGGATGCATCCGCAAGGGACAAAAGATTCGTTTCCTGCGGCACGGCACCACACACGAAGTCATAGAACTTGGTCAGTTCACACCCAAGCAAACCGCGCGAGACGAACTGCAAGCCGGCCAGGTCGGCTATCTGATTTGCAACATCAAATCGATCGACGGCGTTCACATCGGCGACACAATCAGCGTGCCGGGAGACGATGCCGCCGAGCCGCTGGAAGGTTACAAAGAACCCAAACGCATGGTCTACTGCGGACTCTATCCTTCCGACGGTCAAGACTTCAGCGAGTTGCGCGATGCGCTGGACAAGCTCGCGATCAACGATCCAAGTTTCGAGTTCGAGCCCGAAACCAGTGACGCACTCGGTTTCGGATTTCGTTGCGGCTTTCTCGGTCTGTTGCACATGGAAATCGTCCAACAGCGCTTGGAACGGGAGTCCGATGTCGATCTCATCCAAACGGCCCCCAATGTCACGTACGAAGTCATCAAACGCACGGGCGAGACCATCGAAATCCACCGTCCACAACAAGTTCCCGATTCCGGCGACATCGAAGAGTTCCGTCAACCCATCGTGCGTCTGAATGTGTTGATCCCGTCCGAGTATGTCGGCTCGGTGATGAAACTGTGCCAGGATCGTCGCGGCGTTCAAGTAAGTCAGGAGTATCTTTCGCCGACTCGTGTGTTACTGTCGTACAACATGCCGCTGGCCGAAGTGATCTATGATCTGCACGACAAACTCAAAAGCGTCACTCGCGGTTACGGCACGATGGACTACGAAGTGGTCGGCTACGAGCCGGCTGACCTGGTACGCATGGACATCTTGGTCAACAGCAAACGAGTCGATGCATTGGCGATCATCTGTCACCGCAACGACGCCGACCGCCGCGGCCGGGCGGTAGCCAAACAACTCAAGAAGGAAATCGACCGCCACATGTTCGAAGTCGCCGTCCAGGCCGCCATCGGTAGCCGTGTGATCGCGCGCGAAACGGTCCCCGCGCTGCGAAAGAACGTCACGGCCAAATGCTACGGAGGCGACATCACCCGCA
>CAYFJO010000799.1:0-3616 GCA_964343305.1 uncultured Pirellulaceae bacterium | reverse complement strand
TTTCTGGTGACCACTTCGGGCCACGACGTGTTGGTTGTGTCAAAGCAAGACTTTCAACTCGTGCACAAGCTGACGCCGCAACCGGACATGATGCCCTTGCACACGGAATTTTCCAAAGACGGCACGATTCTGTTCGTGAGCGTGTACGACGAGCGTGGAGGAATCTATATGTACTCGACCGACGATTTTTCGCTGGTCAGTATGATTTCGGCGTCTAAGCCGGCAGGTCAATACAACAAGTTCATGAAATCATGGCGGAGAGACAGGAGAGAATTATGACAACGAGAATGTTTTTGGTCGCCGGCTTGGCCGTGTTTGCTGTGGGATGTGGGGAAACGGACGATCCATCGGGCAAGCCGGCGCGAACCGAGGATGTTATCAACGTCGGCAAACGGGTCTATGCCGAGCACTGTGCCAAGTGTCATGGCCCGCAAGGCAAGGGAGACGGAACTGAGAAAGGATTGACGCCGCCCAAACCGAGAGATCTGACCGCGGGCAAGTTCAAGTTCGTCTCGACGACCAGCAAGCTCCCCACGGAAGATGACCTGTACCGGATTGTCCGCGGTGGAAGCGTGGGCACAAAGATGGAAGCTTTTTCGCAAAAACTGTCGGAATACCGCTGCTGGGCAGTCGTTTACTATCTCCAGCAACTGGCCGGAATTGAAAACGACGAGTTGACGCTCTATGAGGTCCCGCCGATGCCTCCTCGCAAACCAGAAGACAAGAAAGAAGGACAACGGCTGTTCTTGGCAAATTGTTCGAAATGTCACGGCGATGGCGGTAAAGGCGACGGCGTTGGGGCGGGGACGCTGCGGGACATCAACGGAGACTTGATCCCTCCCCGCGACCTGACCGTCGACCCGATGCGCGGTGGAGAAGAACCGGAAGATCTGTTTCTGCGGATCAAGCTCGGCATCCCCGGCACGCCGATGGAGCCGCCGGAAGGCTATCCTGACATCTCGGACCACGAAGTCTGGTTGCTCGTCAACCACACGCTGAGTCTTCGGTAGGAGCGGAGATCGTGCGGACCTCACAGAACGGAGCTTCCGCACGATAAACTGACGAGCAGAATCAAATTGCTGTTGCAGGAAGACTGAACACCGATGTTGATGGTGACCGAACTGATTGAAGTAGCGCAGGGTCGGCGTTCTCCGTCGGTAGTCCGGTCGCGGGCCGCTGGGCGATTCGACCGCACGAGGGCGCCTGTCGTGGTGTGGAACGTCTGCTCTCACTGCAACATGCATTGCCCCCATTGCTACGCCGCTGCCGGTGCGCGTCCCTCTCGCCAGGACCTGAGCGAGCGCCAATGCCTTGATCTTTTGGAACGGCTGGCCGAGGGCGGCGTGCAAGTGGTGATCTTCAGCGGCGGCGAGCCGCTGTTGCGAGCGGATTTGATCCGTCTGATCGGCCGCGCCACCGAGCTGGGTCTCTCGGCGCACCTTTCGACCAACGGCCTCTTCCTCGATCCAGACAGGGTCGCAATGTTGCGCGATGCGGGACTGGGATACGTGGGCGTGAGCATCGATGGTCGCGAAGAACTCAACGACTCCTATCGTGGAATCGCTGGTGGATTCCAGCAGGCCGTCGACGGACTTCGGAATGCCGAGCAGGCGGGCCTGCGGACGGGTCTGCGCATGACCATCACTCGGCGAAACGCGGATCATCTCGAAGATTTGGTGCAACTGGCCGCCAGTTTGCGATTGGACCGTTTCTACGTCTCTCACCTGGTGCCTACCGGCCGCGCGCGGTCAATGACTGTCGACGCGTTGAGCGGCGAACAAACCCGCGCGGTGTTGCTGCGTCTGTTCGCGTTGGCGGAGGATTGCGTGTCTCAGGGTTCCCGACTTTCCGTTGCGACGGGCGCCAACGATTCGGACGGCGTCCTATTGCTTTATTGGATCGGGGCGCGCTACGGCGCGTCGGCTGCGGAGAAAGTCGAGCAACTTCTTTGCGCCCGGCGTGGCAACTCGGCGGGTGAAGGCGTTTTGTGTATTGATCCGCAGGGGAAGGTCCATCCCGATCCTTTCTGGCGAAGCGTGGTCGTCGGCAATCTTTGCCAACAATCGGTGCGTGATGTTCTCGAGCACCCGCTGTTGCAGAGCCTGCGGCGGCGGGAGACTTTGCTCGAGGGCCGTTGCGGCGGCTGCGACTGGAAAGGACTGTGTCGCGGATCGCACCGTGGTCGGGCGGAAGTGGCGACGGGCCTCCTGTGGGGCTCCGATCCTCTCTGCGTATTGACCGACGCGGAAGTGGGAGTCCACCCAGCAGTAGTCGTGGAGGTTTAATGGTGCTTGATCCCGAAGTTTCCGACCGGCTGGCCCAGGCCATCCAAACCGCGGTCCCGCTGGTGCCGGAACCGTTCCGGCAGCTTGCCGGATCTCTGGACCTTGAGCCGGAGACAGTTCTTCGACAGCTTCGGCAGTGGCGCGACTCGAAGATGCTTCGCGAAATCTCCGCGGTGCTCGAGGGAGAAGCGCTCGGCTACGACAGCGCCCTGGTTGCGGCAGAAGTACCGGTGCGGCGGCTCGATGAAGTCGTGGCGGTGATCAACGAGCATCCGACGGTAAGTCATAACTATCTGCGAGACCACCGCTACAACGTCTGGTTTACACTGGCGGTTCCCGAGACAATGGGGCTGGAGCGGACTTTGGACATCTTGTCGTCTATGACGGGAGTGCGATTCCATACCTTGCGGCGGACGACGACTTTCAAGATCGGCGTCCGGTTTCGTCTCGGCAGCCTGGCGAACGACACATCGGTCGTTCCCCTTGCTGCACCCTGTTGTTTTGATCCAGACCGGCGACAACAGCAGATGCTGCGTGCTTTGCAACGTCCCCTGCCCATCGTACCGCGCCCGTTTCAGCAGTTGGCCAGTGAGGCAGGCGTTACGGAGGAGGTTTTGCTGGCGTTTGCCTCAGCGCACTTGGGCGGAGTCATCCGGCGCTACGTGGGTACTTTCTACCACCGGCGTTTGGGTGTGCGAGCTAACGGGATGGTGGTTTGGCGCGCGGCGGAGGAATCACTGCACCAGGCCGGCGCCGAGCTGGCGCAGAGCAAGCGAGTGAGCCACTGCTATGCTCGCAATCCCGTGGAAGGTTTTCCTTATAACCTTTACAGCATGCTCCACGGACCGGACGAGGCCAGCGTCCGGCAAGAGGCCGCGATACTTTCCCGCCGTACGAGTCTGACGGATTTCCTCGTGCTGTTTAGCCGAGAGGAATTCAAGAAATGCCGGCTGCGCTATTTCCAGCCGGAACTGGACCGATGGTGGCGCGAGCGAACCGCTCAGGAGATGCTGATATGACCGGTCGCGTTTTCTTAGTGGGTGCCGGCCCTGGAGCGCCCGATCTGATCACGGTGCGCGGCTTACGGATATTGGAGGCAGCCGACGTAATCCTTTACGACGCCTTGGTGGACACCGAGATTTTAAGCGGCCTGCGGGGCGACACTATCTTCGTGGGCAAGCGATGCGGTAACCACTCCCTCTCTCAGGAACAGATCATTGAGCTGATGGTAAATCTTGCCCGCAGCGGCAAACGTGTGGTGCGGCTTAAAGGCGGTGATCCGACGGTGCTCGGCCGAGGCGGCGAAGAACTGCTGGCATTGGCGCGGTCGG
>CAYFJO010000798.1:0-3640 GCA_964343305.1 uncultured Pirellulaceae bacterium | reverse complement strand
AGCCACTTGGCAAGCAAATGGTGAGCAAAGGTTCGATCGCTGTGGACGGTGTCAGTTTGACGCTGGTGGACGTCGAGGCGGAGCGATTCAGCGTGGCCTTGATTCCGCACACTCTGCAAGTCACTACTTTGGGTTCGCTGAAGTCTGGCGACGCAGTCAATCTCGAAACTGACATGCTGGCCAAACTGGTTGAAAAGCAGCTCTCGATGGCGGGCGACGAATGAGCAACCGCCAGACAGTTTCGTACTTGATGAAACGTTTTCGAGAGATCGGTCTGGATCCCGATGCGCGCCACGGGCAGAACTTTTTGATCGACATCAACCTCGTGGAACTTCTCGTTCGCACGGCCGATCTCGGTCCGGACGATGTGGTGCTCGAAGTGGGCACTGGCACGGGCTCGTTGACGGCCCTGATGGCTGCGGAAGCCGGCGCGGTCATCACCGTGGAAATCGACGAGCACTTGCATCAGATGGCCCGCGAAGAACTTGCCGGCTTCGACAACATCACGATGCTGCACCAAGACGTTTTAAGAAACAAAAACCATTTTGACGCACGCGTGATCGAGACGATTCAACAGAAGCTTGCCGAGTCCCCGAACCGCCGATTCAAACTGGCCGCCAATCTGCCGTACAACATTGCGACGCCGGTGATCTCAAACCTTCTTCGCTGCGAAGTCGTACCCGATTCGATGACCGTCACGATTCAGAAGGAACTGGGTGACCGCATCACCGCCAAGCCGGGCAAAAAAGATTACAGTGCCCTGAGCATCTGGATTCAGAGCTTGTGTGACGCCGAACTCGTCCGCGTCATGCCACCGTCGGTGTTTTGGCCGCGTCCGAAAGTCCATTCAGCGATCTTGCACATCGTTCATCGGCCGGAGCGGCGCGAGCGGATTCCTGACATCGAGTTTTTTCACACGTTTGTGCGTTCGATGTTCTTTCACCGGAGGAAATTCCTGCGCAGCGTGATGATCAGCGCGTTTAAGGGACGGCTCGAAAAACCTGATATTGATGAAGTGATGGCAAGACTGAGTCTCGGCCCTGACACGCGAGCCGAGCAACTGGATGTTCCGACCATGTTGGTTTTGTGTGAACTTCTTCGTGAAAAAGTGGCGAATTCGATACAATCGTAGCCGAATACTCGAACTCGTCCGTTTCTGCTATGATGCGATGAATGGATGGCGCTGCGAGCGTCGCGGATCTTGAGATACTCATCTCAGAGCGGTGTGACGAATGAAATTCATTGAAATGACAGGCCAGACACTGGTCCAAATTATCAACGACGGCGAATTGAGCCAAACGGAACTCGAGGCGGCTGGAGTCGTGGAGCACACGATTGTCCGCATCAATGAACATGGCGACATCGAAATCCGCCGCCCGGCTAAGTGGGACGTGATCGGCGGCTTGCTAGGCAATTACGAAGAACGCATCAAGGAAACAACCGGATGCGATTGGGCGTGACTGCCTTCACCTTGCTGCACGATGCGTGTTCGTGGAAAAGAAAAAACGGAATGCAAACAGTTTCGTCTGCATCCCGTCTGAATTTGACAGTTGAGCAGGGGCGTTATTCAAGCAGCGCACCAGCACCTTTGACGATCGCCTTGCCTGCCTTCGCGTTTAAGTCGCCTTTTTCGCCGGCAAAATTGTAGACAACTGTCTTCTTGTTGTACGCCATGACGGTGAGTTCGGCGTCTTCGTTCACTTTGAACCTGGCACCGTCGGCACTCGTTGTGAGAGCAACATTCTTGATGTTGTTCTCCTCGGCAAAATCCTGAATGGCTTCGTTGTATTCATCCGTCAACTCGCCGCTGAAATTCAGCACGGCGTTGACGCCTTCGTTGTCAGCCACGAACTTGTCGATTTGCTTGACCACACTGGCCAAGGCATCGTCGGGTGTCTTCGCAAACATGAAGACAACCGGACGACCACCGAGCCTTCACGTATAGCACAGTGTCTGGCCGACTTTGACACCGTCCTCAATTCCTGCACATTTAGTCGTTGCGTACGGCCCGATCCTGCCACCAGCTTCAATGCCGCTTTCGATGTCGCCGGCATTTACAACGGTGATGGCAAGAAGAGTCAGGGTCGCACTGGAAGCGAATAACGCTTTCATGCAAACTCTCCTTGAAAAAAGTTTCTGGGGGTAAAAAAAGTGGTGTTGAAGGGTGGGATGTTTTTATCAACACACGACGACTGTGGGGCTGGTATTGTAACACCGCAAGAACCGAAATCAAACGAGCTGGCAAGTATTATTTCAATTCTTCTGGCGAGCCAACCTTCAACACGTAGTGGCCTGAATTGTGAGGTATGTTACAAATCAACGGAGCCGCCGTGCCGAGTGACGGCAGGATCTCATGGGCGACAAAGCTGTTTGCACTGTCGCGAAATTGCACCGCGCGGAGCATCTTGAATCTGCCACAATCTCGAAAACTGCTTCAATGTGGGGCATTCTCTCGATAACTGCCAAAAGATGAAACCTTCGCTATGGGTGTCCCTCAAACACAAGAAGTGTGATCGAGTTGAATATGCTCGGAAAACTGTTTGAGTTGGTGTACGGGCGCGGGCTGCCACTTTTGGTGGGATTCCTGGCCCATCCTCCGTTTTTCGTACGGGAAATGTCACCCGGCTGGTGAGTCGAAAGCGACAGCCGTGGGAAGTCCTCTTTGGATACGACAAAGAGTATGGCCCGATGACGTTGGTCTGGTTGTTCGGAACTCCGGCCATCGTGCTGAACGACACGGAACTGATCGACCACGTGTTGAGCAGACGCTCTGCTTTGGCGTGATGATGCCGGTCGGTTTCCAAGCGAGATTCTCGACGCTGTCATTCACCGTCGATTTGTCGCGACAGAAGAGACCTTGCGGAAGTCGTTGTAATGGACTTTTGAAAACGAGTCCATGAATTTGTTGGCCGTTGCGATCCTGGAGTGGTCCATCTTCGACAGTTCCCAAGTGACCAGGTGTCGGCTGCTCACATTCACCTTCTTGGCCGTCGAGCGCGGACGCGGGTTGATCGTCAATTCAACGCGCTGGGGAATGAGATCGCGCAACGCCATCGCCTTGTTCATTTCAATGCGGGCAAACGGCGGCATGCTGCCGGGAACCATGCAATTCAATCGGGCATACCAATCAGCAAAACGCCGATATTGGACAACCACCCGAGGATCACTGGGCTTGGCCCCCTTGACGCGATAGATAATTCGACTGCTCGAAAGCGTGACCCAACCGCCCTTCGCATCGTAAGCGATGTCAAAGTAAGGATCGAAAATGAACGGCTCCTTGTTTCGCCGCGCGGTCGTCTTGAGCCGGGCAACGAAGGCTAGGATGTTGTCGCAAGTCATGGTCGACTGGACGCGACGTTTGGGGTCGAGCAGAACAAACTCTTCTTCCAGCGAGTCATAGACCGTGACCTCGTTCGGCTCGCCCAGCATGAAATCATAGACACGGCCATCTTTAAACAGCGTCAAGTTTTCGGAGACTGGCTGCTTCTGAGTCCCGATGAAAATCTCCGACTCGATGCGAAAATCTTGAGCTTGTGATGCGGTCGCAATCAGCAGCGAGAGAGTTGCCACCGGAAGAATACAAGTGGAGAACATCCGATCCATGACAGCAAAATCCTTGTATTGGGAGAATTTGAGGGTG
>CAYFJO010000797.1:0-3644 GCA_964343305.1 uncultured Pirellulaceae bacterium | reverse complement strand
AGACCGGGCTCATCGGTAAGTTGCACGTCAATCCCGAATCAGCGTTTCCGTTCGAATTCCGAGCCATCCCGGGCGCGAATTTCAACCGTAATAAAACCGTTGCCGACTACGCCGCCGAAGCCGGTCGCTTCTTCGCTCAGACTCGGGATTCGTCGTGGTTCCTGTCCGTGAACTTCCCGGACGCGCATCTGCCGTTTCTACGTCAGGCTAACGGGCTGCCGACCAGACCCTTATCTGCCGATGAGGTCAAACCACTGCCGTGGATCGGGGTCAACACACCACGACTGCGGGAGCAGGTCGCGAATTACTACAATTGCCTGGAACGGCTCGACCATGGAGTCGGATTGTTGATGGCGGAACTGAGAAACTCCGGACAGGCTGAGAACACGCTTGTCATTTACATCGGCGATCATGGTGCCCAGTTCCCGCGCGGAAACCCGGCGACCGCTTACGCTGCAGCTTGTGGTATCAACAGAATGCGGGAGCAGGCAACTATAGCGTGCACATGATCGTGCGCGACCAAACCGGCGGTATCTTTTCACGAACCGTATTCAACCTGGAAGAATCGGCCGACCGCTGGAATCAATTCATGCTGTACTACATCGTCCCTCAAGGCGCGAAGCAGGTCAGCATGCTCGTCATCGTCAAGAATCAGGAACGCGGCGCCCGTTTCTATGTTGATGATTTCTTCATCGGCAAATATCCGAATTAGTCAGGCAGTCCGGATCAAGGAGCGAAGCGACGCCGCTCCGGCAATGGGATGAATGTTGAGGCCGAGTTATACTGACAGTGCCTACTCAAATATGTAGCGAAGTTGCTGGCACAGCAAGAACCCGGGAATCGTTTCGACAGCCATAACATTGAGCGTCGAGAAAAAGAAAAAATGATCACTAACATACTAGTAAGGTTTCCTGCGATCGCAGCCATGTTGGTGCTGACTCTGACGGCGTCGGCCCAAGAGCCCTTGTTCGAAGTCGTCAAGCCCGCGGATCTCGCCTTTCACTATCCTGATCCACCAAAGGAGGGTGCCGCCGATTTTTTCCCGCTAGCGGAAAACGGGGAATCGCGTTGTGTCATTGTGCAGCCGGCGTCGACTTCATCGGCTCTCCGGGCGGCGATTCGTGAGTTTTCCAACTACCTCGCACTGGTCACCGGGGCTGATATGCGAGTGGTTGATGACGGTAGGGAAATCTTGGAAGGACTGGGCACAATACAGGTCGGCGATACGGTGAAAGGAAAGACCGTGAAACTCGCGCTTCCTGATCTGCAATTCGGCGACGAAGTGTTCACCAATCGGAGAGGCTTTCTCGTACACACGCCCGATCCGTCGACGTTGGTGATTCGCGGCCCCGACGAGGAAGCGACCAAACACGGACTGGTCGGTTTCCTGAAACGTTATGCCGGTGTTCGGCAGTATTGGTATGGTCCGGTTGACGGATTGGGCAATGTGATACCCGCGCGGCCGACGTTGAAGATCCCGCAGGTGGAATGGCGGGACTGGCCATATATGGTCAGTTTTCAGATGTCGCTCCGTTCGTTTGGCAGGCGGCCCTACCTCGATTTCTACCGCCGCCGAAAAGCCCTGCCCTGTAGTGAAAACTACAATCGCTGGCTGCCGCCGGGTAAATACGCAAAGAGTCATCCAGAATACTATGCTCAGGTTAACGGCAAACGTCTGCAACCGACCGACGCGATGAAGAACAAGGGGTGGCAGCCCTGTGTGTCCAATCCCGCAGTACAAAAAGTCATGGGCGAAGCGGTGATCGATTTTTTCCACGAAAATCGCGATGCCCCTGGTATCAACGTGGCGATCAACGACGGCGGCGGCGACTGCACTTGTGCGAACTGCCGGGCCCTCGACGCACCCGGAACGGATTACTCCCGCGGACACGGCATGTCGGAGCGCTATATCCATTTCAGCAACCGGATTTGTGAAATCGTTGGCCGCGAGTTTCCCGATAAGTGGATTGTCTACCTTGCGTACGCCAACGCCTCCGCCGCGCCGAAAATCGTGACGCCGCATCCCCGTCTCCTGCCCGTCACGACAACCGCAAGCACCTTCCAGCGATGGGACGAGTGGATCCAGTCTGGCGCGAAACATCTCGGAGCCTACACCCATCATCTGGGCACTTTTGCATTGCTTCCCAAGATGGATGCCCGCCAGCAGGCCAAACGGATCCGGTACCTGATCGGCTCGGAAAAGATGCGGACTTACTATATGGAATGCCACACCCAATGGCCCCATGCCGATGTGATTCCCTATATCACCGCAGAGTTATTGTGGGATCCGCGTCAGGATGTCGATGCGTTGCTCGATGAATACTTTGGCAAATTCTATCGCTCAGCGAAGGGCCCGATGCGCGATTACTACAGTATCCTTCGCAAGGGATACGAACGCTGGCTGGAAGCGGAAGGCCGCACTCACTGGTTTGGAAAAGATGTCAGCTCCTACCATCAAAACAAAACTCTCGAACAATTCCGCGTCCTTTCGCCCACGCAATCCGTACGCGCGGCCGAGGCTCTTGACCGGGCTGTTACAGCGGCCAGTGGCGACGATCTCGTGACTCAGCGGATCAACATCATCCAGCAGTCATTCGCCCTGCAGAAAATGGCGATCGAGCGGGCATGGGCGGCTTATCGCCTGCGAGACACAAAACCTGAAACCGAAACAGAGGCCCACGACCGCATTGCCGACGCCCGGCTGATCTATCAACGCCACACCGACGCCCGCAAACACATCGAATCGGTACTCGAGAAACCGCCACTGGATCAATGGAAACTGTATCGCATTTCCACCCGCCCGCTGGACATCTACAATGAACTGAAATCGGGTGAACCCGGACCGGAGATGCTTTCCATCATCAGCCTTGGCCTGTTTTCCACCGAAGAATATTTGCGTCGTAAACTCGGCGGAAATGCGGCTGCGGCCTGGTGGCGAAGTGAAGCGGAAAAAGAAACCGTCCCGGCGCTCAAAACCGCCTACAACATAGCGGCGGAGAGAGCACTCGCCCCTGAGCCGGAGAATCTCGTTTCCGACCCCGGATTCGAGGAAATCGCGGAAGAGCAGGAGGAGGAAACGGTCCTAACCAAAGACCAAACCCGGGCCGCCGGCGTCCGCCTGACTTTTCCCGACCGGACTCCCTGGCGCTGCCTCATCTCCAGCTCGGAAGTGAAATCCGGAAAGGCTGCTCTGGTCCTCGAACACTGCGCCCGCGCCCGCTTCTCCCGCCACATCCGGGCCGAAGCTGATACCCGCTACCGGGCCGGATTGTGGTTTCGTCAGGACGACGGCATTTCGAGTCCCTACACTTTTTCCATCGACGTGCGGCTCGAAGACGGAGGTTACCAGACCCTGTCCACTCTCACCATTCCCCCGGTGGCAAACGTCTGGCGCCAGTTTGTGGCCGACGTGGTGACTCCACCGAATACCGTGAATCTGTTCGTTCGGCTTCATGTTCAAAATCAGGCCGCCGGGACGAGGTGCTGGATCGACGACGTAATTGTTGTGCGTTGATCGCTGGGCAGGCCTCTGGCCGCACTCTTCGTTCAACGCAAACCGGTGAGCTACTTCTACATATCGAGCCGGCATTATGACAGTGAGATCGGTGCGAGTTAGAATCAGTTTTCATTCACCGTTTCTTTGA
>CAYFJO010000796.1:0-3648 GCA_964343305.1 uncultured Pirellulaceae bacterium | reverse complement strand
CAGCTTGACCCAAAAACTTGACTCAAACTCAACAAAACTCGCCCCATAAGGGGTCTAACACGCCACTTGCGCGACCGACATTCGCCAACATACACGTTGACCGTGTTCATGATCTCGTTGAGCGGCTCGGTTCGCGCGGAGTGGAAGAAGCACATCGTCGTGTCTCCCGCGAAAAGCATGATTCATTCGGCTGTCGCCAACGACTTTGATGGCGATCGACGGATAGACGTTCTATCCTTTTACGATGGCCAATTGTCTTGTTGAATGGTCCGAAATGGCCGCCGCACGTCGTGCATGTCTACGACGTTAGGATATAATCCCCTCCAAGCAAAGTAGTTTTGCACATCAAAGGCCCTGCACATGACGTGTGCCGCGAAAGATCAACACCGAAACAGTCTTGCTTCTGTGCAGATTGCAATTCTCTGTGGGATGGTGGGGATGGCTGGCGGCCAGCTCCGAGCCGCTCATGAAAAACCCTCGCGGCCGAACGTGTTGTTCATTGCGATCGATGATCTGCGACCAGAGTTGGGGTGCTACGGGGCTTTGCACATTCACAGTCCGAACATTGACGCGCTCGCTGCAAATGGCCGGCTGTTTCAGCGGGCCTATTGCCAGCAGGCGGTTTGCAATCCGTCGCGGACGAGCCTGATGACCGGTATGCGACCGGATTCGATCGGGGTTACTGGCAATCATTCGCACTTCCGCGGCAATCATCCGGACGTGGTCACGTTGCCGCAGCACTTTAAGCAGCACGGCTATCACGCAGCGGCGATCGGGAAGATCTATCACGGTGTGTTCCCTGACGGGGCAAGCATCACCCAATGGGACACGATGGGTGATCCGGAAAGCTGGTCCGTGCCGGCGGTTCGTTTTGGGCCGCGCTACTATTTCACCGAAGAAGGCATCGCGGCGGCGAAGTCGATTTACCAGAAGGTATACAAACCGAAGAACGCCGGTCCGGACGACTGGACGAAGAAACTGGTGTTCGGTCCGGCCACTGAAGCACCCGATGTGCCGGACAATACGCTTTATGATGGCAAGGTCGCCGATGCCGCGGTGTCGGCACTGCGGAAGTTGAAGGGCAACGAGAAACCGTTCTTTCTGGCGGTCGGATTTATCAAGCCGCATTCGCCCTACATCGCTCCGACTAAGTATTTCAATCTTTACAAAGATGTCGCGCTGCCGACGAACGCCGAGTTCCCGGCACATGCTCCGAGCTTCGCGGGTCATGGTTCGGGCGAACTGCGTCGCTACACGGATCAGCCAAAGAGCGGGCCGATTCCAAACGCGAATCAGCGCCGAGTGAGACAGGCCTACTTTGCATGCATCAGTTACATCGACGCTCAGATCGGCCGAGTGCTGGATGAACTGAAGCAATCGGGGCTCGGAAAAAACACAATCGTTGTGTTGTGGGGCGATCATGGTTATCACCTCGGCGAGCAAGGCTTGTGGGGCAAGACAACTAACTTTGAACTCGATACTCGCGTGCCGTTGATCGTGCGGACGCCGAGTATGAAGCATGCGGGCAAGCCGAGCTCATCGCTAGTCGAACTGATTGATCTCTATCCGACGCTGGCCGGACTGGCTGATTTGCCGATTTCGAAGCAGCTCGAAGGCAAGAGCTTTGTTTCGATCCTGAACGATCCCGCTCGGATCACGAAGACGGCGGCGCTAAGCCAATATCCACGGAGCGGTGGATTGATGGGGTATTCGATGCGGACGGCGACGCATCGCTTGACGCAATGGGTGCATCGAGAAACGAGCGAAGTTCGCGCGACTGAACTGTACGACTACGCGAACGAGCTGGTCGAGACAGAAAACATTGCGAGCAAAGCTCCGGAAGTCGTCGAACATCTCTCGGCCCAGTTGGAAACAGCGCTGGCTCTCCATCTCGTCAATCCGGAAGACATCGCGAGCGTCGGTTTTGAAAAGGCGAAGCCCGGACCGTTTGAGAAACTCGAAACAGGGGTCGGCGCATGGACGCCGGACGCCGGCAAAACAATTGTTGACGACAAGCACGCCAAAACCGGCAAGCACTGTTTGCAGTTAACGGGTGGAAAGCAGACAAGTGTGATTCTGCGATTGGCGGACACCCTGAATGCGTCGAGCGTTTTAACCTTCTGGGCGGAACGCTGGACCGCGAGGAAACCGTTCTCATTTCGTATCGACAAGAGTGGCGGCGACGGCTGGAAGGAGATTTTCAACGGCGACCAGAGTGTCCGCGTTGGGCGCTCGTTCTTGAATCACGTGAAGGTTCCGCTCGGTGACGTAAGCATTAGACAACTGCGTTTCACGGTCACCAGCCCGCCGAACACCGGAATTCTGATCGACGATATCCGCATCGCGCCAGCTCGGCCGCAGAAAATCGCGAGCGTCGAGGTCGTACCGTTCACACTGCCGGCACTAGTCGGAACGGCGAGCAGTCCGCTAGTGAAGCTGAAGGTTGTTACGACCGGACAGCTTAATCCGCTGTCGCTGACGGAATTGGCGGTAACGCTTGAAGGTACGGCAACTCGCGCGAACGTCTCGTCGGTCTACATCTCGCCCCGGTTCGACGGACTTCCCAGTCCGTCGATTGAGATAGTGGATGCGACAGACTGGGAAGTCCATCGTGCAAAGACACTAAAAGCTTCGCTCAAGCTGGTTGAAGGCGAGAACATCGTCTGGGTCAATTGCAAGTTGAAGAAGGATGCCAACATCGACCACCATGTCGGCGCGGCAATCAAGCAGGTCACGTTCTCCAGCGGGCAGACGTTCAAGGTCGACGCGCCGCCGTCGATGCAACGGATGGGAGTTGCCGTCCGCAAAGGTGGCGACGATGGCGTTCACACGTACCGCATCCCCGGTCTGGCAACGACCAAGTTGGGGACGTTGATCGGGGTTTATGACGTGCGGCGACGAAGCGGTGGTGATCTTCCCGGCGACATCGATGTCGGCATGTCGCACTCGACCGACGGCGGACGAACATGGGAGCCCATGAAGGTCATCATGGACATGGGCGACAGTCCAGACTGGCGTTACGACGGCATTGGCGATCCGGCCGTGCTCGTCGACAAAAACACCGGCACGATCTGGGTGGCGGCGACGTGGAGTCACGGAAATCGTTCGTGGCGGGGTTCAGGGCCGGGCTTGAAACCGGAAGAGACCGGCCAGTTGATGCTGGTCCGCAGCGACGACGACGGCGTCACGTGGTCCAAGCCGATCAACATCACCGAGCAGGTCAAACGGCCGGAGTGGTGTTTCGTCCTGCAAGGCCCCGGCAAAGGGATCACTATGCGCAACGGTACAATTGTTTTCGCTGCTCAGTATCAGGATCCACCGGACAAGCGACGTCTGCCGCACTCGACGATCATCTACTCGAAAGATCACGGCAAGACATGGCAAGTTGGCACGGGAGCATTCGACGACACCACCGAATCGCAAGTGGTCGAGATCGAACCGGGCGTGCTGATGCTGAATTGCCGCTACAACCGCAAGTCAGTGCGAGTCGTGATGACCACGCGCGACATGGGCAAGACGTGGCAGAAGCACACGACTTCGGAGCGGGCGTTGATCGAACCGCGGGCGTGCATGGCCAGCCTGATCGACGTCGATCGCGAAGTGGGCCGGGACCTCGGCAGTTGGCTACTGTTTTCGAATCCGGACAGC
>CAYFJO010000795.1:0-3662 GCA_964343305.1 uncultured Pirellulaceae bacterium | reverse complement strand
CAAGTACCGTGCTGTCGGGATCGGTTGCCGAGACTTGGCCCAGCGGCGAGCAATAGGTGCCGGATGCGACATCGCCGGGATCAACATCGAAATAGTATCCGTAATTGTCAAACATTGGCATTTCGCCAGCCAACATGCAGCGGTTTTCCAATACCTCAAAGCGATTCAATCGACGGCTGCGAGCTGTCGACTTTCGCTTCTTACGACTGAATAAATTGTGCAACAGTTTCATCGAGTTTTCCTTTTCAAGAAGGGGGCAGTAATGGGGCTCGCCGATCTAACTCGGCGACGAATGCAGAAGATCTTCGTTCACGCAGAATTGCGATTCAACGCGACGAGAAACCACATCAAAACAGGCTGGAAGCGCTGACCAAAGCATTTCGATGACCAGCGCTAGTGTCGGGGCAGGGTGCTAGAAGTTAAGAGACTTACGCCTTGGTTCGGGTGTAAGGCCAATCTAACAGCACTAATCGGTCACAGAATAGATCGAAGTTTCTTCAAGAATGCGGACACGCCGATCATACTTTTTTTCAAAATTTATTCGCGAGTCCATAAATCGCTGGCTAGAAACAGCACTCCAGAGAAAGACAAAGTCAGCCCACCCCCCCTATCGTGCGGTGCCAGGCAATTCAAGAGGTTCTGCGTATTTAGTTAGCGGATCGATTAACCAAGTCGTATCAGGGCCTTTCGTCGGAGAAGCGTCTTCGATGATTGATTGAAATTGGGGATGTGCTTTCAGTGGTTCAAATGTCCTGCCCAAGCGATTTAATTGGTCTCGTGACACACCAACTCGGCTGCCATCTCGACACATTTCTATCAATTTGTTGACTAGTTCTGTGTTATCGCGAGATTCACTCATTAGCAGGGGATGCCCAGCGAGCCGAATCGCGTGAAACCAAACGTTTGGTGAGTTTGGAGCCAACTTCAATGCTCGCTCAATGAATTCGGGATTGGGGCTTCGGCCTTCATACGCCGACGCCCTCGAGTCTAAGGTCGACAATAGCAGAAATGTCTGAAACGGCATGTCATCGCGCGACTGAACTGCATTGTGAAGCGTCGTAAAGGCTTCTGTGCTGAATTGGTCACCAGGGCTTTTAGAGTTCGCAAGAAATCGAAAATAGCTACATACCGCAATGTTGTGTTGAGTGATTCCGGAGTCGAGCCCATCTCTCGCGGCAATCACAAACAACCCCCGCGAGTTCTTGTACAACGCATGCAATTCTGGATTGTCTGATTGGCTAGTAAACCCAGGTCGCAGCGCCCGCCCCTGGATTTTGAGTTCGCGCGCCAGGCAATACGCACGGCACGCCTGGATCATCCCGCGTGCTAACCTGGCCTTTTCATCAGGCAATGAGTTCTGGGCCGCAACGAAGGCAGTTACGGCGAGTTTGCGTTTGTCCTGTTTCAATCTCGAGCGGCCAAGCCAGAAAGACACGTTGGGATCGTCCGGCGATGCCGCCGCGGCTTCCTCATAGTACTGCTCGGCAGCCGCGAAATCACCTTGTTTGTACGCGTTGTGTCCAAGCCGGATTGGATCGCGCAGATAGAGAACCGCCAAACAGGAAAACAGAACGGCGAGACAAGCAACAGCCACACCGCTGAGCATTTTGCGTCGCGAGTACAGCCAACTCTTGGTCCGCCGAACGACCGCTTGTTCCTTGATAATCAAGCTGGTCAGCGCCGCCCCGGAAGTCGGCCGGTCCTCTGGCCGGAAACTCAAACACCGCTCGATCGTACGAGCAAAGGTCGAGCTAACCGACGGATTCAGTCTTCGTACCGGTATCGGCCCTTCTTCTTGTTGTTGCAAAAGCTGCTGGGCGATCTTCCGTTTCGATCCGCTTTTGCGAATCGCCCCAAATGGCAATTGCCCGGTCAATGTCTGATAAATCGTCACGCCGAAGGCGAACACGTCGGTACGTGAATCAACGCTCTTCCGCACCTCCGAATCGACCATTAAACGTAATTGTTCTGGCGCCATGTATGGAATGGTACCGCCAAGATCGTCCGGATCGATCCTGGTATCCGAGGCGAGATTGAAATCAAACAACATCGCGCGGCCATCGGCGGACAGCAACACATTGGAAGGTTTCACGTCGCAGTGGCAATAGTCATGATGATGCGTGTAGGCCAGCGCTTCGGAAAGTTGCAGCGAAATCTGAATGACTGCATCAATGAAAGTGCATTTGCTAAACAACTTCAACGATGTCTTGTCCGCACCCACGGGCTCCAATCGAGCGTCAATGCCATTCACGCGATCGATGGTCGCAATGATCTCGCTGCCCAAGGTCAAAGGCTTGGGGCGCGTTTGGTTGCGCCACACGACATCGTGTAACGTCGCACGGCTCAAAAAGGGCATTGGGATCGCGGTCAATTCAGAATCAGGATCTTCCTCGATGGTGTAGACGCGAACGATCTGAGGATGTTGCAAGCGCGCGAGGATCTCCGCTTCATTTTTGCCGAGCCGACAGACTTTCACGACGACGAATCGATCGGCCAACCTCGAATCGGTCGCCAGGAACACCCGGGCAAACGAACCGCGCCCCAGTTCTTCAATCAAATCAAAACCCAGAAAAATTTCACCCGGTTGGGGAAATCCATCGTCTTCGTCGTCATCAAGACTCAGAATTCCTTCGTCACCCAGGAACTGTCCGAATTCCAACAGTTCCTTCACCGCCGCTTCGTGGCCGGGATAAGAGGCCAGAAATTGCTGCTTGTCAAACGGCCCGCCCAACTCAATGTGTCGCTGATAGTCTTCGTACGCCAGATCTAAAATCGCCCGCTCGAATTCGTTCAGCTCGGGATGCTGTTTGAGAATCTCACTCACATCCAGCATTTCGTCGCGGCGGGCCCGCATAATGACTTCGGAAACGAACCGCAGCGCCGACAGAGAATTATGTATCCCCTGGTTTGACTTTTGATTCTGCGTTTCGATCGGCGTCGACATCATTCCGCCGTGTCTAAAAGACGTTGCCCCAGTTTCTTAAAGGCGCGGCGAACCGAGCGTTCACTGATACCAAAACGGCGTGCAATGGCTGCAAAACTGACACCGTTCAATCGCATTTCCACGAACTCTTGCAACATAGCCGATTCCTCGCCCAGCAGTCGGTCGAGCTGTTCTTCATGAGAAATCACTTGGCTCGGCGTCGCTTCGGGTGCGAACTTGCCACCATTATCTTCGAGAATAAAACGATACGATCCAACACCTTGCTCGCGGTCGTATCCCTTGCCCTGCCGCTTGCCCCTGCGATATTCATCAATCACTTTGTTTTTGGCGACCTCTTTCAGAAAGTTGATCAATTCTTGTGGCGTTTCAAATCGATCAACGTTCTCGTCGCGGTTGGCGAAAAACGACTTCCACACAGCCTGACAGAAATCTTCGGAATCGAATTGAGCCCGCATCTTGTGGTTCATGCGACGACGAACGGCACGGAAGATATGGTCGCCATAACGATCCAGCAACTCGCGCACAGCTTCCTCGGACCCCTCCTTCAACTCGGCCATCAATGTGGCAAAATCTTTTTTGCTGTCGGGCATTCCAATCGCCTGATTCAATACCCAATAATGGGGCAACCAACCGTTTAGGCAGCACACGAACGTGTACGCCTAGATTCGGCTATTTTAGTCCAACACGAATAGAATTCGAAGGTCTGCGAAACAAGAAC
>CAYFJO010000794.1:0-3704 GCA_964343305.1 uncultured Pirellulaceae bacterium | reverse complement strand
CCTCGACGGACGCACCTACCAGCGCCGTTTCAGTCATCTATTCGCCCGAAGGTGGCTTCGACCGCTACCTGTTCGTCCCGCGAAACCCCGATCTCGTCCTTATCGACACAGACGTGATTGCCGAAGCACCGGTGCGTTTTCTAGTTGCCGGAATGGGCGACGCGCTGGCGACCTGGTTCGAGGCTGAGTCGTGCCGAAAGTCGTACAGCGAAAACCAATGCGGTGGACTAGGAACGCTGGCTGGCTACAGCCTTGCCCGACTCTGTTACGACACAATCCTGGAATACGGTGTCGCCGCCAAAACATCATGCGAACAGAACGTCGTCACGCCCGCGCTTGCACACGTCGTCGAAGCCAACACACTGCTAAGCGGTCTTGGATTTGAAAGCGGCGGCCTGGCATCGGCTCATTCGATTCACAATGGCCTCACTCAACTGCACGGTACGCACAACTACTACCATGGCGAGAAAGTTGCCATTGGTGTTCTCGCCGGATTGTTCCTGACGGATCAACCAAGTGAGTTGATTGACGACGTTTATGACTTTTGCGAATCAATCGGATTGCCAACGACGCTGTCCGATGTCGGAATCGGCGAAGCGAGCGACGAAGACTTGAATCTTGTTGCCGAAGCGGCCTGTGCCGAAGGCGAAACGATCCATCACGAACCGTGTCCGATCTCACCAGTCGCTGTTTTGGCTGCGTTGAAGACTGCGGACGCGGTTGGCAACCGTCGTCGCGACTTCGGAAAATGACCCGATTGAGGCTACTTTCACGTTCTCCGGATTTGAACTGATATTTTCCGAATCCAAATACCACGCGGCGATCATTTCCGCATATCGAAATCGGTGAGCATCGCGAGCGTGTCTAATGCAAGTTAGAATTGTTTCGGTCTGGCCGCCCCTGTACTGTCGGAGTTAGCATGATCCGTGTATTTATATATTTCGCTGCGGTTTTGTTCGTGGCCCAAGCTCCGCTGGCTGCCGAAAACGACAAGCCGAACATCGTCCTGTTCTTGGTGGACGACATGGGCTGGCAGGACACGTCCGTGCCATTCCACACGGGAGTCACCGAACGGAACCGCCGTTATCGCACGCCCAATATGGAGCGACTGGCTAAAGACGGTGTGAAATTCACGCAGGCGTATGCGTGCAGTGTTTGCTCGCCGACGAGAGTCAGCCTGATGACGGGTCTGAACGCGGCGCGGCATCGCGTAACCAACTGGACGTTGAGAAAGAACGCCAGCAATGATCGCCGTCACCCGACGCTCTCTTTTCCGAAATGGAACGTCAATGGACTCAGTCCACAGGCAGGCATCGAACGGACGGTCCACGCAAAAGCACTACCGGCATATCTGCATGATGTCGGCTACCGCACCATCCACGTCGGCAAGGCGCACTTCGGTGCCATTGGTACACCAGGAGCCGATCCGCTTAACATCGGTTTTGACGTGAACATCGGCGGACACGCTGCGGGTGGCCCCGGCAGTTTTCTTGGTGAGCAGAATTTTAGTGCAGCGTGGCGCAAAGGCGATCGCGTCTGGGACGTGCCGAGCCTTGAAAAGTACTACGGCAAAGACATCTTTCTGACCGAAGCCCTTACGATCGAAGCCAATCGCGCCGTGGATCAGGCGGTTGAGGATGACAAGCCATTCTTTCTTTACATGTCGCATTATGCGGTGCATGTTCCGTTCGCTAAGGACAGCCGTTTTTACCAAAAGTATCGTGATGCTGGGCTCGATCACACCGAGTCCATGTACGCGGCCATGGTCGAGGGCATGGACAAGTCGCTGGGCGACATCCTCGACAATGTTCAGCGACATGGCCAGAGCGACAACACAATCATACTGTTCATGTCGGACAACGGCGGCCTGAGTGCAAGCGGTCGCGGCGGAAAGCCTCACACCCACAACAGACCGTTGTCCAGTGGCAAAGGCTCTGCCCATGAAGGCGGCGTACGAGTGCCGATGATCGTCCATTGGCCCGGCGTTACAAATGCAGGCTCGATCTGTAAGCAGCCGGTGATCATCGAGGACTTCTTTCCAACGATTTTGGAATTGGCTGGCCTGCGCGACGTTCAACAAGTCGGCGGCGTGATCGACGGCCAGAGCTTCGTGCCCTTGCTGCGTGGCAAGTATGATGAGAGTCGGGACGAACGATCGCTGTTCTGGCATTTCCCCAACAACTGGGGGCCGAAAGGACCGGGAATCGGTCCGTCGAGCAGTATTCGTCGCGACGGATGGAAACTGATCTACTACTACGGCATGCGGCGTTTTGAGTTATTCAGCGTAATGAAGGATCTTGGTGAAGAGCACGATCTTGCTGACGATTACCCGGACATGCGCGATGCTCTTGCCAACGAACTGCGATCCTATTTGCAAGAGGTGCAAGCCCAGTTTCCCATCGACAAGAAATCGGGAGAGCCCGTTCTGATTCCCAGCAACATGGAAATCCCGAACGAATGATGAAACGACTTTTGCAACTTTTTGTCACGACAACTAACTGCGTGCTACCACCTGGAGCTTCGACATGTTTTTGAAATTGCATAAATCTAATGAAGCCACAGCAAAACAGCGTGCAAAGACAAACAAGGCGGACTCAACAAATCGGACTGTTATTGCAGCATTGCTGTTGGTCACGCATCTTGCCTTTTCTGGCGTCGGCAGCACGGCAATCGCCGCCGAACCAATGAGCCTTCGCGTCCTTTGCTACAACATCCACTACGGCCAAGGTACAGACGGGCGATACGATTTGGAGCGTCTGGCTGCCGTGATCAACCAATCCAAGCCCGACCTGGTCGCACTGCAAGAAGTGGACGTGGGCGTGAAGCGGTCCGGTCGCGTCTATCAGGCGCAGCGGCTGGGTGAATTGACGAGCATGGCGGTACGCTTCGGTCCAACCCAGCATTATGAGGGAGGACTTTTCGGAAATGCGGTCCTTTCGCGACTGCCGATCCTCGCTGTAGTGATTCAGCCGTTGCCCTATACGGAGAGCACTAAGCAGCGAGTCACCTATCCGCGCGGGGCGATCGCCGTCACTATTCGCGGCGTGGATGGTAAACCTCTGCGATTCATCAGCACACACTTCCAGCACAATGTTCCGGAGGATCGCGTGGCCGAAGCCAAGGGTATCAACAAGCTCTTTGTCAGAGATGACAGGATGCCGACGATTCTGGCGGGCGATATGAACGCAACGCCGGATTCTGAGCCGATCCAGCTACTACTCAAGCATTGGTCAAATGCCACGGACGAACCGGCGTCACCGACTGCGCCGTCCCAAAAGCCGACTTCCCGGATTGATTACATCTTTTACCGTCCAGCGCCTATGTTTCGCGTGTCGCACGCGGAGGTGATCGATGAGTCCATAGCTTCGGATCACCGTCCTGTGCTTGCAGTGCTTAAAATGCACGCTCGCGAATCGGACTAATCCTGACTTGATCTTCTCATGGTTTGTTGATGTTTTCTACGACCTCGCCGATCGGCTCCGGAAATCGTTCTGGCGGTCCGTATCTATCATTCCACATCGCGACGATTGTGATGGTCGCCAGTATTCCGGGTATCAGCGTCCCGAGGAAGAAGGCACTGCTTCGTGATTTCGGTTGAACAGCCAGCAGCCACAGGTTGATCAAGGGAAGCACCGCCAGGAAGACAACGCTGACGAACACTAGCCCGATGCGGCCTAAGCTCGCGTAAGCGGTACCAGCGTTGA
>CAYFJO010000793.1:0-3731 GCA_964343305.1 uncultured Pirellulaceae bacterium | reverse complement strand
ATAACTCTTCCCGATCTTGAAAGGAATCACCCATGTCGCTCGTGCAAACGGAACACGTCTTGGTCGTCCCCACAAATTTGTTTCATGGTCTGGGATATTTCCAGGGCTTCACGACCAACGTCGAGCAATACTTCGAAGAGCTTCTCAGCCCAGAGCACACCAGCTATCGCCCTCGCAACGAGATGGAGGAAGATCCCAGTTTCAAGCAACTGATCCCCTACGTCATCTTCCGCCACACCGACGCCTCGGGTCGCGTCCGCATTTTTGAATACACGCGCGGCAAAGGCCAAGGCGAATCGCGGCTGCACAGCAAACGCAGTGTCGGCATCGGCGGACACATTTCGTCGGACGACGCCGAAGGGACGGGCGACTTGAACCCCTACGAGGAAGGCATGAGGCGCGAGTTAGACGAAGAAGTCATCGTCGAATCCAGCCACACCGAGCAATGCGTCGGTATGATTAACGACGACGAAACGGAAGTCGGCAAAGTGCATCTGGGTGTCGTGCACATCTTCGACGTCGAGCAACCCAGCGTGCGCCCTCGCGAAAGCGAGATTGTCAACGCGCGGTTCACGGGGCTGAGTGAGTTGATGTCCGATCTGGAAGGCTTCGAAAGTTGGTCGGCGATTTGTTTGGAAGCGTTGTTCGGGAGCCAATCGTAATCAGTTCAAGCGCCCTCCTCAAACGGCAAGGCCGTTTCACACCGTAGCCCAGCGTCGCGTCTTTGCGCACGCTGGGTTTGCGTTTCGGCTTCAGGGGTTTACGCTGAAGGTGTTAAACAAAGTTCATCGCACGCGCAATCGCAAATTGTGCAACGCTTTCAGCGCAAAATCTTTTACCGGTCAATCGACTAGGGTGCGCGGAAGACCGCGACGCTAGGGTACGATATTTAACCGCGTTGCGGTAAAGACAGACCAAACGGGCGACTTCGCATTAAGCCATCCATTCACGCTTATGAGGCGAGCTGACGAATTGCACGTTCAAATTATCCAGCGCACTCGCTTCAAATTTCTCAGCAAACCAATCGATTCGGTAAATCGACTCACGATCGAGAAACGACTGCAAGACTTCCGTGCGTTTGTCGCGATAGGTGGCCCAAGGCACCCACTGGTATTCCTTTCGGATCGCCGTTTCAAACACGTCGTATTCATCCATCGGGCGGCCAAGGATGCTGAGGTCGATGTCGGCGATCAATTGTTCGTCGATGCGAGTGGCCGTGGCGTTGTGCGTGGTCGCCAGGATGTTGGCCGTCACGCGCTGGACCACATCCGGAGCAGCACGGACATCTTGAAGAATCGAAGCGGCAAATGCGGCACTCTGGTCCTCGTTGTCCGAGCGATGAGTGTCGTAGATCACATCGTGCAGCCAAATGGCCAGTTCCACTTCGTCCGGCTGTTCAGCAATGCGCGGCGAACGATCCAACTGCTCCAGGCAATCCTCGATGTGCCGAACGTTGTGGTAGGCCCGCCACGAAACGGAATAGTGCCCTTGAATTTGTTCAAATGCTCGTTCGCCGATTGAAAGAGAGAGTCGATTGGCCAGAAGATTCCATCGTTCTTTCGTGAAGTACAGCATCTGTCACAGGTCACTTTGCAAACGGGAAGCGTCGTTGCTGCGCTACAACTACGCATACTTGGATAATGGAAACTCACGCACATCTCCACTCTCCGACGTCTGAAACACGTGGTTGGAGTCGACATCGAGACAGGACAACCATTTGCCGCCGTGCGGGAATGTATCTATGCAAACCCATCCTTCATAAATGAGCGGCACCCCATCGGTCTGCGGAGTGTGCCCACAAATAATACGTTTACCGGAGACATGTGGGCGTTCTGAACCGCCAAGGTGTCTCCAACGCAGGAATTCGCTGGTCTGATTCGTCAGAGAAACGTCCGATTCAAGTGACGCATGAACGAAAATGTCGGTCTCGGTTTCCCAATAGGGCAACGCGGAAACCAGGAATCGAATGTGTTCTGGCGGGATAGCATCAGCCGACCCGCCGTAGGAATCCAGCGTGGCCTGGCCGCCAACATCCATTAGCCATTGATTGAACAAGCCGCGTCCAGAAATGGCATCGCGCATGATCTCTTCGTGGTTGCCCATGATGAACACGACCTTGCACATCTCGCGTAACGCCAGAATCCGATCAACAACCTGTTTTGAAGAGGGACCGCGGTCCACTGCGTCGCCAAGGAAAACTACCGTATCGTTTGATGAGGGTGCGAGCACGCCCAATAGCGCAACTAAAGCGCGATAACATCCGTGAACGTCACCAATTGCAAGAATTCTTCCGGCCATTGATCACCAATGAACCTACAATAACAGGAATACCGGATTGAAATAATGGTCGTGAATCAGCTCAAACTTCTCTCTTAAACGGCAACGCCGCTTTACAACATAGTTAGCGTTCGAGAAAACCCAACGCTTTCAGCGTAACCGATTTTGCTTCGAACACATCCCAGGGTGAGCGGCGGATCGTGCCCCTAAGCTACGGTGTTGAACCCCATTGTGGTACATTCGACGATTGTGGAGATTCAGAATGTGCCCCATTATTTCACGCGCCACTATCAGTCTGAGCGACTTGACTGGTACGGTGCGCGTCATCGCCAGGTTCGCACCGAAATGACGATCCGTTCGGAAAAGGGGGCAGGAACTAATTGTGCGAAGTACCCGAAGGGCCGTTCCGGCAATTGGTTCCTGACCCCTTTTCCGAACCCACCCGCACGCGATATACAACAACCCGAAATAGGAAACTTCTATGAAACGGCTGATTGCGAAAACTCTCTTGATGTCTGTCCTCATCTGTGGCTGGCTCGTTCCCACCACATCTCCGGCAAACGCCGCCGAACCGGATCGCCCCAATGTTCTCTGGATTACCTGCGAAGACATCAGTCCGAACTTGGGTTGCTATGGTGACGACTACGCCCGCACGCCCGTGCTGGACTCTCTGGCGGCCCAGGGTGTCCGTTACATGAACGCCTATGGGATCACCGGCGTGTGTTCGCCGAATCGATCCTGTCTGATCACGGGTGTCTATCCGTCGACCCTTGGCAGCCACGGGATGCGAAGCACGACATGGCTGCCCGACTCGATCAAATGTTTCCCCGAGTATCTTCAGGCGGCCGGCTATTACTGCACGAACCGCTCCAAAACCGATTACAACTTCGCCACTCCGGAGACAGCCTGGAACGAGTCGAGCCGCACGGCGCATTGGCGAAAACGTGAGGACGACCAGCCGTTCTTCAGCGTGTTCAACTTCACGGTCTGTCACGAGAGCCAGATCCGGGTCCCGGAAGACAAGTATCAGAAGAACACGACTCGGCTCACACCCGAGCAGCGACACGATCCGGCCCAGGCCCCGATCCCGCCGTTCCAGATCGACGCGAATCTCGGCCTGAGTGCGGCAGTGCTGGAAATGCTAGTGTTCTCGACCCCCGGCATGATCAAGCTGCTCCCGGCCCTGCCAACCCGCTGGACGACCGGCGCAGCCACCGGCATCGCCTGCCGCGGAGGCACGGTCGTCGATCTCCAATGGGATCTCCCCGCCGGCCGACTGGCCACCACGCTGACCAGTGCGACACCACATCAAGTGACGGTCAAGTTCCCCGCCGAACCGAAGGACGTGTCCAGCGACGGCAGAGCGGACATGATTGCCCCGTCTCCCCTCGGCGCCGCCTATCGACAGATCGACCTCCCCGCCGACGAAGCGGTCGTCGTCGGTGGCCACGTCC
>CAYFJO010000792.1:0-3735 GCA_964343305.1 uncultured Pirellulaceae bacterium | reverse complement strand
CAAACCAACCGCGCTACCTCGCGCTGCGAGTGCGGCCAAGAAACATCTACGCCGCGCGAGGCGCCAAGATCACGATCACCGGAATTAACGACCTGGACGACGTCGCGGGGAAACTCTCGGTTGAAGTGATCTCGGCAGATGGCACGAGCGAGTTGCTGGCCGAGAAAGATGTGTCGCTCGTCTCGGGCGTTTCCTCTTTGCTCGAACGGAAACTCGACGCTGGAAAGATGGCCGGTTCATGTACAGTCCGAACACGATTGACTGGCAAGGACGGATTGGTCGTGGCTCAGAACACCGTCACCATCGATGTCTTTGCGAACCAGCAACTTGCGGCTCCCGACCTGAACATTGCCGTGCTTGATGAGAACAACTCGTTACGGTCATTTCTCAAGAGCGCCGGCATTCCTTTTGTCGAGTTCGATACGAATACGCCCAAGTCACTGCCAGTCTTTGTCTCCAAAGCACTCGCTCGCAATCCGAATGCAGTCGAGCGTTTCGCGGAACTTAAGAGCTTTGTTCAGCAGGGCGGCACAGCGGTTTATCTGGAGACGGTCCAGCGCGGCAATTCATTCTGGGCTCACAGACTGCCGCCCAAGAATGTGCTGCCCGTTCCAACGACCAGCAAGGGGGCTTTCGGCCTTTGGGTCGGTGTCTCGCATATCGTCACCGACCACCCAGCTTTCGAAGGCCTGCCTTCCAAACAAATGATGGGCCAAGTCTATGAAAATGTCTGGGCACCACACACACTGATGGGCACGGGCGGCGAGCTGATCGTCGGCTCTGTGAGCCACGGTTGGTATCAGGGCGAGAAAGATTCACAGCACTACCAGGGCCCGTCGGCCGCCTGGTACGGCATGGACATAGGCGTCGTTCCTTCGGGCAGCGGTCGCTACGTTCTGTCGGCGTTGCGAATCGTGGAGAACCTGGGCAAAGACCCCGTGGCCGACAAGATTCTTTTCAACCTGATCGAGTGGACGACCGGCGGAAGGACCAAGAAGTGAGATTGACCGCAGCAGCAGTTCTACTGACATTGACTCTCGCCTCTGTGACGAACGCCCAGGCCGGTTTCCTTGACAGCGTTGACGATGGCATAGGTGGAGTATCGGCCGTCACGTCAACAGTTACCGGGCAATGGCGTTTCTCGTCTGGCAAGGCGTTTGCTCCGAACTGGCGGGCGCAATGGATTTGGATGCCTGAAGGCGAAGACGTTGATATGCTTCTGGCTAGAAAGACCTTGACGCTTCCTGATCAACCGGATCACGCCGTCTTGTCGATTACCGCAAGTTCGAGGTACCAACTATTCATCAACGAGAAGTTCATTTGCAGCGGGCCGGCCCGGAGTGCTCCCCATCATCAGTCCTTCGATGTTCTGGAGATCTCGAAAGCGCTGCAGAACGGAAAGAATGCCCTGGCCATCCGCGTGCACCACCAACGCGAAGATGTCTCCTATTACGGCGCCTCTCGTGCTGGGCTATTGGCGCAATTGGATTGTTCACCTGACGCACAGCCATCCACGCTTCAGACAGATGCCAGTTGGCGAGTGTCTTCGGATAAAAGCTGGCTGAACGCTTCGCCGAAAATGGCGATGTTCCATCTGGAAGTCTGTGACCGAGTAGATCTGCGACGCAGCATCGAGGGGTGGGCCGAGCTGGAGTTCGATGACAGCGGCTGGTCAAAAGCTTCAGTTCTGGGGCGAAAATCCGGATGGCCGTTGCCTCAGAAGAACGATCGCCCAACTCACCTGACGCCTCCCTGGACATCGCTGATCGCTCGGGACATCCCGTATCTGATCGAGAGTGTTTCCGAGACGCAACAGCCCGTCCACTTCGGGAGTATTCCTGCGCCCCGAGGCGAGACGAGCTTCAGCGGGGACGAGTGGATCGACGCGGCTGTCATCCGCCAAATTCCAGTGCCCCAGCATGAAGGGCGTGCGGCCAGCCGACAATCCGCTGACAAGGCGAGCCCGATTACTGTTGCAGCCAATGATCAGGGCGAGTGCCGAGTTCTTGTCTTTGACTTGGGGGAAGTGCAAAACGGTAGGCCGTTCTTGGACATCGCGGGACCCGTGGGCACGGTGGTCGACGTTTTGTCCGCTCCCTACCTTCTTAATGAGAGCCTGCAGTCTCCGATCGTGGCATCCACGTATGTTGACCGCATCGTCCTGTCTGGTCCGCGCGAGCGATGGGAAGCGTTCTACATGAAGCCGACGCGGTGGCTGGCAGTGGTCTTCCGCCACCTTCCTGAGGACGCAAGACTGTTCGGGGCTGGCATCATGCGGAGCGAGTATCCTTTTGAGCGGAAAGGGCTTTTTCGGGTGCCTGATTACCCCGAACTGCAAACGCTGTGGGACGCTGCCGCGAAAACCATCCAAGTGTGCGTCACCGACGCTTACACCGACAATTACCGGGAACGACGACAATACGCACAGACCAGCTATTACGCGTGCTTGGGAAACTATTCCGTTTTCGGAGACCATGCTCTGCAACGCCGGTACTTGAAACAGATTGCCGAGGAGCAGTTGGCCGACGGTCTCATGCCCGCCTACGCTCCTCGCCACGGCGACGACTTCATGGTGATCCTCGATTCCAATTGTTTCTGGATACGGGGCCTTCACCAATATCTGCTTTACTCGGGCGACGGCAAGACGATCCGCGAACTGCTGCCCGCCGCCCGCAAACTGCTCGATCTCTTGCATCGCTATACCAACCCGGATGGTCTGATCGACAGCCCGCCTTACCCTTACTGGTTGGACCATGCACTGAACGACCGGCGCGGTGCTAACTTCTGCCTCAACGCCCACTATCTGGGAGCGCTCGAAGACTTCGCTCAAGTTCTGCAGTGGTTGAAAGAACCGAAGGCCGACATCTACCTGCAACGAGCTGGGCGGATTCGAAAGACGCTGCGTGGGCAGTTGTGGGACGAGACGAAGCAGCTATTTGCAGATGCGTTGGTCAACGAAGAACGTTCCGATCAATTCAGCGAGCACGCCAACGCAATGGCAATGGCGTTGAATATTGCGTCTCCGGAGCAAATGGAGTCCATCGCGGCGCAGTTGCACAAGAATGAGAGTGGGCAGTTTGTTCGCCGCGTCTCTGGAACTGTGATGGTCACGCCCGCCATGAGTCACTTTCTGCACGCGGGGCTTTGCGAAGCGGGCTACGCGGATGAATCTTGGGATTTACTCTGGGCTCGATTCGCACACATGTTGGCGCCCCAGACGAATGGCACATTGTGGGAAGAATGGTGGCTCAACGGCAGCGGACGCCAGGGAGCTTTCAAACCGATCGCCAGTGGGCGAAGTGATGCTCAGACCGAGAGCGCCTTCTTCCCAGGTCTCTTCTCACGTTACGTCCTAGGCATCGAGCCAACACAACCCGGACTCCGGGACGTTGTGCTGCGCTATTACCATTCCAATCGCCTACACCGACGTCATGGTACGATCCCGACACCGTCTGGACTGCTCGAGGTGGCTTGGGATGTGAGTCCGGCGGAGATCAAGATCACGTTGCAAACCCCATCACACACGACGGTGAGAGTTGACCTTGCCAGCCTGGGAACGCCGTCCAATGACGACATCTCGATTAACAACAAGCCACCATCAGCCAATCAGGTAAAGAACGGCTTTCTCGTTCTTCCGACAGGCAGGCACACGGTGCATGCTGAGCGACAACCCCGATAGAGTGCATAGCGAGGTTTTGAACATGATCATCGAATGTATTCGCACGCACCAACTTC
>CAYFJO010000791.1:0-3735 GCA_964343305.1 uncultured Pirellulaceae bacterium | reverse complement strand
ACGCCCGGCCGTCCAGTCCGCCATTGATCAAAGCCGCAATGGTCCGGACCGATCGGCCGAACTGGGTATCTGGGTACTCCGCGGAAGTACTGTAGCGGCCGGCCAGTTCGCGGATCCGCTGGCTGGCCGTGTTGGCGTTGATGCCCGTCCGTGTGATGAACTGCAGGTCTTCCAAAGGACGAGCCACGGGTAACTGGGTCAGTTTTCGGTACAGCCCCAATTCATTCTCCGACGGCTGGCCGGTATAGGCGAACGAATCGGGTGTGTCCAAGCCAATACCCGGATGCTTCTCGCCGGTTAAGATCAGCGGGAACCGCCGTGGTACGACCGCGACGTTGCGGGTCGGCGACTTGTCGTCGGGGAAGGCGTGGTCGAGATAGCGGCCCAGCCAGCCCGCAGAGCCGGCCTTGCCCGTCTTGTTGCTGCTGTTGCCCGCCTCCCAGTAGTCGCGGGCGACAAAGTGGCTCAGATTGTAATTCGGGTACCCGGTGCCCAGCACCAGTGCCATTTGGCCTTGGTCCAGGAGCGACTTAAAGCCGGTCAGCCGCGGATGGAGGCCGATCTCGTCGTTGAGTTGAATGATCTCGGTTTTGTCGTAACCGAGTTTCGGGCGAAGTTTGTAATACTCGTCGTGGCCGTGCGGGATCGCCAGGCTCAGTCCGTCGGGTCCGCCCTCCAACAACAGCGAGACGACAATTCGTCCCTCGCCATCCTCCCCAGAAGCGGCCAGGCTGGACCGCACCAGGAAGTGCGGCAGGGTTGCTCCCACGCCCACCAGCCCGAGACCGCGAGTCAACACTTCGCGCCGTGAATAAATCGGCAATTGGGACATTGTCGGACCTCCTCAAAGAACTTCGTTGTGTCAGCAGAAATCTCACACCTCGCCAAAGGAGCGGAAAACGTCCCCGCCGCGTGAGGCGTCAGGTCATCTGGTACTCCGGCAGGCTGGTAATGAAGATCAGCACGTTCCGCAGCCGCTCGTTAAACTCCTCGTGCCGCTGAACCCACTCACCCGGCGGCGGTAATTCTCCCAAGTAGCCGATCATCTCGGATCGCTTCTCCGGCGTGAGCGGCACCAGCAAACAGGTCTTGGCCAAGTAGTCCACCACTTCGGCCGCGGTTCGGCAGCCACCCTGTTGGACAAACGCCACCACGTCCACACCCTGACGACCAGGCTGCGGAACCGAGCGAACCAGCTCCGCCACCGCGTTGTATCGCTTAAACAACCGGTCGGAACTGATCCAATTGCGACCGTACCGCCAGCCTTTGACGTCTGGGGGCTCAAAGAGCTGCTGGCCCATCTGCTGAGTCATGCGGTCCAAAACCCCATAGTCGCTCATCCGCCGCACACCCAAGTCACGCAGCGTTCCGACCACCAACTGCACCGGGCACTTGATCTGAGTGTTCATCGCCCGCTCACTGTAAAACTCCTTTGACAGAAACAGGTTTTTCAGCGTAGGCGCCAACTCGTATTTCTGATAGCGCAGCACTGCCGTCAGCTTCTCCACGGTCTCCGGACTGGGCTCCTGATAGGCGAAGAATCCAAGCAACTTGCCGGCGATGAACTGTCCGGTCGTCGGCTGATCAAGAATCAGCCGAACCAGATCGTCTCCGCTCCAAGGTCCCTTCTTGCCAAAAACCGTCTTTTCCTCCGAGTCGTGATTGGCTTGCATGAAGCGGAACTGGCCGCTGCGGTTGTCGAACGTATAGCCGGTCAAGGCCCGGGCCGCCTCGCGCACATCCGTTTCGTCGTACCCCTGGTAAGCCCCCATAGTAAACAGCTCCATGATCTCGCGCGCCAGGTTCTCGTTGGCGTGCCCCTTGACGTTGGAGTTGTTGTCCAGATAGCGAATCATCGCCGGATCATGCACGATGCCATACAACAGTGCACCGAAATTGCCGGCCGCGTGTTGGCGGCACAGCTCGTTCTGCCGGTAGACAGTGTAGGTGTTCGCCACCACGCTCTGCTGCGTGGCAAAATGACCGTGCCAGAACAGGGTCAGCTTCTCCTGGAGCGGCCGGGGCGACTCGACCATCCGCGCGAGCCACCAGCGGCGCATCCGACCCACGTCCAGCGCACCCGGCTGCTGGTTGGCGCGGTTTCGGGACCAGCCGTGCCGCAACTTGGAAACCAGTGGATCGGGTGGCAATTTGGGGCTGGCATCCAGTGGTGCGGTGGCCGCCGCCGGTTGACGAGCGAAGTCCACCAGGTGATCCACTGCTGCGTACAGGCCCATCTGGCAAAGCCGCTCGACCTCCTGAGGAGTACCGCCGAAGCCGGCCCGCACCAGCAGATGCCGGGCCTTTGCGTAATCCCACTGGTCCTCCGGCAATGGTTCGAGTCCGCCCATGGCTGCCGCCCGCAGCGCGTAGATGCCTCGACCAGCCTCTTCGGCCTGTTTATTGAGTTCGGCAATCCGGTCCTGGTTTGTGGCTTCGTACTTCCGCTGTTCGGCGGCAAAATCCGCATACGTCTTTTTGAATGCCGTATCGGTTTCCGCTTCCGCCAGCCTCTCCGCAATGCGAGCCGCGTCGGCACTGTCGTTCCGGGCGCTCTCCAGCGACGTCGTGTCTGGATAAGTGATCACGACGCGAGCCCACAGTTGTTTTTCCCAGCGAGCCAGGACTTCGTTCTCATGGACGGCTCGTCGAGCTGCCGCGGCCTCGGCCGCCGCCTTGGCAGCCTCTTCGGGACCAGCGCCGGCCTTCTCCTGCATCACTCGCTCCGCCTGCTCCGCCTTTGCGGTCAGAACCTTTCCGTTCACTGACCAAATGGCCGCCATCAGGTCACCCAGCTTAATTTCGGACTCCAAAAACCCCTCAGTCCGTTCGATGGCGGTTCGTTGGTCGGTGATCAACCGGTTGGCTGACTTCCGCATGGTATCCAGCTTTTGGGCCAACAGCTTTTCGGCTTCACCCAATTCCTTCGCCCGTTTACTTACCGCCTCTTCCAACGCCTTCTTCTGATCTTCCGCCGGTTGAGCTTCCAGGGCCTTGCGGGCTGTTTCCAGGAGAGCTTCGATTTTTTGTTTGGCTTCGCGGGCCGCGAGCATTGCGTTAATGTCGTTTTCAGCGGTCCGTCGCGCGCTCACGGCAACCTCGCGCGTGGCAGCTCGCGCCATCGACAGGGAACTCCATTCCTTGTAGTAGCTATCGTAGGCCTTCTGAGCCGCCTTCAACTCCGCCTGCGCCTCGTCGGCCGCCGCCGACACCGCCGCACACATGCCCAGTGTCATCACCAAAAGACTCATCAGCACACAACGCCCGGTTATCGTTCTTCGTTTCGGCATGATGCGTAACTCCGTTATGGCGGTCGCTAGTCCCCTCTATCTGATGTCAGGTCCGCGCGCAACAAACCATCACTCAATCGAGCAGATCGGGCGTGCGCGATTTCGAGACCTACAACACTCCGCAGTCACTGGGGAACAACGGCGAGCAGCATAAAACTAAATATACACGCTCCAATTTATTGGCAATCTAATCCCGAAAACGATGCTTGTCAACAATTCGAGCAGGGTGAGCTAGCCGAGCGATTCTTTACAGCCACCATGAGCGGAGCTTTCCGCGTGTCCGTTTACCTCAAGTATCCAGGACAGGCTGAAGCGAGCGACTTACATGGCGGAGTACCTGCCGCCGGGGCCGACTTGGAAAGAAACCACAAAAGTAAAATGTCTCTGGCTCGAATGGCACTGCCGGAGATTTTTGCTGAGATTGGCGCAGCGTCGAGGGTCGCAG
>CAYFJO010000790.1:0-3737 GCA_964343305.1 uncultured Pirellulaceae bacterium | reverse complement strand
CCAACATTCCAATGTCTTAGATGCTATCGTCTTACTCGTAAGTCCAAGTGAATCCCTCAGTTGAAGGTTCCGTTCCACTGATCCAAGTTTTACGCGAATTGGACCAAGTGGGGCTGAGTCCATCAACTCGACCGGTCGAATTTGGTGATCGGGAAACAAAATTGCAACGTTGCCCTTGTGCTTCTGGACGAAGGCTTTCAATGACTGGTAGGAAAGTGAATTCTCGACTCGGCCAACAATATTCTGCAAAGCATCCCGTGTTTCTGGCGTCAAACGGTTCAAGTCGTCTCCCGCATGTTCCTTCCACCATTGCCTGAGTGAATCCCAGTCCCAGAAATCAACCTCATGGAATACATCGCCAGATCGCAACTCGCGAATCAGGTTTACAATTGTTTGTCCGTTTCTTTCAAGCTGGATTGTGTAAACCTCAACGGTGTCTTTGTCTTCCGCCCGAGAAATGAATTCATCGCAAATGTCCGAGACCTCGATTGCCGCAGGCCTTCCTCGATCATTGCCAACGATTTGTCCGAGCAAAAACTCAAAGAACTCCAATACGACACGAGTCCGATCTGGACCGACGGCGGTTTGATCTAGGCAGTAGGCTACAAAGCGATTATGGACATTCGGAATCGAATGATTTGTGTAACGATTCAACGCATCGCGAAAGAAGTTGCCACATTGAATTCCGGTCGGTTGGAAATCGTCGTCTGCGAGAACCCTTGCGACTTCAGGCCACATGTGGTTGATGCGAATGTCGCTTAACTGCGACCTGATTAGATGAAGCAACGTAATGGCCGCTACGTTAGCATCAAATGACTTGTGTTCGTGAATCGCTTGCGCGACTTTTCTGACAGCTTGCTCGGCGGTCTCATCATCCGGAACAAAAGCGACTTCCCAAAACGCGGGAGCTATCTCGCCTTCGTTATCCTCCAACCACTGAAGAGCGGCATCGAAATACTTATCTTTGATGGATGTTGACATGGTTAGTTGTAAAGAGAGAGCCCGAATCGTCTGCAGCTAATTCTATTCTTTCCTTTGCGAATTTCCACAGTCACTAAACGGCGATTCGAACGTCTTGGTGAATCGCCTTCTTAATTTGTCTGGACTAAGCGGGGGATCAATCACCGCGGCCCTGATCGCCCGCCGCAAACTGTGAAACATCTGTTTCGCAGCCGCGCACAATGTACGACTCTCAAGGCATCCAACAAGCGAGGTAATTCGAGAGATCGGTGCTCATTTTGGTTTCGCCTCGACCAACGGAGTGATGGCTCACCTGCGGGCGCTTGAGCGGAAAGGATATTTGACTCGAGAACCGGGTGTGGCGAGGTCGCTGCGAATGTTGCGAACCATGTCGGGCACGGAAACTTGTGCGAGCTAGTGTTCGATTTGGTCGCCACTTTCCAAATCGCAAACGACGCGCGGCAGCAAAGCCAACAACCGCGAGCGCGAGTCCGGATGTCTTGGTCTATTTCGTCGATGCCGACGAACTGTCGGAAGTCGACGTTGAAGTAATTCGCAGAATTCAACTTTGTGAAATCCTTGCAATGTCGCGCAATGCATCGGCAAATAGTTCAGCCTTGTTTTCATCCTCTAGATCGACTTCGTTGTCTTCGACAATAAGCGATGTATCGGAACCGTGAATGTCGTTCGCACTCAATTCCGCGAACGGGAACCGAACTGGTTCTTCCAACCATGCCTTCCACATCAGTCGCTGGTTTGTGATTGCTAGGCCGCTTTTACCATTGCCAAGGAGACTCCAGTCCCAGAGAAAGAGGATCCGCTCTTTATGGCGAAGTTTTACAAACGATACCAACGCATTCTGTCGTGTCTCTGGATCAATCTGCCCGAAGAAATGTCGGGGTTCCTGTAGATAGGGATGAAGGAACTTCTCTAAGACGCCTCGAATGTCGGCGTCCATCCCTTCGGGTAAATTCAAAAATTCGTGATCAATCAATTTTCGTAGGTGTACGTCAGAGCGGACAGCCAATCCGATTGCCGCAGGAACTCGATCTGCCGCCATCCATTTTTTGATTATTTTCGCTGCGTGAGCGGATTGCTCTGATCGCACTAATCCACGAGCGTGGTAAAAGTAGGCTTCGCAATCGGAGTCGTCCCGCAATTCTCTTTCGGCTAATTGCGCGGCTTCCCGCAGTTTGCCCGCTGCGGCATGAGCTTCAACATTCATCAGCCGTAACAGAAGATCGTCCGGAAACTTCTTTGCTCCCGCCGCTACGTATTTCAACGCCTTATCTGGTTTGTTGGCTTCCAGCATGATTGTGACGGCATTGTGATAGGTTTCCGCGTAGCAAGCGAACAACCGACATTGGATTCGAGACCATTCAACGGCTTTCTTCAGGTCATGAGAATCTTTTGATAGAAAAAACCGAACCATCGAGCTTACGACTTCTGGATATGGTCCGGAATGACCGACAAAACTATTAACCTCTTGTTCCAGTTGCTTTACAAATGCTTTATCGCTCTCCTCATCGGGGAGCGACTCCACAAGTTTGTCCCATCTCACTTTCGCGTCTATTATTTTCGTCGCTCCACCCAAATCTAAGTTGAGTTTGGATCGTACCATTCGGCTAATCGCATCCCAAATCTCCAAGAACGAATCGAAAATAGCTTCTTCCATTTCCGACAATCGAGATATGAGATCGTTCACATGTGAATCCACTTTCTCCTGCTCTTGTGATCCTTGCCACCAACCTGCAATACCACCCACAAGCCCACCGACCAAACCCGAACCAGGAGCGATGAAGTCGGCAACGAACGACGTGCCGTAACCAGCCACGGCCCCATCGCGAATCTGCCCGAGAGTATGGTTCCAACTGCCGTCGGGAAGGTTTGCATGCCGTGCCTCTTGAGCGGCAATAACTATCTTGCGTGATACATTGACGATCGGCTGCAACAGTCGGAGATAGTCTTTTAATATCGATTGCAAATCCAAATCGACTTTGAAAGGGAACGATGAATCAGCTAGAGACACATCTGATAATTGGTTAAGTGCCCGCGAACCCACAGCTTCAAAATTAGTAGACTCGCAAAAGCTCGCAAAGCTCTTGAAGTCGCCCGACGCACCAGATGTTTCCAAAGCATTTTGGACTTTCACCCATTCCGATTCGAATGGGTGGTAAAACTCTTCCCAAAGACGAGCATACAGGCTCCATCGGAACTCGTTCACATTCTTCATTTCAAACTCCAGAAGTGGAAACGGTCCAGAACGAATTCGAAGAGAACGGGAGCCATTTCGGCAAATGACCGTCTCCTGATTTCGTCAACGGTGGATTATCGCATTCGAGGTCTGTTGAAACAACGAATCTGGCGTTTGATACTAGCTATCGGTCGACATCTCCCATCTGCACTTTTCCGAGTCCCGAACGGGGTCCGTCCCCAACCGTCCTGTTAACCGTTTTGCCACCAAACAAGTGAGAGTCAGAGAGTTCGCGTTTCAAAAGCGGGGTCCCGTCCCCAACCCCCTACGGTCCGGAGCGGGACCCCGAAATTCGTCTTACGGAAAGAGAGCGCGGCAGAATTTTGCGTGTCGCCGCAACTCTTTCACTGATCAACGGATACGAAAAAACGCCGAGACTCTCAATCTCGGCGTTTTGCGTTAACCAAAATGCCGCGGTATTTCGCGACGATTCTTGAAGCTCCCCGAATTGGACTCTAACCAAGGTCTTTCTGGTTAACGGCAAAGCCAATTAGGACGAACCGAGTACGTCCTACCTTGCCAT
>CAYFJO010000789.1:1422-3739 GCA_964343305.1 uncultured Pirellulaceae bacterium | reverse complement strand
GTTTCGTTGGACCTGAACAATGTGGGAATGGATGACGGAACCATCGAGACGTTCAACGAAACGATTAAACGTCCGAACGGAATCGTGTTGGTGACTGGACCGACAGGATCGGGAAAGACAACGACTTTGTATTCCGCGCTATGCGCTCTCAACCAGGTCTCGGAAAAGTTGATCACGACCGAAGACCCGGTCGAATACGACATCGAGGGCATCATCCAGATTCCCATCGACGCCAGCATTGATGTTACGTTCGCGGCCGCCTTGCGTGCGATTTTGCGACAGGACCCGGACATTATCCTGGTTGGTGAAATTCGCGACTTGGAAACAGCCGAAATCGCGGTCCAAGCGTCACTGACCGGCCACCTCGTTTTTAGCACATTGCATACGAACGACGCGCCTAGCACGGTCACTCGTCTGCGCGATATGGGCATTCCCACCTTTATGATCACGGCAACCGTCGAGGCGATTCTTGCCCAGCGTCTGGTGCGGAGAATTTGCAGCCAATGCCGTGAAGAGATCGAAGCATCCGAAGAATTGTTGTTTGAGTTGAAGATGAGCCGCGCGGATGTGTCCGACAAATCATTCTATCGCGGTGCCGGCTGCGACGTTTGTAATAACACGGGTTACAAGGGACGTGTTGGTTTGTTTGAGTTAATGGTGATGAACGACAAGTTGCGAGAGTTGATTATGGAGAATGTGGCGACGGACGACCTGCGTGAGGCTGCTTGCAAATTCGGAATGATCACCTTGCGCGACGCAGGTTTGTCGGCTGTTTACGAGGGAACTACTTCGCTGGAGGAGATTGTTCGCGAAACCGTTCTCGAAGCCTAGAAGTGCTTTCAAAATGTAGCTGCACTCGCCAGAGTGCGGCCGAAGGTTGAAAAAATCCGCGTTCTGGCGAACGCAGCTACGACGAGAACGGATTTTGAAACCGCTTCTAGTCGTTCGATAGAAGTTGATAGATAGAGATGTAACGAGGGTGGTCGCAGACCGCCCAGCGATGATCGACGAACCGTTTGAACACGGGTAGGGAAAGCCATGCCAACTTTTAGTTTTGAGGCGATGGACGCCACGGGTCAGGAGATCCGCGACGTCATTGAAGCGCCAACGCAAGAAGAAGCACAAGCCACCATCCGCCAGATGGGATATTTCGTTACGAAAATATCTCAAAAGCGCGGTGAAGCGACCCAAGCGGTCGGACCAGGAAAACGAAAAAAGCAATTGGCGATCGGAACCGGTGGCGCAAAGATGCTGGTCACGTTCACCCGCCAGTTGTCCATCCTTCAGGACGCCGGGCTGCCGATTCTTCGCAGCTTGAAAATCCTCGAAATGCAGATGAAGCCCTGTGGGTTGAAGAACGCCTTGATGGACGTCTGCGACGATATCGAAGGCGGTTCCACCTTTTCGGAGTCCTTGGCCAGGCATCCCAAAGTATTCAGCCGGCTTTACATCAACATGATCAAGGCGGGCGAAGCGGGCGGTGCGCTGGAAGTCATTCTGCAACGTTTGGCCGACTTCATGGAGCGAGCCCAATCGCTCAAGAAGAAGGTCCAGGGTGCCATGATCTATCCCGTCATCGTCGTCATCGTGGCCTGCGGTATTTTGACCTTTATCATGCTCAAAATCGTGCCGACGTTTGACAAGATGTTTCAAGAGTTTGAATTGGAGCTGCCCGCGCCGACGTTGTTGTTAATTGAAACGTCGCGCAAGTTATCGCAGCTTTGGTTTTTGATTCCGATCGCTCCAGTGGCCGCGATGATTTTCGTCATGCTGTTGAGGAAATTCAAAGCGGGGCGCATGGGGTGGGATCAATACATGCTCAAAATACCCATCATTGGCAAACTGATCGAGAAGAATATCCTGGCACGCACATCGCGAACGTTGGGGACGCTGGTCGCCAGCGGTGTTCCCATTTTGGAAGGACTCACGATCACGCGCGAAACGTCGAATAACGCGGTGTTCGAGAAGATGTACGCCAAAGTGACCGAGGCCATTCGTGAAGGCGAGACGATCGCCAAGCCGATGAAGGAGAACTCGTGCCCCGGTTTTCACCCGATCACGTTGTTCCTGTGGATGGCCACGCTGGGATTGCCGCCACTGGCGATGGCTGTGGTCACGCTGGATTTGTTGGGCGAAGCCTTGTACGGCATGATGATCGGCTCTGTGCTGGGTGGCTTGCTCTACTTTATGAAAGTCAAAAACCGGGTCGTCGACGATTTGGTCGTCAACATGGTGGACGTCGGCGAAGAAACGGGTGAATTAGACACGATGCTTTACAAAGTCGCCGACTACTTCGACGAGGAAGTGGCGACGTTGA
>CAYFJO010000789.1:0-1322 GCA_964343305.1 uncultured Pirellulaceae bacterium | reverse complement strand
GACACGATGCTTTACAAAGTCGCCGACTACTTCGACGAGGAAGTGGCGACGTTGACCGACGGTTTGATGAAACTGATCGAACCGATGCTGATTGTGTTCCTTGGCGGAGCGGTCGGTTTTATCGTGGTCGCCTTGTTCATGCCGTTGGTCAGCTTGATTCAAAACTTGTCTGGTTAACGATCGCACGATCACGGCCAAGTAGCTGCGGTCGCCAGACCGCGGAAGGTCCACGCTCTGGTGAGCGTAGCTACACACCAACATTGCCTAAGGCTGCCCTAATTTAGCGGAGCGTCACGCATGAGAGCTTTAATACGAAAACGTCAAAACGCCTTTACCATGGTCGAGATGTTGGTGGTCATCGCCATCATTGGCATCCTGATGGCGATTCTGATTCCAACACTGCAAGCCGCCATCAAAGCCAGTCGCGAGGCGGCGATCCGCTTTGAGCTTGTTCAACTTGCGCACGCGATGGATGAATACAAGAACAAAACTGGCCAAGCTTACCCGCCCGACCTCACGAATCCATCGACCGCAGAAGCATACTTGCGAGCGCAGGTGAAGAAGATTTCACGAAACAACAGGGACACGGGCGGCGTCGATGATTTCCTAATAGTTGACCCAGACGGTGCTGGTCCAAGGTTACCAATTGATGCAGATCAGGACCTAACGAACGGTGTTCAATCGACTATGACTCCTGACGAAGCATTGGTCTTTTGGTTGTCGATGACGGGCAAGAGCGCGGAATATCCTATCAGCGGTCGAGCGGTCGTTAATGTGGCACTAGGTGATTTTCCCGATCCCGACGATCATCGAATATTCTTTGAGTTCGACAAGGCCCGACTCATCGACTTCGACGGTGATGGCTTTCCGTCCTATGTTCCGCCCTATGGAAAGCAAGTTCCTTACGTCTATTTTGATAGCCGCACCTATAACCAGCGTTTTGATGAAGACACGACCAACAACGTTCCGAGCAATTTCTCTGCCCGGTTTATTCCGCCCGCCAGCATTCCTGACGCTCCCACCGCGAGCAATATCGCGCGCCCCTATCTCAACAGTAACGTCAAAAAAGCCTCAACCGCCGCAAGCGCCACACAAAGGGCAGACGATAACGCCACTGTTGTGAAGCAGGACTACGCAAGACCTTCTGGATTTCAAATCATCGCAGCGGGTTACGACGGGAATTACGGAAGCGATCTTGAGAAAACAGGTGCTTCAGGCACGGTACTTTGGATTCCTTGTCTGCCCACAGGCACTTACCCGGACGAGGCGACTCCTTTAAAGATCCCCCACCGTGACAATGCTGCGAGTTTTGCCGAGGGACG
>CAYFJO010000788.1:0-3741 GCA_964343305.1 uncultured Pirellulaceae bacterium | reverse complement strand
CTGGGAATGAAGCGTGCCTTGTTTTCAACAGAAGCTGGGCAGGGATCAGCACCGATTGCGCATGCAGCTGCCAAAACAAATGAACCAGCACGAGAAGGAATTGTCGGTGGAATCGGCCCATTTGTTGACACCATCTGTATTTGCACAGTAACTGCTCTCGTAATCCTTTCCACCGGCGCGTGGAACCGAGAAGGAGCTGGCTCAATTCAGGTGGATATTGAATTCGTACGCAATGAAAAAAATGGCGAAGAGACTTGGAATGTGCATGGGCACCCAACTACCGATGTGTTGCCACCGACACCAGGCAAGTCCTGGCCGGTGGGAACACAGTTTTATCTCGTGGGCCAAGCTCTCGGTGCAACGCATATTGAACGCGGGAACAATCTCGTACGCATTGAGGGTATAGTTGCGTTTTCTCCGGATGATGTAAATTCAACAGTGATCGAATGGGCTCCAATTGGATTTTCGTCTGTAGATTGGCGTGATTACCCAAGTGGAATCATGCTCAGAGACCGAACTGTTTTTATTGATTACGCCGGCCCCAGTCTTACAAGCCTGGCATTTGATCGTGAATTCCCCGGCCTAGGACGCTGGCTGCTCACAATTGCCACCTGGCTATTCGCCGTTTCGACAATGATCTCATGGAGCTACTACGGCGAACAGGGGATGGTGTACTTGTGCGGACCTCGTAGCGTTTTCCCTTACAAGGTCGTCTATCTGGTTGCAATATTCGTCGCTGCGGTCGGAATCAGAGACGCGGCGATGATGGAGTCACTGATGGATATCGGTACCGGTGCAATGCTGTGGTCGAATCTTCCAATCTTGATCTGTCTAGGTCCGCTTGCTGTGCGCTGTATGAATGATTATGCGCGAAGGCTTAAGAATGGAGAATTCGTATCCACAAGCTGATTCTTAGACTTCGTCATCTGAAGCGGATTGGATGCGGCGGAAGCGGAATTCGGCAGTTCGCAATTATGGACGTTTGAATCCATGATTTGCAGCATCACGTCAACTGGTTGTGACATTCGTCTTAGTCACGTAGAACGTGCCTCACAGCATCGTAGAACTCTCCAGAACGACTCCGAACCTGATGTTCAAACATGGTGGCTAACGACGTGAAGACGTCTTCTTTTTCGTCATCGGTGATCTGGTAGGTGTCAACAAAGACACGGAGTTCAGCTAAGCAACTAAGAACCTCCTCTTTGCTTATTGTCATCGCACCGTGCTTCACAAAATCCTCAAGTGCGTCGTAGAACGGACCCTGTCGTTGTTCAAGCTGGGATTGCCACCACTTATGCGCGAGTTTGGTGATAAGGATAATTTCATTCTCTGGAACAGCTTTGCCCATCATTATATCCTCAAACCGTAGGGTTGCTGATTCCGCCTCGCGGGCACTAACACCCACTGACCATACCGTGGTGTACAATCCAGACAAGACATCGCCGACGCGGCAACGCTTCACAAATAGGTCGTCAATCGCATCGGCGACGGCCATCTCATAGTCGCCATCGGTTGCGTTGAGTTTAATGCGTTCGACAATGTGATTTTTCTCGTTGTCTGAGAACTCAAACGCAGCCTTAATCTGATCTTCCCATCCGGGATTGAAGCTCTCAATTTCCTGCTTGAGCGAATCAGCGTGCGTCGAATTCACTCCAAGTGCGCGAAATAGGACATTCTGGAGACAACTGAAGTACATGGCATCCGCTTGTTCTAATTCCTGCTCGATCCTCGGTAGCGCAGTATGAATGTCGATCCCTTTGTAGAGTTGTACCTGTCCGCGTTCGATCCCCGGTTGAAGCAACTCGATTGCGTGCTCATATGAATTAAGTATCTCCACTGGCGAGTTCTCGTAAAAGCACCACAACAGCTTTCCACTTGATCCCCCTCCGCGGTCCACTGCATTCATTAGTGCCTTCGTAAAGATGTCGTCCCAACCGCCATATCCCATAACAACAATCGTGCGCTCTCTCAATATTCTTTCCAAGGATCGTTCAAGTTTGGGGCGATTGGATCTTAACTGACGAGATGTGTGTAGCGTGTCCGCAGAATGATAGAATCCGTGTAGATGAATGACACGGCAGACCGTGCTGTGGATCGCATGCAGACTTCCATCCTGGTCAATCCCCATTCTCACATAGTCTCCACCAGCGCGTCGAATACCTACTTCAATGAGTGGGTCAAAATTCGTGGTCAAGACATCTTTCCCAAATCTTTCGCCATACTTCACAATCAGATTGCCAAGGCTCTCGACAGCTGGCGTAAGCGCCCATGCATGAATCTGGTCTTCAGGAAGTCGGTGAATTCCGGTCTCGTTGAGACTCAAGTCTGCCGCTTCAAGGACAGTGTTGAAGATCAGCGAATTTACGTGTGCCCGCCCGTGTTCAGTTTCCAGTCGCTCTATGGCCGTTTGGTATCGGTTGACACCCGATTGCTTCAATTCCGCTTCGATTTGGTCATATGTGTCAGAACCCGCAAACTGCCGCTGCACGAGATCGACGATACCTTCCGCACCCGGTACGACGGGCATTGTCAACCCCGATCCCAATACGAATGTAAATCCTTCGTGCGGTCTAATGTTCAGAAAATGCTGTACAAGATGTTCTTCGTCTAACATTGACGGCACGTCTTCCTTAGTTTTCCGGTTGCACTCTTGGTCACGAAGAGACGCCCACGATATATCATGCCTCACTATACCTGGGAACAAACCAACATTGTACCGAGATTTCGTGACGTTTGTTTAACGACTCTGGCAGCGAATCAAAGAGAACGCCCAACAGATCGCCAAGAAGCGTCCCTAAACTATTAAGAATTAACTTGGTAGGCGCAGTGGCACTCGCTTCACTACGGCCCATCGTTTAACAGCCTCCAAGAATGCCTATCCACTGATGGAGATGTCCAAGCGGCGTTCAATTTTTACTTCCGCCATCGCTATCGCTCCAATCGAGAGTCTGGACGGGTTTGCGTCGGACTGATGTCACGTTGCAGGACTCGTTTATTTGTTTTGCCGTTGCCACTCATTCCTGGTGGCAAATCGGTGGCAGTATTGGCAATGTAACCTCAATATAGATACAATGTGCCATCAACGTTGAATTCGATGTAAGTTGCTTCGTGCAACGTAATTCAATGTAGATTCAACTTAGATCCACTGCTGGACAGCTCGATTCAAAATCCAGTGCCCACAAGGGCGATTCCCTCCGTCTTTCGCTCTGTTTCCGGCATGGGGCTGTCCCATCTATTCATACCTTTTTCTGGTGATGTCAACAAAGAACCGTTTTTGGCGCAATGAAGAAACGGTGATGGGCATTTCCTCAAAGTGGTCAAAAAACCAATACGTGTAATGCGTTCACGCCGGTGTGAGTGTCAGACGTCCATAATGTACGAGCCTGAACCGAAGCGCCATTAGCAATTTCCGCTGGTGACGAGTTTAAGCTTGAAGACGGCTTCGTTCGCCTCGACAACGGTCAGGAGGACGGGGCGACTGGATGGTTGGAGTGTGGCTGAGGGCGCGATTCATTTGATTGAGTGAGAAATCTTGGAAAATTGGTAGCAAATCGGATCAAGGCATCGGACTGCAAAGAGAGCGAGGGGACTTCGCGTTTCGATATGTTCGAGTCAAGGAGAAGTAGGCAGGCGAATCAAATAAACCTACTCTAAATCCTTTGCTGCTGAGCAAACGATCCAAGGCAATTTCACAAAGTCGTCAAAAACCCAACACCTGTATTTCGCTCACGCCGGTGTGGG
>CAYFJO010000787.1:0-3752 GCA_964343305.1 uncultured Pirellulaceae bacterium | reverse complement strand
TGCAACCCCATGTCTCGAAGCGGCCCATTCGATCAGTCGCTGTGTTTTGGAATGGCGTTCAATGTGTAATAGGCGTCTGGATGCAACAGCGGTTCATCGTCCCGTGATCGCACACCGTTTGCGTGCAATTCGTGAACGAAGAGCGGCCGAAGGTTATCCAAGAAAAGACGAACCGTGAGACCATTGTCCGCAATTTCGACTCGTTGGACGATCAAGTCTCGTTTCAAGATCTCATCGCTGCCATATTGCTGGTGGTACATGTAGGTATAGCTGTTCATCGAATACGACTTCGGATCCGATGCGGTTTTATGATCGACCGGTTTTGTGAAGACCAACTCGAAGCCATCGGCGCGGGCTCGCATTTCTTTGATCTCGAACGGTTTCTTGCCGGTCCAAACGAGTCGTTGCAGTCCGTATGACGCGGTGCCGATGCTGCTCCAACCACGGTTGCTTAGCCCAACGAAGGTGCTCCCATCCGTTCCTTGCGCCAAACGGATGACGGCCGAGGCGAGACCTTCACGGAATGGGAAACAGGCCCCTTGGTATTGGCCGTTGACTTTTTCGAGGAAGACACGGCTGACCGATGCCAGCGTGAATTCGCCGATGAACAACTGACCGTCAAACGGACCAAACTTGCCGCCGCTGTTGTCCAGCATGATGTCGGTCGCCGATTGGCCGACCTTTTTGTACGGGAACCAAACGGTGGGCGGCTTCAGTTGCGGCAGTTGTTTGACGGCCTCGGGAAATGGTAACCCGGCCGGAATGCTTTTGATTTGATCCTTGAGCGGTGAACCTTCAAGGTCAGCCGATGCGAGGGCCTCAGGATGATGATGAAACGCACCTTCGCGCATGTGGTGCAGCGTGTTGGTGCCGACCCAGTTGCCCTGCTGGTCGGTGTAAAACATGTCGCCAGCTCGGTTGGCGCCGAGGCCGCTGGGCGATCGCATGCCCGCACTTACGGGGATCAGTTTTCCATCAGGTGTGATCTTCACGCTCCAGCCCCGCCATTTGCCCTGCATGACGCCAAGCGTTGGATGTTTTAGCGCGCGGAGCTTTTGTTCTGGCTTGAGGCCTAGACCAAGGTTCAGCGTGATCCAGAAGTTGCCGTCGCGATCGAGTTTCGGACCGAACGCGTACTCGTGATAGTTGCCCGTAACGCCCCAGCCTTTGGCAACCGTGAGATACTCGTCAGCCACGTGATCGCCGTCTGTGTCACGGAGACGAGTTAGTTCGCTGCGCTGCGCCGTGTAAAACGAATCGCCATGCTTGATCAGACCGAGTGGTTCGTGGAGCGCGGTGGCAAAACGATTGTAGGTCACACTGTCCGGCGGATCTTTGTAGACATTGTCCAGGATCCACACTTCGCCTTTGCGAATCGTCACGGCCAATCGGCCATCGTCCAGTGCGGCCATGCCGCTGACTTCGAGGGTGAGGCCTTTCGGAGCGGGCTTCCACTGTTTGGAACGCGATGCGGTCGAAGCTTTCGAAGTGACGATCGAAATCAATCGATAGTAGTCGTCTTCGTCCGCGGCCTTGACATTGCCAGCAGTTGCGAAAAACGCCAACAAGAGGACCAGCCGCGGAGCGGCGACATCATGTAGCCAGGGGTGTAAACCCCTGGTACATGATGTCGTCCCTTCGGTACTGATCGTGCGCATCGTTGCGTTTACCACTGGTATGTCACCTTGAAGGTTGCTTTCTTTTTTGTGCGGAAGCGAATGAGGAATTCGTCCTCTTCGTCGGTGTCGCGGCAGATGCTTTGGCCATCGGACTCGACGGTGACGGTCAGACCCGCGTCACTCTTGTAACTGCGATCAGCGACCTTGGTCAGTTTCTTGGCCAACAGTGCGCTGAAACAGAGCGGTTGATCTTCGCCCGGATTGATAATCGTCAGTTGACGCGACAGCCGCATCCCGTCGGCCATCTTGCCAACAGGCTCGATTCGATCTTCGATTTTGAAATCGTTGTACTGATACAAAAGCGTCGGTACACCTTGCTTGTCGAGACGATAGCCAAGGAAACGATACTCAGGCTCTTCGTTGGTTTTTGCAAAGAACGGTTGCCGCGCGGGCAACTTCACAACGTCCCTACCGAGCGGCTGTTCGAGTGGCGTAAAACGATCGAACCATGTGCCGTGTGCGTTCAAGAAAGGGCCGCGCCAGATCAGGGCGGCCCGGACGTTTTCGGAATCAAACGCAAAATGCACTCGCTGCGGAAATCCGACAGCGATCGCGTGCGGGCCGGCGTCTTTCATGAACGTCCGTAACAATATCGGCCGGTCCGTCGGCACCAGTTCAAAATTGTGCTCTTTGCCCTGTTCGAGTTTCTCCGGCAGCTTCAGTCGATCGACGTCTTTCAAATAGCTCCACATCGCGGCAATTTGTCGATCGACGTTGCCGTGGAGCAAGTCTTTGTCTTGACTCTTGCCGTTCGGGAAAAACGTCGGCATCCGAGTGCGTGATTTGACCGCCGCTGGGTTCAGCAAAAACTTGCGGAACCAATGCGGGCCGACTCGTTGGTGGATGCCGGCGAGGTCGACGCCTTGCACACCCGGCATGTGCTCGCCACGCAACGGATGGCATTGAATGCAGCCCATGCCGAGCAGTTCGCGGCCGGCTTCGACCGGTGCGTCGATGTCTTCGAAAACGTCAGCCGATTCCACTCCGTCGGCTCTGACAAAAGCAGCGGGCAACGGACTCGTCAACGCAGGGGGGAACTTTGGCATCCGAGCGAGCATGTGTGGTCGAACGTCACCCGTGCCGTCGAGCACTTTCTTGATCCACGACGCGTGCAGTTTCGTGCCGACGCCATCGAGCGACGGTGGCATGCGGCCTTCGTCGCCCATGTCGATGTGCCCGGCAGTTTCAAAATATCGCATACGGCGCGGCCCCACGCCGCCGCGTTTGTTGTGCTCGTGACAGGCGTAACAATTCGCCTGCAGCAATCGCCACTGGAATTGCTGGGACGCGGCTGTTTCGGCCCGCTCGTTGGTCAGTGCGGCTTCGATCGCAAATCGCTGATGGTCATCGAGTTGATAACGCGGCAAACCAGGAAACTCTCGGGTGACGCAATTCGCGTTCTTCATGTCAAGCGAGGCGAGCGGCTTGGCCGGCTTTGCGGCAACGTCTTTGGCGTCGTGACAACTTGCACAGCCTAGTTTTGAAAACAACGCTCGACCCTTTGCAACGAGCGAGTCGTCGCCCGCTGGCTCGGCTTTCACTAGCGACTTTTGATCCCGCAGCAAATAGGCAGCAACATCCGCCGTGTCGGCTGGAGCAAGTTTCAAGCTGGGCATGCGACCAGCAGGCCGCGCCTTCATCGGATCGATCAGGAAATGCGTCAGCGATTCGCGGACGTACTTCGACGCGAGGTCGCCCAGCGGCACGGACGTCACTGGCTTGGCGACTTGGTCCAATCCGAGTTCTTCTAGTTCATCCGGGCCCAATCCGAGTTCTTTGATTTTCTTCTCGCGGTCGGTCAACAAAACGGAATTTTGTTTGAGATCTTTATCCGGCTCGTGGCACGCAACACAGCCAACTTGATGGAAAAGTCGCTGGCCGCGAGCGTTGTCGCCTTTGTTCCAAAACTCCGGCGCAATCGGCACGAGCGCCGTCGACTTCAATACAGGAAACGACTCGCGTTGTGTCAACAAGAAAGCAACCAGTTCATCGATCGAGTCTTGTTTCGTGCGGTGGTTGAACGGATGAAGCATGTCGGGCATTGTCGTGCCAGGCTTCGTTTTCTCAGGATCC
>CAYFJO010000786.1:0-3763 GCA_964343305.1 uncultured Pirellulaceae bacterium | reverse complement strand
TCTAACTCGACTCTCCACGCTAGCACTCAAACCGCAAAACCACCCCTTTTTCTTGAGACTGGGCAGATCGCACCCGCCACGGCCGAACCAAAATCGCCTTGGCCTCTGATCCTTGGTTGATCGTGTCAATTAGCTGAAAAGCGGACCGTGGGGATCGTATCTTGACCATTATGACCGTCACCTCACGCTGTTCGAGAGGCAATGGTTTGCCCTCTTTTCTGTCACTCGAAGCAACATTCCGGGCCTTTCCATTGGTAGACTCGAGAGGCTTCGCGTGGTCCTCCACAAGATAAAAACCTTCGATGTTCACAAACACGGAGGCATCATGCGGCGTACCAGACGGGCGAAGAATCCCGACCACCGTGAAAGGATGATCATGCGCATACGTGAAGCCCTCCGGATCGCCGTGGCTCAGTTCTACTTTGTCTCCAACGTTGAGTTTCATTTCCCGAGCTACGGTCGCTCCCACGACTGCTTCGAAGTAACCATGCTCATCGCTCACTTCGCGGAAATTTCGCCCCTCGGCAAACTCAAAGCGTGCTGCCTCTTCTCCGTGTAAGGAAAATTCGAGAACATCCAAATACCGCACAGTGGTTGCCACCACGCGGTACTTGCCGACCCAATCTACGAAGCCAACAGGAATGGCCCAGGTGACGAACTGAGAGAATTTGCCGGGCCTCTTCTCTGCCGCATCGACAGGCTGCTGCGAGAGTCGATGGAACTGCTGTTCCCGTACTGCTTGCTCTTTGAATTCAAGATAATATTCGTAGGACAAGAGGTGGTGCGGGTGAGGAATACCGTAAAGCGTACTCAACAGCAAGCCACGTGACTTGGCCCTGACACTGCCGACCAGCACGTCGCAGCAGTTCGCTGGGAGTTTCAACTCGGCGCTCGTGATCTGCCCGTCGTGATCCGCGTCGAGCAAGCCGAATAACGTCTCGATTGCATCGTCTTCGGTTACCAGTCTCTCTTGCGACTGGCAACCAATCGCGTTCAAAAGCAGCACCGCTACGAGACCCACGGAAAAGGCACGCACGTTGATTTCTCTTCCACGGTGACGCATGATTAGCATTCTCATTAATCCAGTCGCCATCGGTTGTGTAGCTCGCATGCGATTGATCCCTTTCGGTTTTCGGTTTGACTACGCGTGCCAGTCTAACGAACAAACCTATGCTATCTTTTTCCGGCAGGCAGGTAGGCCAAACCGGCAAGGCTTCCCTTATTCTACCGACAGTGTAGCGACACATGACTTAAATGAAACGCGATGCAGCAAGGTGACGAATTTCTTCAGGGTCGTGGTGTTGCGTCGCGGCCGTTGTTTGTTCGCCTTCCTCTCCACAGATTGTTGTGGAGAGGAAGGCGACACGATTCGTGAAACTTGTCAGGAACTACTGAACGGGCGTTCCCGGAACCGTCGAGGGAGTAGGAGTAACGGGCGTCTGTCTACTCAAAGCCGCCACCGACTTGGACGAGGGCCAGATGGCCTTGTTGTCGTTTTCGACCCATTGGTTGAACGTGAAACTCCACTCTTTTTCACGAGTTGTTCGATCAGGACCAAATCGCGTGATTTTGACATCGTCGAGAAACCAACCGGCATTATCGCCATGGTTGCTGTGCAAGAGCTTGATGCGCGAAATCTCGTGGATTTTGGGCAGCCACAGAATGAACGTGTCGTGGGAACGTCTTTCGAAATTGTCGGTTTTGTTGTCCAGCAAAAAGAACGGAAACACATGCGTTCCAGCGGTGATCACGAGATACACCTCGGCGTCGGTTCCGGCGTAATCGACATCTCCCGTGTTGACCGTGACCTCGTACTTAAACACCGGAAAACCTCTCTCCGGGGTTATGGGCGTGCCAAAGAGGACTCGGCTTTTGGCTCCGTCGCCGAACTTCGGTATCTTGGCGTACGACTGGTCATCGAAGCTTCCGTAAGCCTGCGTCGAGTAGATCCAGCGGTAGCAGGGAAAGTACCAGCTTTGTTCGGTATGGACGTTTTCCACCGTAATCCACTCCAGAAACCATCCGGGGTCTCCCCCTGACGGCGCAAAGCCGATATGGGAGCCGGAGCCCCTAAGATCAAGACCGTGATGTCCATTGCTCGAAACCTTAATCGATTTCAAGTTCCCGACATCGAACAGTTGCTCCACGAAGATGTCGTTCTTGCCGCGCTCGAAGCACTTGTCGTCCCGATCCCCCAGGCGGTAGATATTCGCGTGGCCGTTTTCGCCTTTGAGCTCGAGCTTAATGTCCGAGTCCGTTCCGGCAAGGGACACGTTGGCTGTTTGAACGGTAATCTTGTATTTGGTTCTCCCTTCTTCATGCAAGGGCGAGCTGCTCGAACCCGTATTGGGCGTGCCACTGTTGCTGGTCTTTCTAGTAGCCTCGAACGCAAAGATTTGCGAAGTTGTACTACCAATCGGAATTGTCTTTGTCCGAGGAGTGAAGACATAGTCGTTGCTTTGGGGAGTGATCAAGTACTCCTTGCCGATCGGGCACCAAAAGTCGTCGCACTTGCCGGACTGGTCGGTCCTTCGCCAGCCAGTGTTGCCGGTGAGAGTGTTCTTGAAATCGACTTTCACGCCTGGCACGGCCTTGCCGTCGTTGGCCAAAACCTTGATGACCAGTTTCGCTTTGGCCCGCTTCTTGACTTTGAAATACAAGTATCCGTTTTTATTTCGCGGATCCACGGTCATCTGGCTTGGGTCAAACTCGTAGCCATGTTTTTCGACGGTGATTCGGTATGACGTACCTTTGGCGCCCCAGAAGTCGGCACACTTTCCCGTGTTGTCTGAGTAACGGTGGCCTGTGTTCCGGGTGCGCGTGTTTTCAAAGACGACTTTGGCACCCATCAGTCCGCGGCCTTGTTCGTCCTGGACGTAGACTTTGATCGGTGCTTTGGAAGGTGTCGCCTTGACGGCTTTGAAGCCAAGTGTGCGCGAAACTGAGGCCGTCACTCGGCGCATGGCTGGCACAAAGGTGTAGCCTGCTTTGCGTGGAATAACCTCGTATGTGTTGGCAACCGGCACGTAGAAACCACTGATTGTGCCTTTGGCCGTTGTAAACCGGTGCCCCTCGTTTTTCGTGGCAGAGTTTCTGAAAACGATCTTCACTCCTGACAGTCCATTCTTGTTGCTTGATACCGAAGCATATAACGCGACCTTCTTCTGCCGCTCAATGGGGATCTGGACAATTGATGGTGGAAGCTTGATCCGTTGGTTGTCGGCCGGTTTTTTTAGAATCGGGAACCGTAAAGCGGGGAGCTTCGAACCTCTCGGAGTTTCCGCCATCGCGCCACTGACGGACACGAGAATAACACACAGAATAATCAAATTTTTAGTTTGGTTCATGAGGCACTTCATCGGTCTGGACTCCTTAGAATGTGGTTCATTTGGTAATTCACTCGTGGCTGCAATAGCCATTTTCCGAGCGCTACTATCACGCAACTCCGCAAATCTCGACGAAGCGCTCCAGCTTTGGAAAAAAAAGGCCCAATATGCTCTAACACGGTTTCCGAATTCTCGGATTCAAACTCTCCTTTGCCAAATAAATGTCTTGCTCACGGAGAAGCTTCGTGGGAAAACGAGAAGTGATTCGCACAAATCAAAGAGTGCACGTTCTCAAATGAATGAACCACAGCCTGACCGCGATCGCCACGACGACCCCGTTGCGGCGATTCGCCGAATCGACGAGATCTGCGACCGCTTTGAAGCAGCGTTCCGCGCCCGCGAGCAGCCAGTGCTGGAAGATTATCTTGCTGAGGTTC
>CAYFJO010000785.1:0-3770 GCA_964343305.1 uncultured Pirellulaceae bacterium | reverse complement strand
TACCACTGGCGAGCGGCTGTGTGATCTTGTGGGACGCCGATGCCGTAGTGATACGACATGCCCATCGAGTATTGGGCGTTCGCGTTGCCTTGATCGGCCGATTGTCGATACCACTGGACGGCCGCATCATAATCCGCATCGACGTGAATGCCGTACGCATGCGCGACGCCAAGCCGATATTGTGCTTCGGCGTGCCCTTGCTCGGCGGCGACCGTTAACCATTTCGCCGCTTTGGCGGCGTCATACGGGACGCCACGGGCATGAAGGTAGCAATTGGCAAGTTCATACTGTGCCTGAACATCGCCCCCATCCGCGTCTTTCTGAATCGAGTCCAACGAACCATTGGTTTCAAATTCATCTTGGTCGACGCGCCCAAAGGCTCCTTCGGCCGTGGCAACGTCGTCCACGATTTCGACAAAGTCGTCGAGCCGCACTATGCCCAAGATCTTTTCGACCACGCCGTGCACGCCGCAGAGTTTCAGCTCAATGCTTTCTTCCTTGCAACGACCTTGCAAGGCGAACATCTGTCCGATCATGGAAGAAGTCAGGAACTCGACGTTTTGCATATCGAGGAGTAATCGCCTGGTCGATTCCGTGGCTGTGATCTCCAGCAATTGTGTGCTGATGTTTTGAATCGTGGCCTCATCGTCCAAGTTGGTTTCATCGAACGAAACCACCAAAATGTCTGAATTGGTTCGCGTCTTTGAAATGCTCATTTTCGGATCCAATTGGATTGCTGCTTGACTTGCCTGCTATTGAGTTTAATGTCGACCGAAGCTCGAATTCAATGTGGGGCGACGCATTTGTCGGTCAACTTTTGTGATTAGTTTCTCTTTCCGGTAAGATGATCCTACGAACTGGATTCGTATTTTGCGGATAATTCCACGATGACCCGATTTGCTGTTTTTATTGCTGTCGTCTTTGGCCCGTTCGGTTTGAATCGATTGGTTGCCGATCCGCCGAATCGGCTAGCGATGATCGAGCAAATCGATCAGCGGCTGGCTAGTCGATGGGCAGCCGAGCAAATCCAACCGGCTGCCAGGGCCAGGGACCAGGTGTTCTTCCGTCGCGTCTATCTTGATCTCACAGGTGCAATCCCGCGCGTCTCTCAGGTCAGGGCCTTTCTGGCCGATCCGTCCGATCACAAACGCCAGCGGATCATCGACGAACTGTTGGACTCGCCGGCTCATGCGACGCACATGGCGATTCGATGGCGCAACATCATGTTGCAGGAACAAACTCTGAGCGATGACGCGTTGAGCGCGGCCGGATTACAGCGTTGGTTTCGCGATCAGTTTGTCGAGAACATGCGATACGATCGTATCGTGTCCGATTTTTTGGTCGCGACGGGCAGCGGCCAAACGGGTCCAGCGCTCTTTTACACTTCGTTGGAAGTCATGCCCGAAAAGCTCGCGGCCGCCACGTCGCGTGTGTTTCTTGGCACCCAGATTGAGTGTGCCCAATGTCATGATCATCCGTTCGACCGCTGGAAACAAACCGACTTTTGGGGATACGCGGCCTTCTTCGCGCGGCTGCGTCAAGCCGATAACGCCAGCAGGCCCGCGCGGATCGAAGATCTGGCGACCGGCGAAGTGATGTTGCCCGACACGCAGGATGTTGTGTTGCCGAAATTCCCAGGCGGCGAACCGGCGGATCCGGACGATCTTGGCACGCGTCGTGAGCAACTGGCGATTTGGATGGCCTCGCGCAACAATCCGTACCTGGCACGCGCGGCCGTCAACCGAACGTGGGCGCATTTGTTCGGCCGTGGCCTGGTGGAACCGGTCGACGACCTGGGACCACACAATCCACCTAGTCATCCAGAGTTGCTGGACGAGTTAGCAAGTTACTTTGTCCGCACGAAATTCGATCTGCGCGAATTGTACGCGACGTTGTCGAGAACCGAGGCCTATCAACGCAGCAGCCGGCCGCCGAATGATCCACCCGCGCCGCCCAAACTGTTCAATCGAATGGCGCTCAAGACGCTGTCGCCCGATCAGCTTTACGATTCGTTGAATCGAATTCTGGTGCGTCCGCCGCCGGCGAGTGTCCCTGGCACGGTCGCCGTCAGTCGCCAGTTTGAACCACGTCGGCAAATGTTTCTGTCGAAGATCCACGCTGAATCAACATCGCCGTCAAGGTATGACGCAGGCGTGACGCAAGCGTTGACGCTGATGAACGGAGGCGAAATCCGGGAAGCGACGAACCTGCAGCAAAGCGGGGTGCTCGGATCGTTGGACGCACCGTTCCTGACAAACGACCAGCGTGTCGAGATTCTGTTCCTCGCCACGCTTTCTCGATATCCGAGCGATGAAGAACACGCCAAGTTTGAAACGTACGTCCGTCAAGCGTCACAGAAGAACCAATTGAAATCTGGGTTGGCCGATGTGCTGTGGGCATTGTTGAACAGTGCGGAATTCAGGCTTAATCACTAGATTCATGAATCGTCACGCAATTCTTATCGGCGTTCTTGCATTGACCCTTGGTTGCGGCGACGCGCCGAATTCGCAGTCCGCCGCGCCAACAACCAAGCCTATCGTCAAGAACACCGTTCGCCCCGCGCCGAAGCCAGCCGTCGAGGACAAGAAAGACGAGTTGCCGGAAGTTGAAAACAAAGTCGAACAACCCGTGGAGAAGGCACTCGGCGAGCGATTCTTGTTGCTGGCTCCAGGCGGTCCGCTCATTGTCGACTTGGCGATCCAGGTCGACGGCCAGTCGGTCGATTCTATCCTCGATCCTCTCATTGACAAGTTTCTCAAAACGGCGGATGCCAATTCAGATGGCAACTCAACTTGGGACGAAGCCTTCACCGTCGCTCGCATCACGTACGGTGGATTTGGCAACACGCGCGTAACCGCCCCCGCCCAGCAATGGCAAGCCAAACAAGTTTTTGACACCGATCGAGACGGAGAAATCGGTCGCGACGAAGCGGCGCGATTCGTGACAAACGACGCCAATACGAAACGAGCGATTCGGTTGACAGGTTTCAACTACTATCGTGACATTGGCCGGTCGAGATCTCCGGTTCGCCTGTTGCTCGACGCCGACGAAGACCGTGCGTTGTCTGCCGAAGAAATCCAGCAAGCAACCCAGCGCTTGCTGCGGCGCGACGGCGACGACGATCGGATTCTTTATCCCAGCGATTTTGTTGCCACGGCAAATCTGCAAAGCAACCGGTCCACGAGGCGCGGAGCCGGACCGCGGTCGGCGTTGCTATTGCGTCCAGCGACCAACACGGCCCGAGTTTTCTACTCGCTGGAAGAACTATACGCGTATGGTGGCCCGTTGAACGAATCGAGTTTCTCGTTCACGCCAGATCTGTTCGGGCGACTCGACACCAACAACGACGGCAGCGTGACCAGTGGCGAAGTCGTCGAACTGGACAAAGTCGCCTCGCATCTGCGGCTGCTCGCATCGATCGAAACAGATCCCAAATTGACTGTCGAATCGCTTGCCGCGTTTTTGCGGCACCATTCCAATCCGTCCGACGCGAGCGCGGTGATCGAATTGCCGGATAGCCAACTAAGCGTTACGCTTCGCGGCGACAGGAACGAGCAAGCAGTTGACCAACGAGCGGTCGCGTTGCTGGCACAATATGACGAGGACAACAACTGGTATCTCGAAGCAGACGAGATTCCACCAGATGCGGAAAACGCCATCGCTCCCCTTGCCGCGGTCGATCTGGACGGAGATGAAAAAGTTTATGCGAAGGAAGTCACGGAGTATCTTCAAACACAACAAATTGCCGGCCGCACACAAATTCAAGTCCA
>CAYFJO010000784.1:0-3774 GCA_964343305.1 uncultured Pirellulaceae bacterium | reverse complement strand
CGCAGAGTAACATCCGCGCTCCACCTACCCTGCGGTTAGCGATAGAACAAGGAAAGCGATCGTGGCACGGATTGCCGTATCAACAGCTATTCTCTCACTGTTTTGTTCGACGGTATCTGTTGCCGAAACATTCGGACAAACAAACGACCACTTTGCATCAGGTGAACTGCGGCGGTTGCCGCCAATCATGATTGAGCCTCATCAACAAAATGTCGCGGTTCGCAAATCCTTTCACGCCACAAACCTCGCCGAACAAACCTCGTCGGATGAGTCGAATGACGGGTTGCTGGACCTGTTGAAGAGTAAAGGCGTCATTACGCAGCAGGAGATGGAGCAGCTTCGACGCAACGAGGCCAAAGAGAAAAAAGAGGACCTGCCCTCAGTCGGTTACAAGAAAGGTGCCTACATCAAGACGCAGGGTGACAAACACGAGTTGCACTTTCGCTTTTTGTTTCAGCCGCGCTTCGAGACCACGGACGTCTACAACGCGCCGACCGAAACGTCGTTTCTGATCAGGCATGCGCAGCTCAGAATGTTTGGCCACATTCTCGACCCGCGTTTGAAATACAAGATGATGATTAATGGCGCGGGCCGGACACGGGCCGAGGATGTCGATCTGCGTGACCTGTGGGTCGACTGGCAATGGACGGACGCTTTTCAGATCAAGTTTGGACAGTTCCTGGTTTGGTTCGACCACGAGAACCTCGCGCCCACTTGGGGACTTCATCTGGTGGATCGATCGATCATCAACGCCAACCTTGGATTCGAACGCGATCCGGGCGTGCAAGTACACGGGCACCTGTTCGGCGATCGCATGGATTACTATTTGTCGATCGTCAACGGCGAAGGGCGAAACGAAATCAACGCGGGCAACGATTTGACGTACATTGCGCGCGTTGATTTGCATCTGTTGGGAAAAGAGCAGTACTTAGTGGCGGATGTCCCGATGTCGTGCGACCCGCATTTGGCGTGGGGGACGGCGTATTTGCACGACGGAGCTAACCGCAGCGTGGGCGGAAATCGGCTCAATCGATTTACCACCGACCTCGTTTATCGGTACAACGGGTTTTCGGCCCTTGGTCTGGTGAACAGGGTCCAGAATGCTGATACGCAGACCGCGGACTTCGGTTATCTTGGCGAAGCGGGATATTTTCTTCTGCCGGGACGATTCGAAGTGGTCGGGCGGTTTGCGGAAATCAATCGTGAAGGTGCCATCAACGCGACTTTGGCGGACCCGCGGGAACTAACGATCGGCGTGAACTACTACTTCAACGAGCATCAAGTCAAACTTCAGGTTGACTACAGTCTGCTTTGGAACGATCGGTCCGTCGCGGACCGGGATGCCCAGCGAGTCCGTTTTCAAATGCAGTTGTTCTTCTAGAGCGAAGTTCCTGTGGGCGTAGCGAGTTGTAGGGAACGGCCTCTGTGCCGTTCTGCTTTGATCAAGGCACGCCACAGAGGGCGTGCCCTACAATGGACCCGCTACATCAATTCAATCACGCTCTAGTGATCCATGGCAATTGAATCTGTAGGTCGGGCACTCTTGCCCGACTATTCGAAACGACGGGCAAGAGTGCCCGTCCTACATACAAAATCAAGAGTCGTAAACTACTAGTTTCCAAAAAATGCGCGCGTCTCGCGTAGGTAATTCCCCGACACATTAACCTTACACGCCTGCGAAACATCTTGTCCGGTAGCGTTCAGCAGGCGGGTTTCTGCTAGAATGACACTGACATCACATGCCCTGATGCGGCGGCGTGGGATTTCGTACGTTATTTGCGACCGCGCCGGCACGTCGGACAACGCCTTCCGTTTGTCGTCAAGATGGCGGGTTTCATTGGGGCCTGAAAATTCGCGCGAAAGGTGTTTCAAAAATGAAACCCAAAACGAACATCATCGCTTTTGGACTGGTTGTGGTCGCTTGCACGATGCTGGGTTGTGGGTCCTCTAGTGACCCGAAGCCCGACAGTCCATTGCAAAAGGTAACCATCGGCGCGGAAAGCAGCATGTTGACCGCCGCCGTCTGGGTGGCCGAAAAGAAAGGCTTGTTTGAAAAGGAAGGACTCGATGTCACCATCAAACCATTCCCGTCAGGCAGAGTGAGCTTCGAAGCCATGCTCAACGGCGAGGGCGTCGACATCTCGACGGTTGCTCCCACACCGATCATGTTCAACAGCTTTCGTCGAGACGAAGCGGACTTTGCGATCTTTGCCACGTTCGTCTATTCCTACGAGGACGTGAAAGTCATTGCGCGCAAAGACAAAGGCATCGTCACAGCCGCGGACCTTAAAGGCAAGAAAGTGGGGACACCCGCGGGAACAACCGGCCAGTTCTTTTTGAACGCGTTTCTCACGGATAACGGCATTCGGGCCGAAGACGTTGAGGAAGTGAATATCCGTCCGAACGAGCTGCCGGCTGCCTTGGACAAGGAAGAGGTGGATGCCATTGTCATCTGGGAGCCCCATGGGTACAACGCTCAGAATCTGTTGGGGGAGCAAGCCATCAGGCTGCCAAGTTCTGATGTCTACAAAGAGACCTTCAATTTCATGGTGATGAAAGACTATGCCGCCGCGCATCCCGAAGTTCTCGAAAGATTTTTGAGAGCAACGGATGCCGCAACCAAGTTGATTCGAGAGAACAGAGACGAAGCTCAGCGTTTGGTCGCCGAGCGGCTCGAATTGGACCAGGATGTGACCGCGGCATTGTGGGATGACTTTGTATTTGAGATGTCTCTCGACCAGGCTCTCATTCGAACGCTGGAAGAGGAAGCGCTGTGGGCCACCAGAAGCGAATTGGTCGCGAAAACCGAGATTCCAAATTATCTTGATTACATTCATTTAGAGTCGCTGAGATCGGCGAAGCCGGATACCGTGACAATCGAAAAGTGAGCATCACAAGCACATTCGTCCGCAGCATCGTTTATGAAGATTACGAACAAATTGCGGATGTTGGCCATCCTGCCGGTGACCCTGGCTGTGTTGGTCGCCGGCACCGTCTTCCATTCTGCCCGGCGCATCGACAATGCGCGACGCCGAGAGAACGCCGCCGAGAGCATGGTCAAAGATGTCTTTGAACTCGACGGGCTGGCACACCGGTATCTCTACCAGTCAGAATTCGGCGCGGATCGGCCCAGACAGCAGTGGTTGTCGAAGCACAAAGATCTAGCGGCGAAACTCTCCGAAATGAATGCGCCGAACGCTAAGGATCAGCCGCTGTTGAACCAAATGCACGAGGAACACAAGCAGATCGACGGCCTCTTTCGTCGGCTCATCGCGAATCGGGAAGAACTTGCGGGAGCGAGCGATGAGAAGACTGAATTCTTGCAAATTCAAAAACATGATTTGGTTAGACGGCTATTAGACCACACACTATCATTCAGAGAGGCGTCCTCGGATTTGGCTGACTCCAGTCGTCGTGCGGCGGATGCGACCCAGCGCACGGCCAACTTGCTTGTACTGGTCTTTTTGGCGGCATCGGTGCCGGTGCTCTTGCTGGTTACTGGCCTGTTCGTTGCCCGCTCGATCACCAGGCCGATTCAGGCCTTGGCCGACGCGACCCAAACGGTTTCGGCTGAGCACGACTATTCCATCCGTGTTGAAAAACACAGCAACGACGAATTGGGTGTTCTTTGCGATGGCTTCAATTCCATGTTGGACCAGATCCAACAGCAAGAGTCGGATCTGGCTAGCAGTAACGCCGAACTCGACAAGACCGTCAGCCAGCAGCGCACCATGCTGGAGCAGCTTCAGCAGCGCGAGGCGGAACTGCAACAGG
>CAYFJO010000783.1:0-3778 GCA_964343305.1 uncultured Pirellulaceae bacterium | reverse complement strand
CAACCACACACTCGATGTGACGGCGCTCGCTCCAGCAAATGAATCTGGGTCTTGAAATCTGGTCCACCGTCATTTGCTTGGATCAGATTTTGAATGACTGAAACTGTAAACGCTCTTGATTGAACTGCAGTTCAACGTGTCCCGTGGGGCCGTGACGGTTCTTGCGCAGATAGATGTCGGTGGTTTCAGGATTGTTACAGTCCTCAAAGTAATAGCTTTCGCGGTACATCATGAGAACACTGTCAGCGTCCTGCTCAATGGAACCAGAATCACGAAGATCGGAGAGAATAGGTCGTTTGTCGGTTCGCTGTTCACATGCACGGGAAAGTTGCGACAGCACGATGATCGGGCAATCGAGTTCGCGAGCGAGTTGCTTGAGGCTATTGGAAATGTGTGTGATGCGGGTCGTTTGATTTTCTGACGAGTTGCGATCTGTGACCTGAATCAATTGCAGGTAGTCGATGATCAAAAGATCAATCCCCTGTTCGATTTGTTGACGACGGGCTTTGCTGCGGAGATTTGTGAGCGTTGTGTCGGAATCATCATCGATGAATACTTGGTGGTCCTTGAGTTGATCGAACTTGGTGCCCATTTCTTTGAATTGCTGGTCAGTGAGGTCACCACGCCGTAGTCGCCACGGGTCAACGCCAAGCATGTTTGCAAAGAGACGGTCAGCAAGTTCTGCCTTCGTCATCTCAAGAGAAAAGATCGTGACGCTTTTTGTTTCGTCTGCTGCGACGTTTCGAGCAATGTTGAGGGCGAGTGCGGTCTTGCCCATGCTTGGACGTGCGGCGAGGATCATAAAGTGTCCTGGTTGCAAACCAGTGAGCAAATTGTCGAGGCCAGCGAATCCGGTCGTGATGCCATAATGCGCGGTGGGATCGTCGGCGTCGTGGAGCGTCGTGTAATGGTCATATCGCTCGGGCGCGAGTCCTGAAAGCGAGCGTGGTTTCGTTTGAGATGTTTGCCGTGATAGTCCAAGGATTTGCTGTTCGGCAAATTCAAGTAACTCTGGCGAAGTGCTTTCATCTGTCTTTGCAAAGTCGGCAATCTTCGTTGCTGCCTTATGAAGCTGGCGGCGCAGACTTTTCTCGCGGATGATTTCAGCGTACCGCTCTGCATGGGATGAAGTGGGCACTTCCGCTGTGAGTTCAGCGAGAAAGGCAGACCCACCGATCTGCTGAAGTTTTTGATTACTTTTGAGTGCATCGGAAACCGTGACAAAATCAATGGGGCTTTGTTCATCGTAGAGTCGTTCGATGGCTTCGTAGATGGAAGCGTAAATAGGATCGTAAAAGTCGTTTGGTGTGAGGATTGGAGCAACATCTATGATGCGCTGGGAATCAAGTAGAAGCGCGCCAATCGTGGTTCGTTCTGCTTCGACGGAATGCGGCTGCGTTTGGATATCGAGTGCTGTCTTTGATGACATCTGGGCGGGAGAAGGAGATGAAGTGACACATTAGTCCTCTGCTGCGAGAGCAAGATCGGACGCCATGATCTCAAGGGCTTCAATTGGTGGACCGGCGAGATCACAGCTACGAAGGCGACGACGATCAAAATCGCTAATGGCTTGGTCGATGGTCGCTTGAAGATACGCTACCACAATTAGACGGTCCAACGTCAATTAAAGTTCAGGCGATATGCCAACGTCTGCAATTGTAAAAAGTTCAAACACTTTTCGGTAGTGGGTGACTTTGAAGAAAAGAAGCCCGGCTTTTCCGAAAAAGCCGGGCTTCTAAAACGCAAAATCACCCACTACCCACTTTTCTGACAAATTGACAAAGCATCGGAGGCAATTGCGTAGCGCAAATCGCACAATTAACTGCAACACCGAGAGTTAGGTGATGGTCGCCGGTGCTGGCACGCAATTAGCTTGTAAGTCAACAAGCGGCCCAAGAAGTGCCAATTCTGCAACCCTACGGAACTCTTTTCGCAAGCAGCGACCATAAGTCCTGCTAACACGTCACTAGACTTATGGCCGTGCATCCAGTCGCTCCAAAAAAAATGCTCCGATGGCAAGTATTCATCTGTGGCATCAGGCAAGATTCTAGCTGAACTCTTACAGATGTGGTGGATCGGAGGTTCAGCGTGTCCGTTCCTGAGCACCTATTGGGCCGTGTCGTAGACTCCTGGACGGACGTAGGGGCTCCTGAAATACGTTCGTTTTCTGCTTTAAGTCACAGATCATTGGCAACTTACGGCAATTCACGTGTTTAGCATTCCGGAAAACTCGTGGCGGAATTCAAGACGCCGAAAAGTCGTCAGCGAAGCAGGTTTTGAGACCGCCGCTTTGTGAATCAGAGGGACGCAAATACCGTCAATTCTAAACCAGCCAAACGCGCCCACCGGGATGAACAACATGAAATCACGCAAAGGTGACTTGAAAAAGTTCTTACGATGATACATAAAAAGATCATCTAAACCGACCAATTCACTGGCCGGTTTTGGCGCGCCCATCAGTGGCTGGTTCTCACGCGCCCCATGACACATTGGGTGACATGTGAACACGGAATTTGTCGTAATTTGTTGCTGCGGGGAGGAGTGCTGGTGGCCTCTTCTATCTCTGTTCCGTTTTGAGATGTTGTGAAGTGCTTGTCACCAGCGGTGCATCCATGGGACGTCGCAACCGAGCTGGCGACACAGTTCGATTGTCGCTTGCCGGATTGGTAGTCCGATAACTTCCGACCAGAGCTTGAATTGGTCCCCGCTGTGATGGCATTTTTGGCAGTAGAAACAGCCCTTTTTCACGTTCACCGAGAACGAGCGGCGATGCTTGGTGGACGATTCGTGTAGTGTCGTTCGCTTCCTGCAGCCATCGCGATCGCAGCAAAAGCTCAGCCTGCGACAGTGTTCGTCGGGAAGGTCGTCAGGGTTGCCCCGCGGCTTCCGCGGATACTTGGCAGAGTGCAGCCGTCCCCCGCAGGGACACGCTTGCTTACGGCATTCTTGGGCGAGATCCTGATCAATCGTAAAAAGAAACGACCAAAAGGTGGCATCGCGCAACAATTCATGATACATCGTGGAGTACTCCCGGCTTCAGCAAAAAACCAGGAGTACACCCCTCGGCGACCTCGATCCAGTGATCAGGTTCGCTGAGGGGAAATTTTTTCAAACGTCACAGAAGTTGATCCAGAATCGCGGATTCCCCGCCGGAAACCTCGCCTGCGCTCAATCACTCAGCACGATTCAGTTCATGCTAACAGCCAAGCCCACAAGTTGCTTCAGTTGGAACTACACCGTTTCAGAGCACGGCAAGATCGTTGCGACGGTAAAGGTTAGTTGGCTCAGGAACACTGGATCGTTGCAAGTTGGCCGCAAGTCCTATGTCCTGTACCGGCAAGCTCTGAGTTTCGGTCCATTTGTTGCCGAGTGTGACGGCAAGGCTGTCGCCGAGGCGGACAAGCCAAGTGTGTTCCGTAGGAGGTTCAGCGTGCGGTTTGCGGGCCGAGTGATCGAATTAAAGGCATTGTCACTGTTTAGTCGAACCTTCGGCGTTTACGAAAACGGCATTGAAATCGGCGACATTGGAACACGGCACATATTCACCAGAAAGGCAACGATCAACATGCCGAAAGACGTGCCGCTGGATGTCCAGGTCTTTTGCTTCTGGCTGGCCGTCCTCATTTGGCGTCGACAGTCTAAAAACGCCGCGGGTTGAGGGATCTTACAAACCGCATGCTCATTGCGCGGAGCCTTACTCGACCAAGATGAGGCGATGCGGGCGGGTCGTCTTTGACCCACAAGCAACGACTAAGTTGCGTTGCTGTTTTTCTCACCA
>CAYFJO010000782.1:0-3778 GCA_964343305.1 uncultured Pirellulaceae bacterium | reverse complement strand
CACCCAACATCAAATAGTTCTGACCCCTTTTTTGACCCTGCGTCTTCCTGTACCGCGTCTTCTTGTACCATTTTGTCTTGTTTGGGTTGATCGTCCATCGGCGTTATCCAGTGAATGCGATTCGTGTGTTCAACATCGTTTTGCGAACGGCGGCGATGCCCTCGCGCGTGACTTGGGTACCGTTGAGTAACAGAAGTTTAAGAGATGGCAACGATTTCAACAAAGCGATTCCTGCGTCGGTGATAGCCGTGTTTTGTAAATCAAGCGTTGTGAGCTTGGCAAGTCCAATGAGATGTCCGAGCGAGTTGTCGGCGGCGACCGTGCCATCGAGATAGAGTTCTCGAAGACGATCGACTTGCTCAACCTTCGCCATGACGTTCGCCATCACCACATCACTCACGAGGTCTTTAACCGGCCTGAAATCCAGTACGAGGATTTTGCCGTTTTTGTTCAACCGCAGCACCGCACCAAGGTCACGCAAAGTGGTCGCGATCGCTTCGTCGGATTCGGACATGATTCCATTTTAGCCAGGAAGGCAAGCCGAAATCCATCGATGCTGCCGGTATGACACAAAGACGGGCGTGGCTATATTCGTATTGTCCATCTCACTCTCGTCAAGAACATGAGTAACTACCTCAAACGTTATCGAATTCGCCAGCTCGTTACCTGGTCGATTGTGCTAGTTCTTTTTCTGTCGTTGGTCGCGCTGAACTTCTGGCTCATGGGAAGCGGTCCGCCACATGAACTGCGCATTGCAACCGGCGACCCTAGTCTTGGCGCTTTTGCAAAGTTCGGAGACGAATACAAGAAACAACTCGAATCACTTGGCCTCGATGCAGAACTGGTTCGATCGTCGGGATCGCGAGAAAATCTCGAGTTGCTGATCAACAACGAGGTTGACCTGGCACTTGTCCAGACAGGTATTTTTCAGGATGTCGATACGCAAGATGTCGACGTTCGATCACTGGCGGCGATCTATCCGGCACCGATCTGGGTCTTCTACCGCGCGGAGCTTGGGTCCGTCGATTATCTCTCCGGTTTTACAGACAAAAAGATGGCCCTTGGTCCGCATGGAAGTGGCACTCAAGTGATCGCCCAACGACTGCTGATTGGCAACGGCGTTAACGTTGACAACGCCGATTCGACGATGAACATGCCGCAGTCGGCCGACGCCTTGATCCGCGGCGACATCGACGTGGCGTTTTTTGCGCTGACCTATCAAAGTCCGCAGGTACAAAAACTGCTTGTCGATCCCAATGTCAATCTCTTCGATTTTCGCCGGTCGTTAGCATATTCACGTAACTTTGCTTATCTTCGCCAAGTGACGTTGGGCGAAGGCTCGATCGACCTTGAGGCAAACCTACCGAGCCGAGATTTTCATCTGCTCGCGACGTCCGCCATGCTCGTTGCTCGCGACGACTTGCACCCTCGTGCGGTCGAACAAGTTTTGCAAGCGGCCGAAGAAATCCATCGTCGCGGCGATGTACTCCAAAACCCGGGCGAGTTTCCCCGTGGTGACCGAGTTGATATTCCGTTGCATCCGTCGGCCGAGCAGTTTTTAAGGTCCGGCGAGTCGTGGCTGTCTCGCCTGGTTCCCTATGCAATCCTGCGCTGGATTCTCAAGCTGCAATTGATTTTGGTCCCGCTGCTAATGCTCTGGTTGCCCATCGCCAAGTTGCTGCCCGCGCTGTATCAATATCGCATCAATCATCTATTGAAATTACACTACGGAGCACTACGCGACGCAGAGACGCAACTGTCCAAGGCAAAGAGCCTGGACGAGTTCGAAGAGCAACTTGAAGCGCTCAATGGGATGCAGCAGGAGATGGAGCGACTGTCGCGAAAGATTCCAGCTCATTTACAGCGCGAAGTCTACCACTGGCGAAGCCACATCGCTTTGGTCCGCCAAGATGCCGAAAAACGTCGCGACGCGATGATCAACGAAGAGTCGTAATCGCGTCTCGACGCTCATCAACCCTAATGCACTGGAGAATACACATCCGCTCTCCCCGAGGCGTGATAAAAGGGCACGAATACCATAAGAACCTGCCAAAAGAATTAGACCTGTCCACCAACCGCGCCTGGTTACAGCATTACAATGACGGCGGAATCGTTGGATCGCTTCGAGTATCCCAGCGGCGACGCCTGCATCAGCCATGCCTGTAAAAAGGAAGGATACGTAACGAAATCCGAAAACACAACATTTCACTAATGCTTTTGTAGTTTCGGATCGTTGCAATTCGATCATATGAAGGTTATCGTAGCGCTGGAATTCCAACATATCAGTCACTTTGGTGAATCATGAGTATGTTCAATTTTAGACCAGACCAAGCATTAACACCACAATTGATATCGACGAAGGTTGGAGCGGTTCGCCACGGTACCGCCAAAAAGTCTCTTAATACGACTTTGCGAATTCCCTCTCCTGGAAAGATCTCCGTAAGCAACATACCCGCGCGAAAAACTCGCCTTTTAGGGCCCACAAGTGCATCCCACATCAGCGCTCCTGTGTGCGTAAGAGTAAATGTTGGCGGTCGAACTTCGAGCCCCGCATCAATTGTCGAATCAAATCTATTATTACCCCCAACAACCAGACCCATATCGGTTGCAACATTCAGTATGTCCTCATTTTGCCCGCCTGGTAGCCTGGCGATGTCGGAGCATAGTGGCAGGAAAACAAGATTAGGTGTTTTCCACGCGGCAGATACCGCACGACTCAACGCGGCGGATGCTATTTCGTATTCAGGAGTTGGGTCATTTAACGCAAGTGACATGCAAAACCAATTCTTCATTTTTCAGCTCAACCCATCCGCCGGCGCCGAAACGATTCTCGAACCGTGCATGGTGAAACCGAAACTCAAAGGAAGCAAAAACAACCCTGATGTTTTGGTTCGTCTTGAATTGCTTGCGTTTAATATTGGAGCAGACGAAAACGTTGAAAGAAACACAAGAGCGACGATTCGGCTAAACATGGGCAAAGACGAACGATCGCGTTCGGATCAATTTGAAACGGCCTATTGGTCAATAGCGGCAGGTCTTCGGTTATTTGAACGAGGAAGAGGCAAGTCGAAACCAAAGGATTTTCAGGTTGACTTCCACAGAGCATTCTCGAAGAGGCCAATTGAAGTCCCAGGCGGACTTGCAACTCTTTCATTCGAGGTCGTAAAGCACCGTGAACCGAATTGGTGGCAAAAACTGTTCGGCTTTGCAAAAGGCAACATTGGTGAAAAACTGATTTCCGTTTTGGGTTTCCCGGCCATCACAAATGATAGTATCCAAGCGATCGATACGATGTTGAATCAACTCGCGGATTCCAACCACGACGTTCTCTTTCAAAGTCGTCCGATAAAACTCGCTTTGTCGCAAAAAGCAAAAAAAGATTGTGAGCATGGACAAGCGCTGGTTAAGATTGGCGCGCTTAATGAAGGCATTTGCATTCTCGCGCGTGGCAAAGATTGGGAAACAATTGCTGGTACAAGGGCAGTATTCAACGAAACATACCAAAGACTCTTGCCTTCCGATGTCACCGAAAGACAGATCGTCTCTGGCACATACGACGACCCACTTGAACAAATTACATACGGCGTACTTCGTGTTCGTACAAAGGCAACGAACTTGGATCCAAACTTCGGTTTTGAGGTTTGAATTGCTTTGGCTCTGGGATGCCCCCTTTTTCTACCAGGACGCGGAAAAGGGGAAAAGGTGAGGGGAAAAGAGGAGGGGAAAAGGTTCCTGACACGAATGGCACTGCCGGTTGCTGCGCAAGGACTTGCGTTCA
>CAYFJO010000781.1:0-3812 GCA_964343305.1 uncultured Pirellulaceae bacterium | reverse complement strand
TGCGTGGCGGGTCCTGGTTCTACTTCGCCAGGCTCTGTCGTGCCGCGGGTCGGTTCTGGGACACTCCCTCGAGCCGTTTCCACTACTTCGGCTTTCGTGTTGTGTGTGTCGTGGAGTAGTTTTCCCCAGTCATCCTTGTAATCTGTTGCTCTGTACTCTGAAACTCTGTCCTCTGTCTCTCTGACGCGTCGAGGCGCAGCCTCGGCGCGCGATATAGAAATGAAAACTCCAGATACCCCATTATTTGTGAAGACGCACGATTTCCTGTTGTGGTTGATCCAGCGAACGCAGCGATTCCCGAAGAATCTCCGGCATACGTACACTGCGAAGCTGGAAACTATCGGTTTTGAGTTCCAGGAGGCTATCTTGATGGCGAACCAAGCACGCGGGCGCATTCGACAAGAATGGTTGGAGCGGGCGGACGGAAGGTTGGTCTGCTTGCGGGCTCTGCTGCGGTTCGCGTATGATTTGGAATTACTGGCCGGGACGCAGGTGAAATTTGCCGCCGCGCAGCTCGACCAGCTTGGGCGCCTGGTAGGCGCCTGGATCAAGGGGACGGACCGACGATAGTGGTTCGCTTCGCGTGTTGCGTGGCGGGTCCTGGAACAACAACGCCAAGAACTGTCGTGCCGCGAATCGGAACAGGAACACTCCCACGAACCGTAACAACAACAACGGCTTTCGTGTTGTGTGTGTCGTGGAGTAGTTTTCCCCAATCATCAACACTGCCCGATGCGGGGTCTGCACAGTTCATCGTAACTGAAGCACGCCCGGCCTGTGCCAAGAGGATGACACGGTCCGTATCCTGCGTATCGCGAAGTGTTTTGCTACCGAGCGATGCCAAAGCCGCGGTGACGGGCTGGGGCTGGTAGCCGAATAGGCGAATGTCCCCGCCCGTCTTTTTTGCAGGCTGACCCGAATGGCACGCACTTATTCAAATCTCTGGCCGCAGGTTGTCCGTTGGGAAAATCTGCTGCTGGCCTATCGAAAATGCCGCCGGCGGAAACGCTACAAGTCAGTGGCCACACGCTTCGATTTCGCCTGGGAAGAGGAACTGGTTCGGCTGCAACGTGAACTGGTCGCGGGCACGTACACGCCCGGCGACTATCACCATTTTGTGATCACCGACCCCAAACGTCGCAAGATCAGTGCCGCCCCGTTCCGTGATCGAGTCGTGCATCACGCGTTGGTCAACGTGCTGGAACCAATCTTTGAGCGACGGTTCATCTACGATAGCTATGAATGTCGGCGAGGTAAGGGAACACACCGGGCCATCGTACGAGCACAGCGTTTTCTGAGGCGTTACGACTGGTATCTCAAAACGGACATCGTTCGTTTTTTTCCCAACGTGGATCATGCCGTGCTCTTTGATCTGCTGGCGCGCACGATCCGCGACTCGCACACGGTAGATCTGATCGCAAAGATTCTGAAATCTGGCGAGGGTGTACTCGCCAAGGAAGCCTCGCAGTATTGGTTCCCAGGCGATGACCTCTTCGCCGTGACGCGACCGCGAGGGTTGCCGATCGGCAACTTGACAAGCCAGTTCTTTGCGAACGTGTTTCTCGATCCTGTTGACCACTTCGTCAAGGAAGAACTGCAGGTCCCCGGCTACGTGCGCTACGCCGATGATCTGCTATTATTCGGTGATTCGAAAGACCAACTTTGGCAGTGGAAGGAGGCGATTATTGACGTTCTTGCAAAACAAAGACTGCGACTTCATGCTGACAAAACACACCTGCATCCTTCGCGATGTGGTGTTCCTTTTCTGGGATTTCGTTTGTTTCGAGAAGGGCGGCGGTTGAAGCAGGAAACAATACGCCGGTTCAATCGACGCATTCGCAAGTTGCAGTGGGAGAAAAAGAATGGAATCGTCGATTTCTCTCGAGTTTCCACGTCACTCAAAGCGTGGCGCGCGCATGCCGGTCAAGCCAATTCAACGGGGATTCGCCGCGATCTCTGGAAGCGGCTCATTTTCTAGCGGCCAAGCCCGCCAAGCCCTGTACGATTTCGAAAAATCCGGGGCATGTTCCTCAACGCCCGCCTCTTTCTGGTGGACATTGCCGCTGCACGCGGTAAACTCAAGGCGCCCCCTAACCAGCAGGGTGGATACCCTTGCTGACGGACAGTATTTTGAAAAACCTGCCCGACCACGTCGTCCTTGGACTCCGCTCTCTAACTCTTGGAAGCCGCCGCCCCGCGCGAGTTACGAAAAGTATTGCGGAACCGCGCAATTAATTGTCGTAGACCGCCTCTTCGTTTTCGGAATCACAGATGCTTGGTAAGCGGATCAATCAGATGATCGAAGACGAAAAACACTGGCTGCGGGACCAGCCCGGCATGAATCCCTGGCAGTATGGCTGCATCCGTCTGAGCGAGCAGCTTGACGACTGGACAGCGGAGTACTCCGAAGGTTTTTGCGAAGCGGCGGTTACGGCCAGCCGAGATGGTTATCCGCAGTACGTCAAGCGGCTCTGGCAGTGCTGGAGTCACCACTGGTCGCAGGCGGCTGAGACTTCACCTATCGAGGGTTGCCAGGTCGCCCGGCAAATCCAGAGCGGGCGCGGATATCAGCGTGGCGGAAGTCTGGGCGGCGACCCGCTGCACGATGTTGTGCTGGCTGTCGCGATGACAGAAAAGGAAAACCGAGCCGTCGAGTGTTTTCAAGCCGACTATTTCGATTACGCAAAAAACCTCTCGGGTAAAGTGAACAGCCGCTTTCGCCACGATGCTGACGACTGGTGGAGCGAGTTTCTCGATCTGCTGGCAGGCTATACCAAACCGCCGGGCAAGCTGCACTGCTTCATCGGCAAATGTGCTCTGCGGAATTGGCTGGGGACGGTTCTTTGGAATTTCCTGCGCCGTCGCCCACTTCCCGAGGGGGCCGAGGTCGACGAAATGTTGGCAACCACGGGTGAGAACTCGCTCGTCAGCGAGGAGGTCGCTCGGGAGGAATGCGTCGGGCTGTTTCGCGTGATCATCGAAGCGGCACTGGCTGAGTTGAAAGCCGAAGATCGTCTGATTCTCGCGTTGCTCTACATCGACCGGCTCAAGGGCAAGGATGCGGCTGCGATCTTGGGAGTGCATCCCGGCCAGATCACACGGCGACGCGAGGCGGCTCTGAGGCGACTACGGGAGCTGACAGAAAAACATGCCGCCGTCAAACAGCAAAGCGAGTCTTTTCAGCAGTGCCTGGAACTGTTGCCCGGAAGTCAGGCCGACTTCGCGGCTGCTCTGATCGAAGCACTCAAGGAAGTGAGCATCGAGGAGAGCGAGCGATGAACGATTCAGCCAAACATCAACGGTTACTGGATCTGTTCGAATCGGCTGTCGATTCGAGAATGAATTCCGACAATTCGCACTTCGTCGACGATGACGAATTGCTGATCTCCTGGTCAGTCGGCGAACTGGACAAGGACCAGCATGCGGCATTGATTGAACATATGGCCGAGTGTTCGTACTGTCGGCGGGAAGTTGCCGCGATGGTCAAGGCCGAAGCGCTGTTGCTGCCGGACGTCGAAGAAGTCCAAGAGGCCGTCGAGCTTGCACCTGCTGCGGTATCAAGCCGGAAGCCGAACTGGGCTCTCTGGACAACGCTGGCGGCGATCACCGCGATGCTGATGCTGATCGTCTGGAGCCAGCCGACCGCCAGTCCGCTGGCCGTCGCCCAGCGCGAACTAGAGGCAGGCAATGCGAAAGCCGCCATGACACAGCTTGAGGAATTGCTCGACGGCAAGGACAAGCTGAGCCCAAAAAACAAAACGCAGGCACACGATTTATTGCAGCAGGCTGGCTACAAGGTGGCTCTGGACTAC
>CAYFJO010000780.1:0-3812 GCA_964343305.1 uncultured Pirellulaceae bacterium | reverse complement strand
TCTGGTAGCACAGTCGCTGCCGAATCTGGAGCCAGGGGATGTGGGAGTCGCGCCAATTCGCTGCGGTCCGGCGCGGCACCTTTGCCCTGGGATGCGAGGTAAACGACCACGGAGCGGACCTCGTCCGGCTCCAAGAAGATAGCCTCGCGGCCGATCTGCGGCATTTGTTTCGGGTAATCGGGAACCAGGAATTCATGTGGTTTGACAATGGATTCAAAGATGTACTGGGCCGCACTCTGCCCCTCGCGCCGCGTGGCGGCCACCACACCCAGTTCGTCCAGGTCCGGGCCGCGAGTGCCAATCCCCTTGCCCTCGACTTTGTGGCAAATGATGCAACGTCCTTTGCCGAAGAACACCCATCGCCCTCGCTGCCACGAGACACCACTCTCTACCAGCTCATTCCGCGGCAACCTTTGGCTGGTCAGCGAAGCCACGTAGTGAGCCACGTGCCACCGCTCTTGTTCATTAAGCAGATGCACTTGCGAGCCCATGGGCGTGCCGTTGAACCCGGTGCTGATGGTGCGGTAGATGTCTTCCACTGTGGAGCCGCCTTTGAAACTGGCGCCGTCCCGCAGGTTCCTTGCCCGAAAAGGCATGTCCCACTGTCGCACCAGCGCGGTGGTGATTGGCCCGTCGCCGCGGCTTTCCTGACCGTGACAAAGCCAACACTTGACTTGCTCAAAGAGCTGGCGACCGCGAGCGACCACTGCTGGGCTATCAGTCAGCGGATCGCCAGTTGCCACGGCAGGTGGGGCGCCGACCGAATGGAACTGGTCCGAGAGGCTCTTGATGTAGGCCACTAGCTGCCACCGTTGCTGCTCACTTAGCGTGTGCCAGCCGGGCATGTGCGTACCGGGCACACCGCGGGTGATCGCAAGGAAAAGATCCTGGTCGGTGGGCAAGGCCCCGTGCGGCGTGGAACGAATCTTGAACTGGGCGCGAGTAAAATCTCGTGGCTTAACGATCAAAAACTCTGCCACCTGCCCGTCGCCATGTCCTCCCGCGCCGTGACAAAACCAACAATACGTCTGGTACAGCCTTCGGCCCGCTTCCAGGCTCGCCGAGTCCATCGGAGCCGCCTGCATGCCTGCGTCACTGCCGCGCTTCGCGATTCTTGCCGTCACCATCAGCGCCACAGCAACCAGACAGATTGTCGAAACGCTCAGCAACATGCGTCTTCGCATGGTCCAACTTTCCAAACTCAATGCCGACGACAAAGCGCAGGTGAAAGGGCCGCCGTCAAAGGTCCTCGTTGTAACGGCCTTTCTTCAAATTGCTAAACGTTTGCCGGATTGTGCTTCCGGCCTTCACGGGGACCTTTCCGGACTTCGATTGGAGTTTCTCGTGCCAAAACGTCAGCGTGTAGGTGCCGGCTGGGATGTCCTTGATGCTGAAGTTCCCTTGGTTGTCAGTCACGGCGAAATACGGGTTGGATAGCACGAGGATGAACGCGAACATCTCCGAATGGACGTTGCACAGCACAGGAACAACTCCGACACGATCGAACGTCACCTGTTTTGACTGCCCTGCCGCATAGATCCCCAGGTTGAACTGCTTGGCGCTATACGACGGAGATAAGACGTTGTGGCGCACCTTGTCATTGTTGGGGAAATCCACCGTGGAACCGGCCAGCACCGGAAGCACGTGGGGGATAAACCTCAAGCCCCGCTGGTCCATTATCGGATTTTCCTTCGGCGAGGGGAACTTGCCTAGTACATCCTTGAGATACACTACTGCCGGACTTCGTTTAACCCATGGGCTATCGACCTTTCCCTGAATCGTGCCTTTATTGGCTGCCTTGTTTTCTGCCTGGCTTTTGCTCTTCTCCCTTGACTTACTCTTCTCTTCCTGGGCAGCAAGCACAGAGAATGCTCCTGCAACGAGCAGGGGAGATGCAATGAGCATAAACCTTGACATTGCCACGACTCCTCACCAAACAAACCCTCGCAACATAGCTCACAAACTGGGAAGCTTGTGGCTGCGCGTTCCCGGTTAGTTTGTCAAAACTGCGGGACCGTCACTGCCAGGATGCGTTTCGGGCTCTTGCCCACGTCGATCCACTTCACCGTTTTATGGGATGCCACGTCCACCACCTGCACCACGTCGGTGTCCGTGTTGGAGACGTAGGCGTACTTCCCATCGGGCGAGATGGTCATCCAGTAGGGATGGCCCTTGGTGGGAATCAACGTGATCTGCTTGGGCGGATCGCTGGTGACGTCGAAGACGGCTACCAACTCGTGGTTCACGTCGCAGACCCACACCTCTTTCCCGTCGGGAGTCACTCCGATGCCGTGGCACCGGCTGGGGACATCGCGCTGTTCCGCCGGCAGGTCGATGGGCACGCGGTGCAGGATCTCACCCTCGGGAATCTTGGCCTGCACGAAGCCGATGAACGGGTCATACTCGACAAAGAGCCGTGTCCCGCCCCGGTTGATCGCGATGGGCCGCGCCTGGCCTCCCAAGGGCATTTCGCGCACGACCTTGTGCGTCGCCGTTTCCACGATGAAGATCTTCTCGGGTTCGCGCAAGGGCGAGAGGTACATGTACTTGCCGTCGGGCGAGCTGACAACGTTGTGGGGGTGGCCTCCCGTTTTGATCTTGGCCACGATCTTGCCCTTCTCGACGTCCACGACTTCGTAAATGCCCGTCGATCCCGAAGGCACGTAGAGCAGCCGGCCATCGGGCGTGACGGCGACTTCGTTGGGCTCAGGTCCGACGGGGATTCGCTTGAGAACCTTGTCCGTGGCTGTGTCGATCACGTTGACCAGATCCTCCGCCTCGGCACTGACGAACAGCCGAGTTTGGGCCGCATTCGCTTCGATCCCGTGGGGATATCCTCCGACTTTGATGCTCCCGATCACCTTGTGCTCCGGGACGCTGATGACGGTGGTGTCGTCGGCCCGGCTGCTGAGTACGTAGACCTTGGCTTTGGCCACGTAGTCACGCGAGAGCGGTTTGATTTTCAAGTTGCGGTACGAGATTTTGCCGTGATCACCCTGGAGCAGGATCGGGCCGGGCTTGGCCGCAGCGGCGAGATCGAGCTGGTTGTGGATGCAGACGCCGTTGTGGTATACGATGAGCCGCCGCCCGACCAAGGTCGCGTCAAAAGTCTGCCACTTGCCCGGCGGCTTGGACGCGTTGGCCGCCGGTACGGCACGGCCGTAAATGGACCCGCAGTCGACTGGGCGCAGCGTCTTCTTGCCAAAGCTGTCGAAGATCTGGATTTCGTGCCGGCCTCGCAGGTACACGCCGGAGTTGCTTCCCTTGGGGATCATGAACTCGACGTGCAGGTGGAAGTCGGTGAATTGCCGCTCCGTCAGGATGTCCGTGCTGCGCGGCGTGTTGACGTAGACGCCGTCGTCGACCGTCCAGCCGTTGGGCCCGTCCTCCTTCTTCAGCTTCCAGCCGCCGAGGTCCTTGCCGTTGAACAGGGAGATCCAACCAGCGTCCTCGTCGGCCCCAGCCTGAGCCGGGACCGTCAATAAGATCGCCACTAACAATATGCAACTTTGGGTTTTCATCGTCATTGCCTCCTTTTGATTGAGGTTCGAACCGACAAACTCTGCCGAGGGCATTGCATCCAGTCTCGATACAGCATAAACAGTGTATAGTTTAACGGTTTTCGCTGCAAATAGGAGACGAAGTTGTGATTGTAGTGGACCACTCTTCAGGATGTCAGAAATGGTTGAACCAATTGGGATGGGCGTGATCGGCCTTGGCATGGGAGAGGATCTGCTCTACGTCAACTCGGATCCGTCTACGAGGTTCGAAGTCCGCGGCCTTTGTGCGACGACGGCTTCGAAAGTCGAACG
>CAYFJO010000779.1:0-3831 GCA_964343305.1 uncultured Pirellulaceae bacterium | reverse complement strand
ATGATGGCTTATGGCTTAACTTGCCCGGAATTATTTGCGCCTTACGCGACGGCGATATGGAAAACCGTCAAACGCGTCGCTGTTGTCAACAACGCGCGGATCGAGAGAGTCTCTTAGCTCAGCTATGAGTCGATCGGCTAGTTCCTTCTTCGCCTCGGCGTATTTCGATTTGGATGCGACGTTGGTGAGCTGGTCGGGATCTTGTTCGTGGTCATAAAGCTCTTCGGCTGGTCGCTTGGCAAACGCAAGTTCGTAGAAGCGTTGGAGTTTTGGATCTTCGCGATGATTGATCACAAAGTCCTTCGTCGGGCTGCCATCGCAGTCACCGTATGCGCGACCGCCAAATGCGACTTCCGCATTCGGGCAACCGCCAGGCCAACGATTGGGCTCGAAGTTGCGAATGTACAGATAGCGATCCGTGCGAATGGCTCGCATTGGAAAGCCGCCGGAGATTGGTTTTTCTTGCGCCTGCCCGTGGCGCTCACGTCCGGTCAACACGTGATCGCGCGTGGGATCAACGCGGCCTGACTTTTCTGAACGAAGCACTTTCATTAACGACTTGCCGGTCATCACCTTCGGAGTCGAAACACCGGCAGCGTCGAGAAATGTCGGTGCCAAATCTGAGAGCGAGACAAAGTCCGTTACACGACGGCTGCTCCTGACCTTGGCTCCCCATCGAATCGCAAGTGGCACGTGCGTGCCGGAATCGTAGAGTTGACACTTGTGGCGAGGAAAGGGCATTCCATGGTCACCGGTCATTACAACGATTGTGTTTTCCGCCTCGCCGGATTCATCGAGTAATTTGAGCGCGGCTGCCACGTCGCGATCGAACCGCTGCACTTCAAAGTAGTAGTCGGCGACGTCGTGGCGAACCGTCTCGTGATCTGGCAGATCGGCTGGCAGTTTAATCTTGCTGATGTCGATCCCGCTCTTCGCGCCACTTTGCCACTGGTAGGGGCGATGTGGATCGGACGCACCAAGCCAAAAACAAAACGGACTGTTACTCGGACGAATTTGTAGAAAGGCAGCAAAGCTCTTGAACGTAGCTCCTGCTGGATCTTCCTTGCGACCCAGTGCTCGCCAATCGCCAGGCCCCCATGCCTTTCGCCAATGTCCGATGTGGTAACCCGCTTCTTCCAGCAGCAACGGAAACACCGGATGCTTGGGATGCAACGTGCTCCACAGATTCGCCCCTTGTCCGAGTCGCCAGTGCCACTGACCGGTAAGAATCGAATTGCGGCACGGCGTGCAGGATGGCGCGGTTACAAACGCATGTTCAAACAACACACCTTCACGAGCAATCCGATCGAACGCTGGCGTCTTCACCACAGGATCGCCGTACGCCCCAGCATGTGGCCAGCCCCAATCGTCTGCGATGCAAAACAAGATGTTGGGGCGTTGTGCCGCATTACAGCAGGTCGAAATAAAAGCGACACTCGCGACGCCAATGATGAAGGTCACCACGCTCTTTATGTTTTTCATTGTTTTCACCGTTCACCATTTGAACTCGATCAGGAAGACTCCGGAATCAGCACGAGCTTTCCGTGTGTGCTGCGACTTTGTAGATCTTGATGCGCCTGCACTGCGTCTCGAAGTGAATAAGTACGACCAATCTGCGATCTTAGATCGCCACTCTGCAACCAACCAACGAGTTGATCCATCGCTTCGCGCATCAGTGACTCGTTTTCAATGACATGTCCCACGGCAAGGCCATAGACGGTGCGGTTGCCAAACAGCAAGTCGTTGCCCGACACCAGGGCTGGTGCTCCACTTGCCTTGCCGTAGATCACCATCCGCCCGCCCGCAGCCCAACACTGGATGCACGAATCTGCAACGTCGCCGCCCACCGATTCAATGATCAGGTTTGCGCCCCTGCCGCTGGTCGCTTCAAGTACGTGATTCGGCCAATCGGATTGTGTGTAGTCTATGACAACATCGGCACCGAGTTCCTCAGCCAAGTTTCGTTTTTCTGGTGTGCTGGCAGCGGCAATCACGTTCGCACCGATCAGTTTTCCGATTTGGACCGCGCATACACCGACGCCACCAGCGGCGGCTGTGATCAGCACATTGTCGCCCGGTTGTGTCTTGCCCATTGTGATCAACGCGTGATACGCCGTCTGGCCATTCACAAAGAGTGAAGCGCCTTGTTCGGCCGACAACTGATCGGGACACGCGGTTGTAAATCGCTCTTCAACACAAACAAACTCGGCGTAACTGCCGTGCGTCACACAGCGACCAATGACGCGATCTTCAGTGTGGAATCGAGTAACCGCTGAGCCAATCGCCTCAACTCGACCACACACCTCGATGCCCGGTGTGAAAGGGACGCTGGGCACAGCAGGATGTTTGCCACTGCGGCGCATGGTGTCAACGTAGTTGACGCCGATCGTTTCAGCACGAATTAGCACTTCATGCTCCGAAGGAGTCGGCCGAGGAATCTCCTCGTACTGCATGACCTCAGGATCACCGTGCTGATGGCAAACGATCGCGTGCATTGTGATTCGCACCAAGTTCCCATGATTCGATTCGTAACTCGACTATGGTAACCTGTTCCTGACGAGCAGATAAGCTATGAACAGGACGCAATGACAATGAAGCAGACCGCAATTTTTCCAGGGCGCTACGTTCAACAAGAAGGAGCACTCCGTGAATTGGGTGAGGAAGTTGTTCGACTTGGGACCAATGCGCTAATCGTCGCCGGTGGGACGGCGGCCGAGTCAATTGTTCCCAAGTACGAAGGCGCGTGGAGCGAACGATTTCGGCTCACGGTTGAACGCTTTGCTGGCGAATGTTGTGATGACGAAATTGCCAGGCTCGCGAGCATTGCCAAGGAACAGCAATGCGATGTCGTCATGGGAATGGGCGGTGGAAAAGTCATCGATACGGCGAAGGCGGTCGGGCACGAGGCTGGCAGTCGCGTTGCAATCGTGCCGACGATCGCCTCGACGGACGCACCTACCAGCGCCGTTTCAGTCATCTATTCGCCCGAAGGTGCCTTCGACCGCTATCTGTTCGTCCCGCGAAACCCCGATCTCGTCTTTGTCGACACAAACGTGATTGCCGAAGCACCGGTGCGATTTCTAGTTGCAGGAATGGGCGAGGAGCGTTTTCTGACCGCACGGCGCAGTTTGAAGAGAAAATCTACAAACTCACGTACCGCGTTCGAGCGATTGAACGCAAGCTGGAACTCGCGTCGTAGTCAGAGAGGTAATATAAGAGCGTCTGCCGTACCAGGCGCTCTTAGCCATCGGATGGATGCACTGGAAGTGGGTAGGATCTCGCTCACGTGCATTGTCACCGATGAAGGGCAAGTGAACTTGCCAACGACTGACTCGTCAGTCGCCTATTTTGCTCTGGGCGCCAGATCTCCGCGCCCCAGACACCTGCGTTTGTTTTTCCGAGCGCACGTGCGCTTAACTTTGTCACTCTTTGCAAGTGAGGTGTCTGATGAAACCTGAACGAGTGATTCGAATTGGTCCTATTTCTGGCAGCGTGTTCGTCAATGAAATCGAGACCGAAGGGGGTACAAGATCCATCCGCGCTGTCAAATTCGAACGGCGCTACAAGGACAGTGAAGGCGAGTGGAAGAGCACAAGTACCTTTACCCTCGCCGATCTCCCGGTCGCAATTGCTGTGCTTAGTCGCGCCCTTCAGTACGTCGCAGACAAGGAAGCAGATCGAGACATCGCTTGTGATAACTCGATCGAAGAATCGAGTTGATCTCAAACTTCCGCACGGTTGGCACGGATGCCGGCCGGGCTTTTTGAAGTCGCTCTCTTCCACATCATCCTCACCGACGAAAGACATAACATGAACAAGAAAGTAGAGCCA
>CAYFJO010000778.1:0-3839 GCA_964343305.1 uncultured Pirellulaceae bacterium | reverse complement strand
GTGAGTCGCAGTACTCCAACACCCTAGAATTCCTTTATGGTCGGTATGACTTCTATACTCGCCTCGCAGGCTGGAATTACGTTGAGTAGATGTGAAAATACCAAGGCGGCCGTAGAATGATTGTACGGCCGCCTCATTTTGCCAATCATGAAGATCTCATGTCCGACTCCACTCCTATCCAAAACGGACCGCACGATGGCTCGCAAACCAACCGGCTAGAACAAGTCATCGCGGCGGTCATCCGAAAGCGAGCCGAGGGCCACGCCGTGCCGGATGAAAAGGTGATTGCCAAGTTTGGCGATCTGATGCCAGAGTTGGGCGAACGATTGCGAACGCTGAGCGACGCCGAAGGGTCCACGATTGAAGAGACTCACGATTCAGGCCCACCTCATGTGCCGACTCCCGTGGAAACAACCAGTGATACATCCACGGGCTTCTCGCAACTTCACAACGAAACGCTGGATATGCTGGCGGGCGGGCAGTCTGCGGCACCTGCGACTCAATCCTCGCCGGTGATCAACGTCGAAGGCTACGATGTCGAAGGCCAACTTGGCGAAGGCGGCATGGGCGTTGTGTGGAAAGCTGTACAACAGGGCACGAAACGCCCTGTTGCTTTGAAACTCCTTTCGGCCAGCAGTTTTGGATCGCAGAAGGCGCAGCTTCGGTTTGAACGCGAAGTGGAACTTGCCGCACGATTGGAACACCCTAACATTGCGCGGGTCTACGAATCGGGCGTCGCCAGCAGCGGGATGTGTTACTATGCGATGGAGTTGGTCGAGGGGAAATCGCTGGACGAAGCCGTAGAGAGTCGACAACTGTCGCAGCGCCAGATTCTCGAATTGATGCGGGTGGTTTGCGAAGCGATTCAGCATGCTCATCAGCGCGGCGTGATTCATCGTGATTTGAAACCGTCGAACATTTTGGTCACCGACGATGGCCAGCCACATGTGCTCGATTTTGGTTTGGCCAAGACGCTGATTCGAGATGATTCGCAAGTCATGGTTTCGATGGAGGGCGACATTGCCGGCACGCCCGCCTACATGGCACCCGAGCAGGCGGCCGGTCGAACCCGAGACATTGACACGCGGACCGATGTTTACGCGCTGGGAGTGATCCTGTTTCGTTTGCTCACCGGCCACTCGCCTCACGATTTGTCAGGCTCGCAAATTAATATCTTGCGCCGCATCGTCGACGAGGAAGTGCGACGGCCGAGCAGTGTTTGCAGGACGATCGATGGCGAGTTGGAAGCGTTGTTGTTGAAATCGCTCGATAAGGAGCCTGCACGACGTTATGACTCAGCCGGCGAACTAGGCGATGACCTCGGACGATATCTGCGGGGTGAACCCCTGGTTGCACGACCAGTCGGTCAACTTCATCGCGCGATGAAGTGGGTGCGCCGTCGCCCGTTGATCGCCGGTTTGATTGCCACAGTTGTTCTGTCACTGGTCGTTGGTACCGTTGTTTCCCTTGTTTTTGCCATCCGCGCTAGTCAATTTGCGGCTGAAGCAAACAACCGTGCCATCGCGGAAGCCGAACAGGCCGAACGGGCGCGACAAAACGAAGAACGGGCACGACAGAACGAAGAGCGGGCACGACAGAATGAAGAACGAGCGCAACGTAACGAAAAGCGTGCGCTGGAGAGCGAACGTCAAGCCCAGGAACAACTTTATGTTGCTCGCATGGCTCTCTGTCAAAAGGCTTGGGATGAAGAAAACGTCGCACGAGTTTTGCAATTACTCGAATCCACCAGGCCAGAAAACACCGGCGATATCGATTATCGTGGATTTGAGTGGCACTACTGGAACGGACGGGCTCACTCGGATTTGAGGACACTCAAGGGTGGTTCGCAGGCCGAGATGAAAGTTGCATGGAGCCCTGATGGAAAGTGGTTTGCGACTTGCAACCTGGATGGTTCAATTCGGTTGTGGGATGCCGAAACCTTTGACAAGGTGCTCACTCTGCAAGCTCATGACGTCGCGGTTAACGATATCGCGGTCAGCCCCGATAGCACAGTCCTAGCAACTGCTTCCGAGGATCAAACGATCAATTTGTGGAGTATTCCAGACGGCAAGCATCTGCACACGTTGCGAGCACACCAACATCCTGTCAAATGCGTTGAGTTTCTTTCGGATGGTCGATTGATAAGCGGCAGTGGACGTTTCGACAGGCATCGCCAGGACGAGACGAGAACGCTTCCAGGACAATTAGTACGTTGGGATTTGAACGAGCCTGAAACTCCAACAATCGCCGAATACTCAAGTAGCGTGTTATCCATCGCCTTGCGTGCGGACGGTAAACGCATCGCCATCGGTCTGGCTGATGGTGCGGTCAAGACACTCGATAGCGGTTCGCTCAGCGTGATCCGCGAGTTACAACCTCAGGTAAGGCAAGTAATGCAGATTGTGTCTCTGGCCTACAATCCAGATGGAAACCGGCTGGTTGTGGTGGCAGGGGTGGGATTGCTGAGAATACTCAATTCAGACACCGGACAGAGAGTTGCCAGTTGGGTGACGGACGGAGTCATAGACGTGGCGTTTGCGCCCGACGGGTCGAGTTTTGCGGGCGCCTCACGTGACCATACGCTCAAAGTGTGGGATGCAGCAGGTAATCTTCTTACGACAGTGCTGGGTCACACAGGCATTGTTAACGGGATCGAATACAGTTCTGACGGTAGCCGATTGGCCAGCACGTCAACCGATGGGACGATCAAAGTGTGGAATGCTCGGCCGCAATCGGGTCCAATAGCACTGCCTACTGAGCCGCCGTTGAAAATGGTGTCGGTAGCGATCAGCCCAAATGGCCGGCTGATTGCGGCCGGTGACCGAACAAGGAACGACGTAATCGTTTGGGACACTGCGACGAGCGAACGAAAACGTGTTGTGACCGGTCATGGCGGGCGCGTTTATGGTGTTGCCTTTAGCTATGACGGCCAGCGGTTCGCTACGGCAAGTGCGGACGGGACGATGAAGATATGGCATTCGGAAACGGGCCAAGAGATCGCCACGCGTGAAGCACACAAAGGCGGGGTAAGAGCCGTTGTCTACAGTTCTGACGGCCGCTATTTGGCAAGTGGGGGTGGCGATGGAACGGTTAGAATCTGGAGTCCTGGCGATGTTACGGAGCTGCGCCTCATAAAGGAGGGCGATAGGCAAGTCAGGAGTTTAGGATTCACCACTGATAACCGAGTTTTGGTTAGCGGATCAAGCGGTGGATGGATTAGGCTGTGGGATCCCAAGACAGGGCAATTACTGCAATCGCTGCCCAGAACCAAAGGTGGAATTCGGAGCATGGCCGTCAGCGATAACGGGCAACTGGCCCACGGTCGAAGTGATGGAACGGTACAGTTTTGGGATATGCAGCGTGGCGAGCCAACCAAAGCAATCAAGGCTCATCCCCTTTCCACAACTGTGTCCCTGTCCCCAGACGGTCAGCGTTTGATTAGTGGGGGAAGCGATGGAATTGTAAAACTCTGGTACGTTAAGACCGGACAAGAACTCCTGACGTTTCAAATCCCAAAGGTCGAAGAATGGGTGATATACGACGTGACGTTTAGCGACGACGGGGACACCATAGCAGCAGCGGCCGTCTACGCGGTCTATCTCTGGTCAACTGACACATCGGCGTTCGACCGAGAAGCCACCCCCCACCCGATTCGTTTCTTCCACGGCCATCGAGGTAGGGTTTGGGATGTGGCATTCTCACCAGATGGACGGGCCGCCGTTTCGGCAAGTGGCTATCCGGAAGGCGACCATTCGATTCGTCTTTGGGACGTGGCCACGGGCAGGGAGACCCGAATCATCCAGGATGAAGACGAGCAATTCATGTGCGCGTGCTTTACG
>CAYFJO010000777.1:0-3869 GCA_964343305.1 uncultured Pirellulaceae bacterium | reverse complement strand
GCCATCGGCGGCAACTCGTCGAACATGATGAGTGGATCGAAGTCCGCGACACGTTCACGAACCTGACGAATGAAAACCTGCCGCTAATGCAGCGTCATCGGTCGCCAGTGGGTGAGGACGCTACCGGCGTCTGGATCGCCGGAGTGAGAATGCCGACGAATTCGGGCCGGCACTCGGGCGGCGCCAACCCCAGCGCCTACGCCGCCACCAGCAGCAGCGGTCTGGGACTGGTCGTTCTGAACGACGAGTTCCGAGTCCACGCGACCATGATCGCAGACGAAGGTTCGATCTTGGCCACAGATCCCTATTTCGTGCTCGCGCCGAATGCGACGTATACGGCAGAGTTGGCTGTCGTGCCAACTGCCGATCCAAAGTTCTACACCTTCGTGAATGCCGCCCGGCGCATGCTGAAGGCCAACTTCACGCTCGACGTCTGCTTCGCATTCATGTTCCACGAGCCGCCGGTCTATCAGTGGCCGGACAAAACTTTCACGTCGTTCATAGAAAACAAGACCGCCAACTTCGTCGTCAAGTCGAACTACGGCGTGCGGACAAAGCAGGGCCACCCAGCGCGCTCGACCGACTGGGTCGCCGGCCCGCACACGGTCTATCGCGATTTCCACCAGCGCGTCCGCCGCTGGTATCCCGACCGGTCCGTCAAAACGGGGATTTACTATCATAGCTTCCTCGACACGCACGAACCGAACAAGCGGCGCTTCGCCGACGATCGCGCCCTCGACGCCGCCGGCAAACACATCACTTACGGCCGGGGACGTCACAGCTACATGAGCCTCTACATCCCGACACTCCAGCCAGGGCATTGGGGGCAAGAGAGCGCGAAAGTACTCGACGTGATTCTCGATCGGATCGGCGTGGACGGTGTGTTTTGGGACGAGTTCAGTTGGTCCACCACGCCGTTCGTTTACAGCCACCTCGATGGTTGCTCGGCCGACATCGATTCCAAGACGCATCGTGTGCGCCGCCTCAAAGGCAGCGTGGCCTTGCTCAGCCGCGACTTTCGCGCCCGCCACGTCAAGCGCATCCAACAGCGTGGCGCGGTGCTCATTACCAACGGCGCTCCGTGGACGCGCACTCTCGCCGATTACAAGTTTCCGGCCTTCACCGAAACCGGTTCCATCAGCCACTGCCGAAAAATGCTGCTCTACAGCCCCATTGCGTTGGGCGACCACCTCACCGAGCGCAGCGAACGCGACGCCTATCGCATCATGTTGAGGGCACTCGACTACGGCTGCTTGTACGCCTGGTACGGATCCAACTTTTCGGCGACGCACAAAACGCTCACCGAGCACATGTACCCCTTCACGCCGCTGGAAATCCACAGCGGCTACGTGATCGGCAAGGAGCGCATCCTGACCAGCCGCAGCGGGCTGTTCGGCTGGGACGACGTCAGTGAGTTTCGCACTTACGTTTATGATCGTGAAGGCCGAGCCACTGACCGTTACGCCGTGCGGAGAGTCAAACGTGACGGCAAGGTTTACGCCGAAGTGCGCATCCCCGGCGGCTACTCCACCGCAATCGTGCGCGAATCGGGCCGTGGCTAATGGAACGCGATCTAAGTTTAAAGAAGCTCAGTCCGTCAACCCGCGGAACTACCTGTTATATTGTCGCAAGTTCGCGGCCCACAAAGTGGTTCCGGTTGCCGCTCGCCTCGTTTTTTCGGGATATTTGCCTGTTTTGGGCCGAGGAAGGAACTTTCTCGCCCTGTTGCGACACACATAACAGACGGATTACAGATGATCGCTGCCCCGGCGGATGGTACAACGGGAGGCAAGGTAAAGTCGACGTTGGCGGAATAGAACACCCCCTCTGAACTAGGACGCCCGATTCGTACTGCCGAGGGAAATCGCATCGAAGAAACTGTGGCCTAGAAACCTGCCAATATGAGTGGCCCAACGCGGCGGCCACAAGCACTGCTGGCCGCCGGGGCTCACGTGACTCAAACTCAGTAAACCGGAGAACATGATCATGGCCAATCGCTCCCCTGTGTTGTTCGTGTGTGCTTCGCTGTTTTGTGCGACCGTTTCGGCCGACGATTCAGCGGACGTCAAGAAGAAGGTCAAAAAGGACGCGGCGAAAGTCGTCGCCGTCGCAAACGTGCAAGTCGTCCAGAGAGCGACGGCGGCGCAGCAGGCCGCGGCCAAGAAGCTTGCGGAAGCACAAAAAGTCGCTGACCAGGCGGCCAAGGTGCTTGCCGAAGCTGAAAAGGAAGCGGCGGTCGCCGAAGGAGATGAAGCCAAACAAGCCGCCGCGAAACGCATCGAGAAGGCCAAGAGCCAACTGGAAGAGGCGCGCAAGGTCGTGGCCAAACAGCAAGCCGAGGTCCGAAAGGCCGCCGCGCAGGCGATTATAGTTCGCGGACTCTTTCCGCGCGGGGGCTCGGTCGCTGTCCGCGAAAAGGTCGATATTCAGGATTCGATTGAACGATTCGTTTTGCTCACGCCGGCCGGACCATTGGTGATTGAAGCCGACATGACCATCGACGGCAAGCCGTTCCGCGAGGCTCGCGAAAAACTGGTCGACGAATTGCTCGCCGCCGCCGATACGGACAAAGACGGCAAGGCCACTTGGGCAGAGGCTTTGAAAACCTCGCGGTTCACCCTGGGCCGAGTTCGCATCACTAACGATCAACAGCGACAGCAATATCTCAAGAACCTGGATAAGAATGAAGACGGTCTGGTCGATCGCTCCGAAGTCCGGCTGTTCATTGCGCAGTTTTTTCAAGGACCGGCGTTCACGCTGTCTGGCGGTTATGGGTACCGCGGAAGTTTCGGCGGAGCCATCGTGGTCGTGAACGGTCAGCGCACCTATGCCAGTCGTGGCCAAGTGGACGCAAAAGCGCTGCTCGACAGCGACAAAGACGGTGTGCTTTCGGAGAAAGAAATCGCGGCGGCGGGCGAGCGGCTCAAGAGCCGCGACGCGGACGATAACGACCTGCTCACCCCTCAAGAACTGAGTGGCAGTCCCGCGCGGGCCAACAACCGGCAACTTCGCACCGTCGCGCGTCAGGCCCCGCAACAGCTAACCATGTTGTTAGGCCCAACCGCCAAAGCGGAGCCGTTATTCCAAGCCTTCCAAGCACGCTACAAGAACGCTGACGGCGATATTGTCGCGAGTCGTTTTCCGGTGTTTCCCAAACTGTTTGGACAGCTCGACAAAAATGACGACGGCAAGCTCGCACAAGACGAGGTCCTGGCGCTCAACCGCGTCGAACCGCATGTGCGGCTGTCGATCGACCTGGGAAAGGACGCCGTACTCCCATGGCTCGCGCTGAAGCAACTGGCGCCCGAGCTGTCCAAGACCGCCGTATCGGGCAAGACGATCATCATCGAGATGCCGGGAGTCAAGTTGTCGCTGGCTGCCAACCTCCAGGCGCGGACGTACGACTACAGCGCGAACTCCAAACGTCTTCTCGATCGTTACGACAAGGACGGCAACGGCTATTTGGACAAGAAAGAGTTGGCCGGCAATCTCGCCCGCATGTTGGAGCTTTGGGACGGTGACAGCGACGGAAAGGTGTACGCCAAAGAGATCACCGCCAGCTACTCGCGGATGCAGGCGCCCCAGGCGAGCCAGATTCGAGCCACTGCTTCCAGCGGGGGGGACTCGCTGTTTCAGACGCTTGATCTCAGTGGCGACGGGCGGTTGAGTTTGCGGGAGATGAAAACCGCGCACGAACAGATCAAGACGTTTGACACGAACAAAGACAATCGCATCGCCCGGGATGAGATTCCCGTCGTGCTGTCCATGACGATCGGAATGGGTAACGCAGGGTACGGCTACACTCGTTCTTCGCAGGGCACGCGTCCCGGCGCCACTCGTCCGGGGGTGCATAAACAGAATTGCGCAGG
>CAYFJO010000776.1:0-3873 GCA_964343305.1 uncultured Pirellulaceae bacterium | reverse complement strand
ATCACTGGCGAAATCGCGCATCCCGTGAACGAGCTGTTTGAAGTTGTCGTCGCCCCGCTCGCCGGTGCCATGGAAAAAATCACCAACGGATACACTGTCGATGGACCGTGATCTTTCGGTTTTAACAGCCGATACAACAATTTTTTGCCGCCGGCGTCTTGAAAAGTGCGAGCCTCGAATCGATCGCGTTCGTCTTCTGCGGCGATTGTCGAAACGGTGACAATGGCGGTCAGAAGAAAAAGGCAATGGTTCCGGGGTTCATCTTTCGTTTATTCCTTGCTTTTCAGTTCCTCTATGGCGGCAGGCAAATCCTTGCCCACGATACCCAATGCTCCGCGGCCTTCCTCGTTGATGCGAAACAAGACGTCGTCCTTGATCTCGTCCAAATCCGCGTCCCAAAACTTGTCGCGATCTTTTCGCACCATAGGCGGATTCAACGGGCGCATGATGCGGAAGCCAACTCCTGTGGCTGGCGACGTTGTGTACCACCACGGGCTTAAAGGAATATTGGGATCTTCGTCCTTCCATTCTTCATCGGCTGACACGAATCGCGACGCCGAGCGGCACTGTTCCGGGTCAAATTCCCACGTGCCGCCACGCACGATTCGCTCTTCCAATTGTGTCGGCCATTGAATCGCCGCCAACGCCGCGACCGACTTGTTGTGAAACTTTGAATAGGCGTCTTCGGAATGCTGATCGAGCACCCATTCGGCCACGTTGCCGTGCATGTCGTACAAGCCCCACGGATTGGGCAGCTTCTGGCCGACTTTGTGTGTCCGATCGTCGGAGTTGTCGTAGTGCCAGGCATAGTCACCCAGCTTTTTGGGATCGTCGCCAAACGAGTAAGCCGTGGTCGTTCCCGCGCGGCAAGCGTATTCCCATTCCGCTTCGCCAGGCAAGCGATGAAAGTCGCCCGTAATGCCGCTGAGCCATTTGGTGTACTGCTTGGCGGCGTATTGCGTGATGGTGACGGCAGGCTGACGAGGGTCTTCGCCACTCTCGAATGTAAAACTGGGATCGTACAAGTTCGACGGCGCGGTGATAGCATCGGCTTTGTTCTCATCCGTCACGGGCCTCATTTTGTGCGTTTGAAAATCCTTGAAGATGTCGTGCAGCGCCATGTACCTTTTGTACTCCGACCAAGTCACCTCGTACTTGCCCATCCAAAACGGTTCGACGGTCACTTCAAATTGCGGACCTTCGTCCTTGTTTCGCTTGTCTTCAGAATCAGGGCTGCCCATTTTGAATTTGCCGCCGGGAATGGGCAGCATCTCAAATTCGACCTCGCTTCCCGGAATCTTGGTTGTGTAGGGGACCATGTAGCCGCGTTTCGTCTTGACGAACCGGCCTTCCGAGGGTTGCTTGGCCACAATTCCCAACATGCCACCCGCTTGCAGGTTGTCACAGAACAATCCTAGAGCAGCGATGAAACAGATGGCCAAACGCATCCACGGACGCGACAAAAACGGAGTGGTTTGATTTTGCATATTCTCGTCACCTTTCGGACCAGCGGAGTGTCGTATATTTTCGCAATCACTCATTATGACTGAATTGCCCGGCAATCTCTAGTTGACCGCCGCCGGCTCATGGCCGCAGAGTACACTTGGGTTTACTATTGCGGGGCGACTTACGTAGGATAATGTGATCGCAACGCGGGGAATCGCCAAGAAATCGAGCACTCTATGAACATCTTGCAGCTTACGGATCTGCACTTGATGCGGGATCCTGATGCGACGCTGAAGGGCGTGCCGACGCATGCCTCGTTGGTCGACGTGTTGCAATTCGTGCGGCAGGGAGTGGATGACGGAAGATGGAATTTCGATCTCGTGGCGATTACCGGCGACCTGGCCCACGACGAACAACTGGCGACCTACCAGCAGTTGCGGGAGTTATTGGGCGATTGGGTTTCGCGGTGCCAGTTGATTCCGGGCAATCACGACGATCGAGCGTTCATTCGCGAAGTCTTCTCGGAACTAGTGCAGCCGGACTCCGGGTGGGTGACATTTTCCATCGAAGCTGCCCAGTGGCGGCTCATTGGTCTTGATTCGCACGTTCCCGGCGAGGTGTTTGGCCGAGTTCATTCCGACCAGTTGGCGTGGCTAAAAGACGAATTGTCCAAGCATGCGACGCAGCCGACGTTGCTGTTCATTCATCATCCACCGTTCGCGGTCCATTCGAAATGGTTGGACGCGATTGGATTGCAGGAACCAGAGGAGTTACTGGAAATCATTCGTTCGTCATCGCAAATCCAAGCGGTCTGCGCGGGACATGTCCATCAACCATTCGAAGGCTCGATGGGCGATGTCAAACTGTACACGTCTCCAGGCACCGGCGTACAGTTTCGACCGGCCGAGGACATTCCCATTTACGATGCCGTCCCTCCAGGTTTTCGAACATTCACGATCGACGGCGATCAGTTTCAAACCGAAGTTGTTCGCTTGCCCGAACTGAAATACCATCCCGGAGAATCCGGCAAAGATTGGACCGACTAGCCGTTAAACGACGCGGCCTGCGGCCGGCAACCAAACTGTAGGACGGAATGCCTATTCCGTCCCGGACGGATTAGCAATCCGTCCTACAGAAATGCGCGCAAGAAAACAAGATAACCAGGAATTGTAGAACGAAGGCACGCATCACGCGCAAGCTTGGAACGTCTGTACTGCAAAGGCTCTCAACATGATGTCCGATCGACCAATTCAACTCTGTTTACTCATTGTCGCCTTCGCCTCTGCTTGCCTCCATGGCGACGAAGGCAGCGACGCGAAAAGCTACGAAGCACGCGACTCGCTTGCGATCAAGAAAGACGAGTCGTCCGATGCTCAACAATGCCTCGATGGACTGAAGTGGCAAGCGTCGTCGTTTTCGGTCAACTGCAATTCGGGCAAGGACGAGGCATACGACAAATTGGTCCGCTTCCCCACGGCCGTTCCCAGCGGCGACAAGACAAACGATTTGGTCGCGATGGAGTGGTACGCAGCCAAAGACGACAGTGGCATGTGGGTGGATGCTCCGGCCATGTTGGTCGTCCACGAATCCGGTTCGTCGATGCCCGTCGGTCGGTTGTTCGCGCGAAGCTTCCAGTCCAAGGGCTATCACGCATTCTTGATTCATCTGCCGCACTATGGTAAACGTCGCCCAGGCACCAAACGGCCGAAAGTAGAGAAGTTGGTCACCGCGATCCATCAGGCGTGTGCCGACGTCCGACGAGGTTACGACGCGATCGCAGTGTTGCCGCACGTACAAAAAGGAGCGATTGGCGTTCAGGGAACGAGTTTGGGTGGATTCGTGGTGGCGACGGCGGCCAGTCTGGACGGATGTTTTTGCAGTGTCTTCATTACGCTGGCTGGCGGCGATCTGTACGATGTGATCAACAGCGGCCAGAAAGACGCGGCAAGGGTTCGTGAAATGTTGGCCGAAGCGGGCTACACGGATGACAAGCTCAAACAACTGGTCCGCCGCATCGAACCGCTACGAGTCGCGCATCGATTGAATCCCCAAACCACTTGGATCTATTCCGCCCAACAGGATACCGTGGTGCCGCTTCGCAACGCCGAGTCGCTGGCAAAGCAGATCGGATTAATGGACGACCACCATGTCAAAGTCTTGGGCAATCATTACACGGCCATCGCGTTCTTTCCCAAGATTTTGCAACACATGGTCGACGCAGTCAAAGCGTCGGCGACCATCCATGATTGAATAGAAACTCACGCGAGTTGCAAAACGCCCACAAGATGCGCGCTGTCTCGACCAAACTCAATGTATTTTCCCCTGAAAATGGACTCTGCATTTGGGAATCGCTTGCTTCAACGTGGTAATGCCGTCCAGAGTGATACCCGTGTTGTCGCCGTTAACGTACTGAAGTGCTTTGAGGCT
>CAYFJO010000775.1:0-3879 GCA_964343305.1 uncultured Pirellulaceae bacterium | reverse complement strand
AACAGTTCGCCCCCGATCACATCCTTCGCGAGGCGGTCTTTAGCAATCGAGTTGGTGTAACCAAGAACGACTCCGCGCAATGAACTGTCACTAGGCTTCATTGCCGAGAGAGCAAGCTCGGGCAATGTCAAGGAGATACGAGAAGAAGATCGCTTCTTGACTTTGCCGTGTCGATCAAACCTGGCGAATTCACCTTCGTGCATCAGGTCAGCAGACGTGCCATCGTGCTTGTCAACTGAGATCTGCCCGTCGAGAACGAGAACCTCTGAGCCCGCTGGGCTTGCCGTGACAACAAAACTTGTTCCCAGATCGACGAATTTCCGCTCCTCCGTATCCACAACAAACCCAACCCCCTGCGGCGGAACAACTAGTTTCACCTGCCCCTCGTGAAGCGACACCCCCTGGTTGCTATCGAGTTTCATCTTCAGCGGAGCGGTCGCGATGACATGCACTCCGGTTTCGCGAAACGCCAGTTCGATCATCCCTTGTTGCAATGAGAGCTCTTCGCCAGCGAATAGCTCGTCATCATCAACAACAACTCGATCCTGGTCCGCTTTACCTTCGCCTTCGATCCGTATCACTTTGGCAATGCCGCGTTCAGCTACAATCGACGTTTCATCCGGAGCTCGGAACCAGCCGAATGCACCAACGATCAGGGAAGCAGCAAGAGCGGTCAACGCTATCCAGAGTGGCGCAAGCTTCCAGCTTGCGGACTTTCCTATGGCTTCATCGCGAAGCCACGGGGTCGCCTCGTCCGCAACAAGCTGTTGCCACTTCGCGTCAATCGTTGCGAGCGACCGCAACGTTGCCCGAGCTTTCACGCTCTTACGCAGCAGATCCTCTAGTGATTCGAGTTCCTTTGAAGTGATTGCGCCGTCCAGATATTGGTGCAACAAGTTGAGTTCGTTTTGTTTCATGATTCTGCTCCAGCCAGAGCCTGTTCCATACAACGATACAGTTGCTTGCGGATACGAGCGAGCAACTGGTAAAGCGATCCTTCTGTACGCTTAAGCTGCGCGGCGATCTTGCGAATCGTTGTGTCCTTCGCGTAAGCCGCCAGTGCCAACTCACGTCGTTCGCGTGGGAGTTTTTCGATGCACTGATCCAGCGCCCCTAGCTGCCGCTGACGTAGCGGCAATTCCTCGGCCCCTTCGTCGACCAGCAGTTGCACGATGTCTTCGGCCAGCACCAGTCGATCCCTGGCAAAACAACGCCGTGCGGTGAGCAATTCGTAACGGGCAATGAGACACGCCCAGGGCCCAAACGCCGAGTGGTCATCGAGCGTCGAGAACTTCCGCAAGGCCGCGACACTCACTTCCTGCATCACGTCATCCACTTCCTGAGCCTTGGGGCAACAGGCTCGGACATAGGCGCGCAACTCAGGTTCGTGCCGCATCCATAACCGCAAGAACGTCTCATGGGGTTCGGGCGATTGGTTTTTGCTGGTCAGATTTAGATGGCATAGTTTGCTCCTTAGTTAATCGCTTCCGCTCCCCGCCAAATTTAACGCAAGAATCTCAAGATTCCGGAGTAGTGTGAGGAGGCCGATTTCCAGACACATTTTGACTTACCCCACGCAGACGCAAGTACAAGCGAACGATCCACTTAGATTGTCAAGTCTGGCCCACAGATCCGATCGGTGGACCGCCTGCCAAGGGTCACAGAACCAACTCTATCGTCCTTGATCCCTATCCTGTAGTTAACACGACATTTCCTCATTTGACTTCGTGCATCGGTGAGGCCAGACCGATGCGGATTGCACTGTCCGCGTCGAGATGGCGGTTGCATCGTCTTCAGCAGATTGTGTTCGACCATAACTCGCGGCGGTGAAACTGACCAAACGCATTTAGCACGTGTCATCAATGTGATTTGCGGCTGCTCCCAAAGTCAATTTTCCGGGCCCTGTCGCAGCGGTTCATTCTAATCGCTTGCTGAGGGAGGTGATCGCGACCTGTGCGTCGAAGCAACTCACAGTTCGTGAGCCAGGTCGAAACCACCTCCGCGCCTAACGCCAACGCGCTCGCGCGCAGGGGTGTTGTCGACCTGATGGAGTTCGGTCAAGTGGACGAGCCGATCCTCGGCGTCATCGACTTGATTACATAATGACATTGTCCTGCCCTAATTTGCGAAGTGCCTTCGTGACCTTGGTCCTGGCTACCGAAGCAAGTTTGAGACTCTGATTGGACGCTGAAGTTTGTCCAACTGCTGCGGATTTGATTCGCGCCTTCGTGCATTTGGTCGATGTAATCGAGGCGCTTTAGCTGTGTCGGCTCGCTCATGAAAATCGATCCCGGAACCGTCGGGAACTGAGACTATTCTCTCTCGAGTCTGTGTCGCTTGTTGCGCTCTTTGATCAAGTGTTGCGAGGAAGGAGAAATGCTGATTGATTTGGCAATGCTCAGGGCCCGCCCGCGACATTCTTGCCAAGGCAGTAGAGATCGCGGACAATCCATTGAACGTTACGGCGTGGAGCAACGAGTAATCGCGTGGTAGTGTTTTGAATGTCGTGGCAGGCGCAAGCGACTGTCACATTGAAAAAAACGGTGTTCTATCAGTCACACGGAACCCAACAATGAAAAAGAGCATTGTACTGTCACTGATTTTACTCCTGAGAGGTCTGCCGCTGGTCTGGGCGCAAGGTCAACCCGAGGAAGGTAAAGACTGGGTGGAGGAGCCGGCAATTGGCGAGAGCCTTTGCGTGAACAACCTGTTTCAGTCGAACATGGTGATCCAGCGGGATAAGCCAGTTCGCGTATGGGGCTGGGCTTCGCCTGAGGAAGAGGTCACGGTCTCCTTTGCCGGACAGGTGCATACCGGCAAGGCTGACCAAGACCGGTTGTGGCGAGTGATGCTTACCGCCATGGAGGCTAATGCGACGCCACAGAACATGACAGTTAAAGGCGCAAACAAGACGCTGACATTCAAGAACATCCTAGTCGGAGATGTTTGGGTACTCGGCGGCCAGAGCAATATGGAGTTTCCGCTCAGCAGGATTGAAGGCGGAAAGGCGGAAATCCACTCTGCGAATTTCAGCAACATCCGGCACATGACGGTCCCGCGTAAGTCAATCCAGGAGTTTCAGAAGTCATTCCCGCTGACTCATAAATGGGACAAGGGGCGTAAGTCTCATGTCCGCGGCGACGAATACTGGCAAGTTTGCTCGCCGGAGACGATCGGCAATCTGTCCGGCATCGGATACATCTTTGCCCGGCGCATTCATATGGCTACGCAAGTTCCGATTGGCGTGATTGATACTTCGGTGGGCGGCTCCACGCTGGAGAGCTGGACACCTTATGCGGCCGTGAAGACGGTCGACGCCCCAGAAACCAAACGATGGGTAGCAGAACAAGAAGCCTATATCGCTGCGTACGATCCAAAGAAGGAACTAGAAGAAAGGATTCATCGCAAAAAGGCGTGGCTCGAGAAAATGAAAGAACTGGGCAGGACCCCACGCCCCGTCAACAGTGTGATTCCCTCTGATTTACGTCCCCCAAATATTAAAGCAGGCAACCTTTATGGTGGCATGATTGCGCCAATGGCTGGTTTCGCGGCCAAGGGCATTATGTGGCACCAGGGGTATAATAATTGTTTCGAGGGCTCGCTGGGAGCAACCAGGTATTACCAAATATTTCCAACAATGATTGAGTCATGGCGTGCGGCGTTCAACGCCCCTCAAATGGCCTTTGGCATTATTTCGCTCTGCACAGCCGGCAATCAAACAGCGGACAATTATCTTGAGCAGATGCTCGATGTCGGCGCCAACATTCGCGAGGCCCAATACAAAACCTTTCTCGATTTACGCAATTCCGGTGACAAGAACATCGGGTTGGACGAAGCGGCTTCGCCGCGGGAGTGGTGAGCGGTTCTGCGAGATGGCAG
>CAYFJO010000774.1:0-3894 GCA_964343305.1 uncultured Pirellulaceae bacterium | reverse complement strand
CCACTCAACAACTTTTAGCCTTTTGATAACACAAACTGACTTTAAAAAGACATGTTGGACCAGCGGGGGCATTTGAACAGAAAGTTACGGTTTTGAATTGAGCCCCTTGATCAATCATCCTCCCACTTCGTTATCAACCAATCGTTGCCTGGTTCTTTGAGCGAGCCATGCCCGTTGACGCAGGCATACAACTCCTTGGCATGATTACCGGGATCAGCCATCGCAACCATGGCCAATTTGAGAGTGGATGCCGTCATTATGCGATGCGCCCGTCCATACGTCCCCATGCTTGTGACCGTGCTGCCATCAGCCCTACTTCAAACTTCGCTTACGCAGCAAATATACCAAACACCAAAGGGCCATTGGCGCTCGTTGTATCAATCTGGGCATCGGCGGCTGCGAGAACCGTCAATCCGACGTGGAGCTGATTAAACGTATCGATCACATCGATTAAGCGCTTCAGGTCATGTCCGAGCCGATCCAACATCTATACGACCAAGGCATTGCCGGGCTGAAGCCCTTTCAAACAGGAGACCAGCCCCGGTCGATCATCCTTGTGCCCCGATGCCAGATCCTCGTAAATCCGACAGGAGTCTACTCCAACCTCTAATAGCGCATCACGTTACAAGTCACCCGTCTGGGAATCGCCACTATTCGAGACGCGGGAGTACCCGACTTGTAATTCGTTTCCATGAAACCGAAAACTTGGCGAGGGCAGGGCAATCTCGCGTCGTTTTGGGTTATTTATCATTTTGGGCAAGGTATATGATGCCTTAAATTCTGACAAGAATAACGACCTTTATTTGAGCTCAGAGCCCATTGAAAATGACGGGAGAATCAAGTGACGACGAAAGAACAATTTCTATCAAAGCGCCAACGCTACCAGTCGATCTCATTGCCTCAAAACTTTTCAGATGAGGAGATGGCAAGAGATTGGACGCTCTCCGCAAGCGACCGACAGGAAGTCGAGAAATACCGAAAAAACTTCCGCCTATTTGCTGCCCTTCAGCTTTGTTCAGTGCGCTTGCACGGCCGTTTCCTAAATCAAGTCCATGATTTGTCACCCCACCTCATCAATTATTTGGGGCAGCAGTTGGATTTGCCGCCGTCCCTAGCTATCGGAGCGCCAGAACGGAAAGCTACCTACACAGACCATCGGCATAATATCATGAAATACCTGGGCTTTCAGAGATTTGACGACAATGCCCAGGAACGACTCGAAAGCTGGATTGAGCAACAGGCTCGGCTTGGCATTTTGCCCGATGAATTATTTCAGCAGGTCGAAAAACATTTGTTAAACAAGCGGGTGCTCCTACCGGGACCTTCAGTCCTAGAAAGGCTCATTATCCACGTTTGCTCTGATGTGCATTTACAGCTTTTTGAAATGATTTTTCAGCAACTGTCGCCCGAACTACGCCAAGCTATCGACCGACTACTCATGGCGCCCGACGACGAGCAACGGTCTTACTTTTACCGCCTCAAAGAATATCCCCCAGCAGCCACCATCTCATCAATGCAGTCCTATTTGCAACGCTATCAAACCGTCACCGAGACTGGTATTGATGATTTTGAGACACAGATGTTATCCCCGTCGTTTGTCAACTACCTCTTCAAGCAGGCCAAACGATGCAGCGCGAAAGACCTCAAGCGGTTCGCCAATCACAAGCGTTATGCGCTGATGATCTGCTTTCTGCTGGAGACCCGCAAAACCTTGTTGGATCATCTGGTGACGATGCACGACCAATACGTCATGGATATCTCTCGTCAAGCCAGGAACGTTCACGAAAAAAAGCATCGTGCTTTACGTAAACGCCAGAAAGGGGCGATCGATGTCGTGCTCGAGACCACCCATTTCCTTCTTGACTGGCCTGAAGATCAACCGCTCTCAAAGCAAGATATCTGGCGGCAGGTCAACGAAGTCAAACTGCGTAGCTCACTCGATGACTTGCATGAATTTAAGCGGTTGGAAGAACGAGGTTACGGAGATTTGCTCGTGGCCCGTTACCCAAGTCTACGCAAATATTTCGCCAACTTCATTCACCTTCCATTTGCTGGCGAGCAAGGCAATGATCACCTGACCCAAGGCATTGAAATCGTCCGGAAGCTGGACTCGGGCGACTTAAAAAGGCTGCCACGAACGGCGCCAACGGATTTTGTGCCCAAAGAGCTGCGACGCGTCTTGAAAGATCAATCTGGAAATCTCAACCGAAACGTCTGGGAGATGGGACTGGCCCTGGCGATCAAAGATGCGTTGCGCTCAGGCGATCTCTACCTACCCCAGAGCAAACAGCATGTTTCCTTCTGGGATTTGACGCTCAGCGAGACCCGTTGGCAACAAGCGCGCGCATCTTCTTTCGCCGAACTCCAACAACCCCATAAGCATGAGGCTAAAGCTGTTCTCACCCAACAATTCCATGAGGCGAATGATCTGGCAAGGAAGCGATTCGCATTTGACGATTTCGCCGAGATTCAAAACGGCAAGCTCAAGTTAAAGCGCTACGATAGAGTGGCCTTGCCGCCCTCAGTTGCCGCCTTACAGAAGGTCATTGAGGCCCGTTTGCCCTCAATCCAGATCGAGCAGCTGTTGATGGAGGTTGATCGACTCACCGGCTTTAGTCGCCACTTCATACCGGTTCAAGGGCACCATTCCAGGCCAACGCATTTTTATAAAACGCTGATGGCAGCCCTGATCTCCCAAGCGACCAATCTCGGCGTGGTGTCCATGAGCGCCAGTGTCAAGAACACGACCGTCGACATGCTCCGGCATGTACTGCGCGACTTCGTGAGAGAGGAAACACTCAACGCTGCCAGTGCCGAGATTGTGAACCGGCATCACGAACTGCCTTTGAGCGCCGTGCATGGAACAGGAATCCTCTCGTCATCCGATGCCCAACGTTTCGGCATTCGGGCCAGCAGTCTGTTAGCTTCGTATTACCCGCGATATTACGGCTATTATGAGAAGGCCGTCGGCATCTACACTCACATCTCCGACCAATACTCCGTCTTCAGCGCCAAAGTTATTTCCTGTGCCCCTCGCGAGGCTCTTTACGTCCTCGATGGCCTTCTCGAAAACAACACCATTCTGCAGATTCGCAAGCACACGACGGATACCCATGGTTACACCGAGATTATCTTTGCCCTCTGTCATCTGCTGGGATTCTATTTCATGCCACGGATCCGCGACCTCAAGGACCAGCAATTATATCGGGTTAACCGAAACGTCGACTACGGGGTGTTCACACCACTACTGACGAAAACCGCCGACCTCGGTATTGTCGAGGAACAATGGGATGAAATGATCCGCGTCGCGCTCTCTCTCAAGCAGCGCACTACTCCCGCGCATGTGATTGTTCAGAGATTGACCAATAGCTTCCCTTCGGACCGGTTGTCCAAAGCGTTTACCAACCTTGGGCGTATCATTAAAACCCAGTACATCTTGCGCTATCTCACCGATCTAGAACTACGGCAAACCGTGCAACTCCAACTCAACAAGGGTGAATATCGGCATAAGCTGCCACGGCGGATCTTCTTTGCCGATCAGGGAGAATTTACGACCGGTGATTACGAAGAAATCATGAACAAAGCGAGTTGTCTGAGTTTAGTTTCAAATGCGATCCTGTACTGGAATACCATCAAAATCAACGACATTGTGGAGAAACTGCGATCACAGGAAGAAGTTATCGACAACGAAACCTTATCTCATATCTCGCTGTTGCCATTCAAGCACGTGGTGCCCAATGGCACGTATTTCATCGAGGATGTGTAGCACGATGGTCGCTCAAGTGGTGGCAGGTACGCTGGAGGCAAATTCAAAACCGTAACTTTCTGTTCAAATGCCCCCGCTGGTCCGTCTTGATGAGCCTCGTCTGTACGCTTGTCAACGACCAACGCTTT
>CAYFJO010000773.1:0-3902 GCA_964343305.1 uncultured Pirellulaceae bacterium | reverse complement strand
TAGGTAGCCAGCAAGTTCCATTTCTCCACCGATCTGTACAAGTCCCATCAGTCGCCTGAGTCTTTGTTCTATTGCGTGCAAGCGAACAGCTGACTTCATGTCGGGATAAGTCCTGGCACAAACCTGTAGCGCACGGCATTGCACCGTGCGGCGTCTCCCATTGGCATGAACCGTAATCGTGCTGGTCGCTTCGGGACAGCGAGTGATAATCCGCCTGCCCTTGAGTTCCGCCTTGATCGTCTCGGTCTTCAGATCGAAAAATCTTGCTCCTTGATCATGAAGGAGAGAAGTTCCTTCAATTCGCCCACGCTGATCGAGCCTTTGGCCCGGCTTTGGTAGTCGTAGGGGCTACCGACCTGTACCGAACCGTCGGCACGCACGGCCATCAATGGCTCATCATTCTTGCGATTGCCAAACTCGCACCTTCCAAACATGTCCAGCGTGATCGCCACGGCGTTCTTGCCATCGGGAAGCTTAATGTGATCGTTGTCACCCCACGCCATGGTGTATGTCAAAGTCACCAAAAAAGATATTGTCAAACCACGAAAAAACGTCTGATTCATCGACTGTACTCCCATTCTAGATGCGGTCGTTATTCGACGAGCGGAGCCTTGTCACAGTTCCCATCCCTACGCAATTCACGCTTCAGCTTGTCACCGTCTTGGTTCAATAAGGTGCCCACAGCGGTACCGAGCAATCTGAAATGGTGGAAGTTTCGAACAAACGACCACAGATCGCTGGAGTTTATATACCAATTAGAACTTAGGGTCGAATCCGATCAGCCGCTTTGCCTTCTCAATTGAAATGACGCTTGCCGAACCTGGTAGTGGTTTGCGGATCTCAACTTGTCGTGCGAGTTGTTCCAATAAATCTGCCGTGTCGGCTGCAAAGCGAATAGTTTTCGCGGCGATGAAGGCAGCTTCGTGACCCGACACATCGGCTTCGAGTGCCTGACAACACGCCATTGCCGCGTCATGAATATGAACGTATGGCCATAAGACAAATCGCATTGGGTGTTCGATCGTTGGTGCAGGCCAAGGGATGTCTCTAAACGCATCTTCCTGGATCACGTTCATTATCCTTAGACTCACGGCTGCACCTCCGGTCTGACGGCTGACCATAGCAACAGTCTCTTCGCCCAACACCTTGGAGAGCCCATATGCTTCAAACGGCGTTGGCGGATGCTCTTCATCCACTGGAACATATTCTGGCCAGTAGCGTTCGGCCGATTCGTGCCAACCCAACGTAAAAACAGACGATGCGAAAACCAACCTTTGCAGATCATGGGGCGCGACAGCATCCGCAACATTCCATGTACTTACCACATTATTTTGAAAGGTAACTGTTCGGTGGTGCGATGTTGGACCGGGAATCGCGCCTAGATGTATTACTGTATTAGTTCCTTTCAGTGCATCGCAAACGGATGCCGCGTCTGTCAAATCTACCGTCAAAAAAGGACAGATCATTTTCGCCGGTCGCACCTGATCGATTGCAAGTACGTCGTAGCCTCGTTGAATAAGAAGCTCAACCACCTTGTGACCAAGTCGACCAGCTCCGCCTGTGACAACGATTCGATTCATTGGTAATTCGTGGCCCTGGCACCTTATATGCGCAGTAGAAACAACGGTGCCCACTATGGTGGCCTTGCATTGCAATCGCGACGGCGACAACAACAAGCGATTGTCGTTCCTAATCTGTTTTTTCGATCGTTTCGAGCCAACCTTCGACTGTAAACTCGGACGAGCCTAGTTCGTCGGATTTCAAGCACGATAGAACTTCGCGACGTGTCGGCGAAAGTTTGAAATCCGGAACCGTCGCGCCTCGTTGGTGAAGATCCGTGCCGTAAAGACGCTCAAGTTTGATTCCGTGCTGATCGCACCACTTCCCGGAGTTCACCGTGGGCAAATCACGGATCTGTTCCAACGTCCATCCAGGCGTGCCAAGATGTTGGTGAATCCATTCCAGCGATTGTTTGTAGACCATGTAGGGGCGATGGCCACCATCTTTTTCAAACCAAGTTTTGATGTGGCCCGGATTGTCGAGCATCTTGTAGATTTCAGACACCTGGCCGACAACTTTTCGCGTTCCGGCCCACGCGCTTTTGTCGTCTTCGCGATCGATCACCCAATCGGCGTCGCCGTTGGTGATCAATACCGCACAATCCGGCGCGGCGAGTGCAGCATACTCCGGCCATGTGCAAATCTCGCGCATGCGTTGGTTAGGGGCTTTGGTGCAGTATTTTGTTCGCAGACCGATGTCATGAAATGCCCAGCCCGAAACGATTGCCATCTTGATGCGTGGTTCGAGTGCTGCCATCCAGCCGGCTTTGGCGCCTCCGAGTGAATTGCCGGCCACGCCGATTCGATCGTGGTCAATGTCATCGCGCTCGATAAGAAAATCGATCCCGCGCATGGTGTCGAAGATGAGCTTGCCCATGATCAAGCGGCCTGCCTTGTCGGCGCGGTCGTGCACTCGCTTCGGATCGTGAGCGCGCGTTCCAAGCCGGCCTTCGTGGTGACGTTCCTCTTCGCCGATCGGGTCGCAGGCGAGGCATGCCAATCCCAGCTTGGCGTAGACAAGACCCGCGTAGTTGTATTGCCACTGGCTCTTGCTGCCTCCGTGTCCGAACGTCAGGACGATCGCTGGCATCCGTCCTTGAGGTTCTTTCGGCCGATACAAGACTGTCGGTACCTTCGATCCCGGCTCACTGGTGAACACCCATTTTTCAATCACTACGCCGTCGCGTTCGACCTGGCCACGTTTTTCTGCATCGAGCAGCACGCGTTTCTCAGGGATTCCCAGTATGCCGCGCAGCTTCTGTCGAGTTTGCGATTGCCACGCGGTGAATCGGTCACGATCCTTGAAGCGATTGGTGCTCCGATCAGCGGTCTCTTTCGGTGTACCAATGCCTAACCACCTCGCTGTGTTTAGCGCAAAGTATTTGTTGACAAACGGCGGTTTCTTACGGCTGGCGTACCAGATGCGAAAGCTGCCGTCGGACAATTGCATAACCGATTGGCTCGTGACGTAGTTTGATTCCCACGCGCGATTGGGATCGGGACGAAGGACGGGATTTTGGGGATGCTTGTACCAGCGCAGCCCATCGAGGCTGGTGGCAAATCCGAGAGACGTCGTTCCGGATCGCTTGGCCGCGTAGCTTCCGTACCACATCAGATAGGCGTCGTCGATCTTCAGCACCGTAGGGTAAAACAACCGGCCTCGTTCCCAGGTCTGATCAACGACCAACACCGGTTCAGCCATCACCCGCCATTTGCGACCATCGGTGCTCGATGCGTGCCGCATGATCCACGGGTCGACACTTACCACATCTGGTAGAAGCGGCCAGTTTTGATGATCGTCGGTGCGTAGATGTTTTTCAGCAATGCTTCAGACGGCTTCGACCAATGAACTCCGTCTTCGCTGGTCGCTTCATGCAGCGTGTGTGATCCTGATGGGTCTTCGAACCAGGTTGAGCTGAACCACATGCGCAGCCTGCCATCTTCGCGCAGCACGGTTCCATTTGGATTTCGCAACAGGGTCGGCGTCAAGATCGAGTGCTTGCCGTCACCGAAGTCGAACACGGGGTTCGAATCGTGTTTCTTGAATTCGCGACCATCTTTGCTCGTTGCCAAGCCGAGCGCGAAGACGCGTTTGGCGACTGTGCCACGCGATCCGCAGTACCAGAGTTGAAAACCGTCGTCGGTGTTTGCGACGGCAGGTGCGAAGATGTGCGTGTCGTCGAACTCGCCGGACTTGCCCAGCGAGATAATCGGGCCGTCGGTATCGCGCTCCCACTCTTGGTGGGCCAGCCAACGTCGAAGCTCGAAGGGGACTTCAGCTTGCGCTGCACTAATGAACGCGAGAAACGCAGGCAAAATATACTGCACCGATTAATCAACTTC
>CAYFJO010000772.1:0-3909 GCA_964343305.1 uncultured Pirellulaceae bacterium | reverse complement strand
ATTGGCAAAGCGTTGTCGCTGGACGGAAAGCTGGACTATATCGACACAGGCTTGAAATACTCAGATTCGCTGAAGTCCTTCTGCATGTGGATTACGTCCGACTTCAAGAGTGATCGCGCAGTGATTCCATTTGGCGTTCAAGATCCAGTCGAGCAACGATTCTACTTTGGCTTCGACAAAGGCGGCGATCTCGGACTTGGCCTTGGAACTTCCATGTTTGCCAACGAATCTAGTCGCAATCTCTCCAGCCTCGACACAACCTGGCACCACTACGCACTCACCTGGAACGATTCGACGATGAACTTATATGTCGATGGTGTGTTGTGTGCCACAAAAACGGGGACCGCAAAACCCAAGGGCAATTACTTCGTCGGACAGCTTAACCGACCCAAACTCCCCGAAAACTTCTCGGTCAGCGGACTCATCGACGACGTCCGCTTTTACGACCGTATATTGTCAGAAAACGAAATCACTACTCTGTTTCAACTGGGAAACGCCGAGACGCGGTCGGATTGATGAATTGGCCAGAGAAGTGATCAGTTTCGGCACGATCACCTATTTCAGTTTTCAATCTTCTTTCGTAATCCGCGTATGAGTTCAGTTACACTCGTTCGATACTGCTCGGCCGATTTGGATTCGTGAAGCGTTTCTTCTAACGACTCGTGAAACAGTTCGAATTGGCCGACCACGTTTCTCATTTCTTTCAGGTCATTCTCCTCTAGCAGCATTGGTCCGGGGATGAACCAGCGTCGATACTTCATGCGTTCGTATCGTGTGAACGCGACGAGTAACGGGCTGACGTCGTGGAGATCTCTCGGGTCACTTGTTTGTGCGTGATCGCCGTTGACGCTTAATCGGCCGCGAGACAGCATCGCGTCCAAATCATCTCCCAATGCGATTCTTGGTAGCGAACGCTTCGCATATTTGAGGACCGCCTTCGACACTTCGCAGCCGAGTTTTTCGTCCGCATTTCGTAAAGCATTTCGAAATTGGTGGCCGAACAGGAAGTAGTCGGCAAACGTTCGCGCATCGCGCTGCTGGCCATCCGTCAAAGAGTCGGGATAGACGGCGGCGACAAGCTTGCTCGCATCACCTTGTTTGACGAGATCGTAGATTCGGCGCTGCAATGCTACCGGGCTGTGAGCGCCGCGCGCTGTGTGAAGACCAAGTGCTTCGGGTCTTTTGAAACAGTCCACCGCATGCTCAGCGTGAAGACGAAGCACGTCATTCTGATCCATCGCCGCAGCGCGAAGAACTTTTTCCGCGTGCGGCCCCCCGATCATGACCAGCGACGAAATCACATATTGTCGAAATTCTACATTCTTGTCCCACCGCCGAACGTCGACATCGTTCAGCAGTTTTGCAAGTGGCTCAACGGTGGCCGGATCGCGAAACTCTCCAATCGCATTGACCGCCGCCGTGCGCACTTCGACCGATTCATCGTCGAGCAACGCGAGCAGCGGTTTGAGGGCTCGTGGATCTGCAATTTCTTCCAACGCAAAGGCTGCGTGCTCCCGAATGTAATTCTTTTCGTGCTTCAGCAAGGGAATCAAATGCGAAACCGCTCGTTGATCACCGATTTCGCCCAGCGGGCCCATCACGTCGAATGGTTCATTTGCCAACAAGCCGATGAGCGGTTCGACGGCTTTTGGGTCTTGAATGTGGCCAAGTGCGCTTGCTGCACTTTCGCGAACATAGTCTTCATCGTCATCGAGTGCACGGAGTAACGGATCGATGGCTCGTCCATCCCGGATTTCGCCCAGTGCCAGAATCGCACGTTGGCGCAGAGCGCCGTCCTCGTTACTTAACAACGCGAGGAGTGATGGGACGGCTGGCTTTCCGATTTGCTCGAGCGCCCAACTCGCTTTGGTACTGACGTGCGTATCAAACTCTCCACCAGGCAGAACGGCGTCATCACGCAGCATCTTGATGAGCACAGGAACTGCACGTTTTGCGTCCGCACCCAGTTTTCCGAGCGCCACTGTCGCCGACGCTCGTTCTCGTGGCTTCGGCGAACTTAGCCGATCAACCAGTCGATTTACATTCGCAGCGACAGTCTCTTGCGAGGCCTCTTTCCTCTGAGGTGTTTGCGGTTGAGCGAGCAACGTTGAGCTACAAGCAGATGCGAAAAGGAGAACAAGGAGCGGCGTCTTCAAGCGCAACAGCACAGATCGACGAATGTTGCTCATAATTTGCTCCTGCTACGGTATCTTCCACGTGTCAGGCCTCATGTAATGTTTCGGTGTGTGATACTCTCTGACCTAGGCAGTTGTCAAATCTAATCATGGCGCGAGGTCAAACTGATACACCGCGATTTCGATTTACGCGCGAGGTGATCGCGACCGCTGCAGATTTCCCCAACTGTTACGCTGCTGAAGTTGCATCGTCCAGCGCGACTTAGGATTCCGGCCAACTGCTGGCGGTGTCTTCTCGCGCGGTAGACCGCTGCGCTTAGCGGGATTCGACGGACTCTCGCGTCGTCCCGATGAGTGCTAGGCAGAAACCGCCTATCACGCAAGGAACGGTGTGACAGACAAGTAACTGACGGCTACAATCGAACTTACGAGAGTCGCCTGCCTGCGTTAATAGGCGGCAAATGTGCCGCCTACAGGTGATAGACAGAAACTTCGTATACCCAAGTTGGGCAGACGTGCTTCACGAGTTGGCATATGCGAACGAAGTCTTTGGGATTCAGGACTGATTTGATGCTGGCGGCCTTCGACGGAGAGGTTTCATACGGCGATGGCTATATCGCGGCGCGAACCCTGTCATACCCGCAGTTTTGGTGGGGAAACTTTGTGCTTTTTGCAGAACCTCCACAACCTGGGGCAGTGGAGCGCTGGGAAGCGATCTTCGACGAAGAGGTCGGACGCGTACCAGGAGTCGGACATCGCAACCTCGCCTGGGATGTTATCGACGGTTCACAAGGTGATTCGAATTCGTTTGTCGAGAAAGGCTACACGCTGACCCAAGATTTCTTTTTGGCGGCAGCAAAGACGACTCCCACAGTACACGATCGTGAGGATATCCACGTTCGGCCCCTCAACACGGACGAGGATTGGCGAGACGCGCTGGAAATCGAGCAACAATCGTTCGATTGCGGTCCGAGTTTCCAAGAGTTTCTGAGGCAACAGATGAACCGCAATCGAGCTTTAGTCGCGAGAGGAGTTGGTCTGTGGTTCGGCGCTTTCTCTTGTGGCGAGATGGTTGCGACAATGGGGCTGTTCGTGCAAGGTGGGTTGGGGCGTTATCAAGGAGTGGCGACCACTCCGGGGCACCGTCGAAAGGGATGCTGCGGCACCTTGATCCACGCCGTCTGCTCGTACGGCTTCGCACACATGGGAGTTGAGCAGATTGTCATCATGACCACGCCAGGTAGTACGGCCGCGCGAGTTTACGAGTCTGTCGGGTTCACGCTACGCGAGCGTGTGTCAAGCCTGTCGGTTTCGGCCGCGTAGGGCCCGCCGATAGGTGCCGCCCAACAAGCGGCTGCACCTGACGGTGGCTACCCAACCCTAATATTCTCGTTGTTGCCCGCGGGTTGCTACAATGGGCATCGTTCGTCGGCCCTGGAATCGAATAGCGAACTCTTTCGGAAATCTCACAAGAAATCGATGCAATGACGGCTCGTCAAGTATCCACACTCCTTAGCCTGTTCGCGGTCCTCGTGATATTAGATGCAACATCACTCGCGCTGGCCGATGGTCCAGGCGACCAGTTGAACAGCTTTCGTAAGAGCGTCACACCGTTCTTTCATAGGCATTGTGTGGATTGCCATCGTGGTGAGAAGGCGGAGGGTGATTTTGAATTGGACCGGCTCGACTACGATCTGTCCGCCAGCTCAGATGTGGCCAGGCAATGGCAGAAAGTGTCACAGAAGTTGATCCTTGGCGAGATGCCACCGGAAGA
>CAYFJO010000771.1:0-3909 GCA_964343305.1 uncultured Pirellulaceae bacterium | reverse complement strand
GGCGGTGCGCTATCAAGATTGTTATCGTACAACCGAAATCCGTGCTCGGTCGGCAACGTGCCGCGGCTGGCGTCGTAAAGCGCGAAACGATGCGGCACGGCTTTGTGCAACGCCACGACTTCTTCATCGGATAAGGCACGACTGTAAATCCGCACGTCGTCGATGCCGCCGTCAAAGATGTAATGGCCGTTCCACAATCCGCCGATGCGAATGTCGTCGTGAACATATTCTTCGTCCGTCGTTGACGTAATGCGGGACTGCTTGGTCAAGTCTCGCCGGCCACCGACGTAGAGCGTCAGTTTTCCTTTCTGGAACGTTGCCGCGACGTGTGTCCATTTGTTTTTTGGAATGATGGTTTCGCTACTCAAATCGTCCCATCCCCGTTCGTCGCGTTGGTCGGCGTCATAGTTGCCAACGACGACCTGCAAGCGTCCCTCCTCGTTCACTTTGAGCGTGTATTCTCCATTGGCATAGCGAATCGTGCTGCCACTATGCCACTTTCCAACGATGAGACCCCGAAGGCCATCTTCATCGACATAGTTACGTGGGTTGATCCACGCCGAGAGTGTAAACGCATCATGCGTATCCAAGTCTTCGTGATCGGGAATCGTCACGAAACCCGTTCGCCCGTTGCCCTCGAACGCCTGCTTCGCATCGTCAAACCGATCTGTGGTGAAGTGTGACCAATCACTTCCATGATGCCCGCGTCCGCTCGAATCGCGCGTGTGGCCGTCGAGCGTCCAATGGCCGACGAGCCCTTCCGAAAGTTGAACCTCGCGTGAATCCGCCAAACGCACTTCTTCAAATTCCGTCTTGGCGTAGTCCCAGATTTTCAGTTCGTCAAACGCGATCGAGCCCTGTCCGATGGGCGTGTGCTTGACCAATAGCGTCAATTTGCCGCCTTTGAGTGGTTGGAACTTCGACCGCCCGCCATCTCTCCACGATTCTGTGTTCAGCTTGCCATCGAGATAGACCGCGAATTGTCTGGTCCCGTCGCCGATGCTCTTCAGCCCATTGTGATCCCAGACGAGTGCATAATGATGCCACTGATTTGCCTGGCCTTCTCCAAGCACTCTTTCGTACGACCAGTTTCCTGCCGCGCCGGTTCCGCAATGGCCCATGCGTCCCGCCCAGCCGCACAGCCCGCCACTGCCATAGCCGTCATTTCCGTTCAAGTGAAGTCCAAAGGCGCTACGACCGTCGTGAATCTGAATGAGCGCGGGTCTTTGTCCGTCAGGCAGTGAACGCGGCAAGTCGGTCAACTTCGCCCAAAACTCGATGCAACCGGCTTTGTGCGGAACGACCTCTTTGGGAAACGCCACCGCTTCGTAGTCATCATGGTTTAGCTGCAGCGCACTGCCCGCGACACCTTCGATAAACTCGCCGCCTTCAGCGCGATAGATGCCCCCTGGGCCGACACGGCTTTTGTAAATGTCCTGTTTGGAGTCAAACGTGTTCCAAAAAACGAGACCTTCAGGCAGGCTCTTTTTCGAAGCGAAAGTTGCAAGACTTCCGGCCGGTTCGTTCTGGGCGTCCGACTGTGTGAGCGGCACGGCGCTAGCCGCCGGTTTTTCCGCGTGACGGCTACTTTCATGCTCGGCAGGTTGGGAAACCTGCCCCACGTTATCGTCGCCGGCCATGGCGAAACAGACGGCAACGCCCGCGAACAGCAACACCGCCAGCATCACCGCCAACGCTCCACTACCGGCGGCGACATCCTGCGTTTTGCCTTCCAACAACCGTCGAATACGTTTTATCGTCGTCTTCTCCTTTCCAGGTCCGCTGGCGGCCAAGGCCAGCGTTGTGCCGGTGCGCGCTCCTTCGAGAGCCACCAGCGCTTTGGCGAAATCAAGGTTCGATCCACAAACTGCCGCGGCCTCGTCGTCGCAGCAATACTCCCGTTCCAACCGAATCCGACGCGACAGCCACCACACGGTCGGATGATAAAACAACAGCGTTTCGATCAGCACTTGCAGCACGTTCACCAGGTAATCGTGCCGCCGGATGTGAGCCAGCTCGTGGGCCAGGATTGCGTCAAGCCCGCTCGGTGACAGTCCCGTCATGATGCCTACCGGCACGAGCACCACCGGCCGAATCCAGCCGATGACCATCGGCGTGCTGACTCGTTTCGATTGCAACAACCGAATCGCACGACGAATCCCCAGTCGATCGGCCAAAGTCTCCATTCGTCGCCGGAGAGGATTTTCCTCATTGATTTCGCCCACATCGACTCGGCACAGACGACGGACGACATACAATCCCCGCGCGTGAATCACAGCGAATACAACAACCCCCGCCATCCAGATCCACGTTACCCACGGAACGAGTTGCAAGGCATTCACGTCCAGTAGCGGGATTCGCCAGAATTTCGTTTGCGTCGGCGAAGCAGATGGAGTTTCTAACGACTCGGCAATTGGTAGGACGGCTTGCGAATCCGTCGTGGACGCGGCGGCATTGCGTCCTACTCCCACAACAGGCTTGTGCTTTGGCGCGTCGTAGGGCGCACGCTTCTGTCCGTCACCTACTCCTACATGCGTGTCCGACCGGCGCTTCTGCACCGAAGCGAAGTCGAAAGATGTGTCGCCGGTGAGTACGCGTTCCGGCACGCTGGCATCGTGCGCTCCATCGCTCGCCATGTCCAAAGTCTGGCGACGTCGGCTACGAATCTCCGGCGAAGTGTGGTTTGCATCGTGCTGGGAATTGGATGCTCGGCTCGGAAGAGCCAGACTACGTGGCGCAGGAACGAAAACGAACGTCACGATGGGCAACATGGCCATCAGAACCAGCCCGCTACAAGCCACAACGTAACGAGATTGCGACGTCGCGCGTCGCAGCAGGTACAGCACGGGTATCACCAGCGCGGCGACTACCGCCAACTGCCACAAGGAATGAACGAGCGTCCATCCCACGCGATAAGCAACGTTCAACCAAACAGTCTGGTCAATCAGGTTCATCGCTCGTCCCTTTTCGCTTTGCGGATGATGCGCCGCAGTTCTTTGAGTTCGTCCGGCGTCAATCGCTCCGCCGACAGCAAACTGAGGACCAGCTTCTGCGCCGAACCCGCAAACGCCTTGCCGGCCAGGTCATCCAGCAGAGCCACCTGCGTCTCTTCTCGCTTCAACGTGGGCCGGTAGACTTGGGGCCGGACGGATGTGTCTCGCTTCAGCAAGCCCTTGTCCCGCATCACTTGCACCATCTTCAGCGTGGTCGAGTAACCGGTTTCTTTCTTCTCCGCCAAGACATGGTGTATTTCCCGCACCGTGTTTGGTCCGTGATCCCAAAGCACATTCAGGATCTCCAATTCGACGTCCGTTGGCTGAGGAAGGGGTTTCTTGGGCATCACACCGACTCCGTGAGGTCAATGGTCCAATTGTTCTTGGAATACAGGGACTGTGAACAGCCTCTCTGGGATAGACGAAGGTCTTCGTCAAAAGGTTCCGCGATTATTGACGAACCTCTTCGTCATATCAAGTCGTGTTCTGTAACGATTTTGCAACAAAGCACTTCCAACTACACTAAGGCCCTGGCGGGTTATTGATCTACCAATCCCGTGTAGCCACGTTCGCCAGAACGTGGGAATCCGTGCGTGTTCTCGCGAACGTGGCTACCGGTAATCTACTTCCGCGCGGGTTGTGTTGCTGTCTTCCGATCGCGACACTGGACCGACCGCAGGTCTCCAGCTATAGGAGGAGACCGACGTCTGACAAGTGAATAGGTCAGGAGACGTGAGGAGATCGGCCTCATCCAAGAGGCGTCCAAAGAAAGAAGTTCAAATGAACAAACGCATTTCACTTTTCGCTCTGTTTTTTGGCGGTTCGCTCAACCTGTTCGCCACTCACGCACAAGCCGAGAAGCCGAACATCGTCCTGATCCTGGCCGACGATGTCAGCGCGGACATGTTTTCATGCT
>CAYFJO010000770.1:0-3910 GCA_964343305.1 uncultured Pirellulaceae bacterium | reverse complement strand
GGCTTCCCTCCTCAAGCTGGACGATGACTCCCCCTTGGTGCAATAGCTCCGTTCGGCGTTTGCGTTCCTCAGGATCCGGATGGCAAACATGCATGCAGTTTCCGCATGTCAGGGTCACATCGCGTTGTGTCTTGCTGTAAGTGATGGGACTCTGCATTCCGCCACCCGGCAATTCCGGGCGCTGGCTCCAAGCGTCAAACGCTTCCTTTCTGATCGGCGCCAGGTTTTCATCGTCGTTCGGGATGGGAAAACGAGCGGGTGACCACGTGGACCATTTTCCCGATGCGTGCAGACCCGTCTGTCCGCTGCACACATAGCTGCAACGGTCATACGAACGACGCTCGCTATAGGTGAAATCAATGCCACCCATCGTAACTGTGAACTTCTCCGTCATGCCGTATCGAAAGAAACCAGACGGGCAAGACGATGTGCAGGCCTGGCAATCGTCGCAATAGTTATCCTCCGGTGGTAACGGGTCGGTTGGGATCAACTCGGCCGCCGTCACCACGGATACGAGTATCACGTTGGGACCATGGTCGGGAGTCAACACATTGCCCGAAAATCCGAACCAGCCAACGCCACCGCGAACTGCTAGGTATCGGTGGGAAATATCCGGAGTCCGAACGTTTAGATCCCCCGGCTTATCGTTGCGGAAGACCAGGTTTTGCATTACGGCAATTGTTTCGTGACCAAACTGTCGTATGAAACTCGCCAACTGAGCCGCGATGCCGTCAGCGATGACGCTTGTCCTTGTGTAATCCTTTTGATGTCCCGCACGATCGATCTTGCCCAGATAATCGCGGGTCTTATCTTCATCCAGAGGTACCGCGAAGGTCACTGCGGATCGGGCGCCTTCAAGCACGTAGGAAAGATCGGTGGAAGGAGGCCCGACCGCCAGCGTTTCCACAGTCGTGATACCAACGATCGACGCCCCATAGTTCACGGGGAATTCCTTTACCTTGGACGTGAGGTCTTCCTTGCTCAACGGTTTCGCCGGAGGTGGCATCGATTTGTCTTTTTTCATCTTCAGGCTATCCATTGGCGCGACTGCCGTGGCGTTAGCTTCCTTCACTGCGGGTTCGCTGAGCAAACATCACCGCATTCGGCGGTGCTTTCTTCTTCAAGCATCCCGAATGCGACGCGGGCAGTGGCCGCCGTCACGCCGCTATTAACGGCCGAAGTCACCGCGATCAGGGCGTTGAGTTCGTCGTCGGTGAGCCCGATGCTGCGGGCCTTTTCAACCCGGTTTCGAGTGCAAACCTGGCAGCCACGAGTCATGGTCGCGGCCAGGCCGATCAAATGCTTCTCTCGGTCACTCAGCAGCTCCGTGCCGTGTGTTTGCTTGATGTGATCTACGATCAATGTTTCGTCGTAAGGCATGTCACGTTCCTTTCAAGAACCGGGGTCACGGTGTGAACTTCACTTCGACGCTGCCGAACGGCGAGGCGTCGACTTGGATGCCGCAGTCCTCGGCAATCGGAATCAAACTCGGGATCGATCCGGTCAGGATAATCTGGCCGGCACCTAGCCGCTCGCCGCGATCACGCACCACTTCGGTTAACCATTCAGCGATGAATTGATCGTTTGAATCAACGCCGGCCCGGCGCACTCATCGAGCAACCAGTCATCAGCGAAGATCGACAGCGCCGCTGAATCAAGAGGTCGTTCACCGCAAATATCAGTGAGGGTGGCACCGCACCCCGCGACGAATCCGGCGTGGATCGCGTTGTTGGCGATCAGTTCGCCTGCCGACGGCTGCTCACCCCGCATCACATGGTTGTGCAACTCGATCACGGGAAACACGCGAGCGACACATGAGGGAATCTCACTCGTGGAAAAGTCACTCTCGTTCGGTTCGTGCGATATCTCGACTGCTAACTCACCTTCGATCGCAAGGTTCGCGAACCCGCTGCGCGACAGCACGGCGCCGGACACGTGTTGCTCCGAGGCGTACAGCCGACCGCTGACACAATGATCGATCCCGAGCTGCGCCTGGATTGTCGGCGACGTGCAGCCGACCTTGTAACCGATAATCCGTTCCCCGCGATCACAACGCAATTGCGCCACAGCTGATTGAAGTTCATACCTCTGCGCCACGTCCAACACGACGCCATCGGCAAACAGAGTCCCGGGCTGACAGGCGTCGTAGTCAGCGAGTTGGCGAGATGCCCACTGCTGGGTCTGTGTTGTGTCGGAGGCAACGGATCGATTCATCGGCTCATCGCGCCTTCGAGTCGGCCCGTGGTTTGAAATGACCGCCTGATGTCTTCCTTCAGGTGATGCACTTGCCGCTCGATGACGCTTACATCACGATGAGTCCGGGAAAGCATGATCGCGCCTTCGATCACGCTGACGATATACCGAGCCATCTCACCGGTGTCCTGATCACCCGACAATCCGAGACTCGCCGCAGCCTCATCCAGGTGAACCCGGAATTCCGAGGCCATCTCGTCGAAACACTCTCCCAGCCGCTTGCGAAACGCGGGATGTGTATCACTGAGTGTCGTGCTGAGGTTCCCAATCAGGCAGCCTCCCTTTCGGTTGCGCCGCCGGACGACCATGTCGCACACGGCATCCAGACGCCGAAGCACCCGATCAAGCGGATCGATGTCGCCATCGCCGGGCAGGCTTTTTTCGATCCGGTCCAATGCTTGACAGCGATCTTCCATGTGGTGATCGATCACTGCGAAACCAAGGTCTTCCTTACCTTTGAAATGATGAAAAAACGCGCCACTGGTCACATTTGCGGCTTTGATGATTTCGTCCACCTTGGTGTCATGAAATCCTTTCCTCGCAAACATTTGCGCCGCTTTGCGTAGAATCCTATCTCGCGTCTTGATGGCGCGGGGTTGTTTCGCAGTCCTCACGTGGCTCTCCATAAACAAACAGATTGATCGGTATGGTTTTAAGGTAGCCACGTCGATTGGCGAGTGCAAGTGGTTGAGTGGCTACTTCTTCTTTCGTTTCTTGTCGTCGAGGTTCTCTTTGATCCGCGCATCGCTCACGGCCAGTGAAGGGCAACCGTCTTTGGGAACGTCTACCTTCGCGGTCCACAGAATTGCGTTCAGTACAACCTTGCGAAAGTTTTCGTCCTGCCAACTGACATGATTGTGGGCTCCGGTAAAGCCGAATCCGCGTCCGCCTGTGGGACGATCGTAGGCCCAGGCGACAACCTGTTTTTTTCCGGCTGCGACGGCTTTTCGGACCGCTGGATTGCCGCTGCGCGGACCATCTGGCCGACGCAAGGTTTCCGTTGGGGGAAGGTCGGAAAGAATGGGCGTTACGCCTTTCATGTCTTTCACGAAACGCATGTGGTAGTACCACTCGTCGTCGACGCGGAACGGCTTGACTTCGTTGGCAATCGGATGATCGGGAAAGTCCTTGAAGTTCGGTGTCCAATGAGGATTGACCGACCAATCCAGATCACAGAAGCCGCCCATCCACTCCAGAAACTTGTCGCCCGGCTTTCCTTTTTCCGCTTCGGTCGCCCAGTGAATCATCACGACGCCAGTGCCCGCCTTCATTAGTTTGTCGAATTCATCGAGATGTGGGTTAAGTACGTGTCCTTTGTGTCCTGTGCAGAACATCACGACGGTCGCCGCGTCCTGCAGCGGGCTGTGGACAGCGTTGTAGGCGAGCAGCAGAAAGAACGGCTTGTCATCGTGGCGGTCGATGAAGTCCACGGCTTCACGCGTAAGCGCATCGGTGAGGTATTCATTCTCCACCACAGGCTGGCCGCCGCGGACGATCGGGTTGTTGGCGTCGTAGTCCGGTTCGTCGTACCCCATGTGAGTGCTGTAGATCAGCCCCTTCTTTCCGATCCAACGCCCCTTGCCGCCGTCGGGCAACGTCTTGCGACGCAGCATCGTGGTCACGCCTTTGTAAGGCGGCGGCACAAAGTAATGGCCCT
>CAYFJO010000769.1:0-3911 GCA_964343305.1 uncultured Pirellulaceae bacterium | reverse complement strand
TGGAGTCGGCTCCCTTTGCGGGTGGTTGCTCGGTCGGTTTTCTCGCAATGAAATCCAAGATTGCTCGTCGAACCGATTCACCGTTAAGAAAGCTGCCTAAAGAACCATGCAATCATCCGCTTTAACTGAGTTCACTTATTTCCGCGGCCGCGTGGCGTTGTATTGGATTTTGAAAGCCTTGGGAATTGGGCACGGCGACGAGGTTGCAACGCAAGCGTTTACTTGCTTGGCAGTTCCCGAAGCGATCTTGGCGTGTGGGGCAAAGCCGGTTTTTATCGACATCGAACCAAATGGATACAATCTCGACCCAGATGATCTGCGGCGAAAGATCTCGTCACACACACGTGCCGTGGTTGCCCAGCACACGTTTGGTATTCCGGCATCGATGCCAAGAATCATGAAGGTCGCAGCAGAAGCCGGCATCCCGGTTTTGGAAGACTGTTGCCACACCTATCAATCGTCGATCAATGGCAAGTCGGTCGGATCCTTTGGTGCGGCCAGTTTTTATTCATTCGAATGGGGCAAGCCCATAGCCATTGGCATTGGGGGCAGTGCATACGTCAACGATCCAACCCTGAAACGTCGTGTTGGCGAGTTGTATTCCGAGCTTTGCGCTCCTGGATTCGTGAGTCAACTCAAGTTGCTTGTGCAAGCGTCACTGTTCCAGCTGCTTTATCGGCCGCGGTTTTATTGGTTGTTGCGCAGCGCGTTCCACATGTTCTCGAAAGCAGGTGCCGGCACGGGCAATTACAACCCGGTTCGATCGATGGGCGACGCTGCCGAGGATTTTCAATTGAGCATGGTGCCGAGTTTCCGCCGACGGCTTGCTGACAAACTCCAACACATTGAGGCACATACCAAACACAGTCACTGGCTCGTTGAGCATTACCATCAAATCATTGATGATTCAAACGCCGTCCATCTACAACATTCGCCGGACGTGAAGCCAGTCTTTTCGCGATACCCTTTACAAGTCAACGACAAAGAGCGTGTGCTTGCTCAGGCGCGCGAACAACGCGTCGAAGTCGCCGATTGGTATCGCACGCCCGTTCACCCTCTGACCAAAGAACACGCTGGTGCGGTGCACTACGATTCGGACGCGTGTCCGTGCGCCGAAGAACGTTCCCGCGAGGTGATTTCCTTGCCAACCCATCAACGGACGGGAAGAGGGTTCGTGGACCAAGTCGAGAAACTGTTCTCCAAGGCGGCTTAGTTTTCACACGTGACACTTTTCGCGGCCGAGGAACAATCAGACTACCATGAAGATCGTATTAATGCTTTCGCACGACACGGTTTTTAAACCGCGACTTCTTTATCAAGTTCTACTGCGCCGTGCGCAAGATGTATGTCTCGTCGCCGAAGTCAAAAAACAAAAGCAACCGTCGTCACGCAACAAAAATCGCGAACGCGTGAAGCGGCCCCGACTAGGGATTTGGGGTTTGCGCGGTGCCATGTTATTCGCGGCGTGGACCCTGTTCAATAAGGTTCGTTCGGCGCTACCCTTTCCCGCTGCATTGCGGTCCACGTCAACTGTAAAACGCGTTGCTTCGTCCTTCGAAATTCCCTATGTCTCGGTACAAGACATTTGCGACGAGTCGTTTATCCAACTTGTTGAGCAGCAACAACCCGATCTGATCATATCGTTCCAGCATCAGATATTCACGTCCCGGCACCTTCAGATTCCTCGCCTTGCCTGCCTGAATTGTCATCCAGCGCTGTTGCCGAAGTACCGGGGAAATCAGCCCATCTTTTGGGCCTTGCTCGAAGGCGACGACCGCATCGGTGTGACCGTTCATACGATGGTTGAGAAGATTGACGCTGGCAAAGTCGTTTCTCAAATCGAGATGCCCGTTTATCCGAACTGGACGTTGGCACAATATTACACAGCCGTACACGAACTTGGCGCGGAAGCCATCCTGAACGCCATTCGCGCCGTCGAACAAAACACCATCTCTCACTTTCCCGACCTCGACCCAAACGCGAAGTACTACAAACGACCGCGCACAATCGACCTGGAGAAGTCGCGAGAGTTAGGGATTCGGGCCGCATAAGTCTGCACCTCAATGCAAGTCAAAAATCAGTTTGGGAGATCAAATATGAGTGTCAATCATCGGCAAGTTCCATTTTTCAATTACCCGGCGGTCTATACGGACGGTGAAAGGGAGTTGACACAAATCTTTCAGGACGTCGGCCGCGGTGGGGCGTTTATCATGCAACGCGACGTCGTTGAGTTTGAAAAAGCAATTGCGAACTTTGTCGGCGCCAAACATGTAATTGGTATGGCGAACGCGACGGACGCTTTGCATTTTGCCGTGCGGGCCGCGGGAATCGGGTCGGGCGACGAAGTGATCTTCAGTTCACACACCATGGTCGCCACCCCGGCAGCCGTTCATTTTGCCGGCGCGACGCCCGTGCCCGTTGAATGCGGACCGGACCATTTGATTGATCCCGCCGCCGTGGAAGCAGCCATCACGCCTCGCACACGCGCCATCATGCCAACGCAATTGAATGGACGTACGGCCGACATGGAAAAGCTGCAGGCCATCGCGGACAAGCACAACTTGCTGATCATCGAGGATTCTGCCCAAGCGCTCGGTTCTCAATTCCGGGGCCGATGTGCCGGAACGTTCGGGATCGCGGGCTGTATCAGTTTTTATCCAGCGAAAACACTTGGCTGTTTGGGAGACGGCGGATGTCTGATTACCAACGACGACGAAATCTATCGCACCGTCAAGTTGATGCAGGATCATGGCCGCGACGAAACGGGCGAAGTCGTCATGTGGGGCTTGAATTCCAGGCTCGACAACTTGCAAGCGGCGATCCTGAATCACAAACTCGCAACCTACGGGCAAGATATCGCACGCCGCCGCGAAATCGCATCGATTTACGACGCTCAATTGCGCGACGTCGAACAACTGACATTGCCGCCGGCACCACAGAGCGACCCAGACCATTTCGATATCTTTCAAAACTACGAACTGGAAGCGGAGAATCGCGATGCCCTAAAAGAACATCTCAAGGAAAGCGGAGTGGGCACGCTGATTCAGTGGGGTGGCAAAGCGGTACATCAATTCCCGAAACTTGGTCTCCAGAAGAGTTTGCCGTTTACTGAGCGGTTATTCGATCGCATGCTTATGCTCCCGATGAACACGTCACTGAGCGACGACGACGTGCATTACGTTTGCCAGTGCGTAAAACAGTTCTACCAATCCGCGTCCCAAGAAAGGGCCGCCTGAAATGCGTACCCAACAGCTTGCCAACAGGATTCGAACGCACGCCGTAAAAATGACAAGCCGTGGAGGCAGTTCGCATGTGGCTTCCAGTCTTTCGATGGCGGACATTATGGCCGTTTTGTATGGTGAGGTGCTCAACGTTGATCCGGCCAACTCGCGTAAAGCGGATCGCGATCGTTTCATCCTCAGCAAAGGCCACGCGGGAGCAGCCGTTTACGCCACGCTCGCGGAAACAGGTTTCTTTTCGCTGGAAAATCTGGAGACGCATTACCAAGATGGTTCAAACCTGAGCGGACATGTTTCCCACAAGGGCATTCCTGGCGTTGAGCTTTCGACGGGTTCCTTGGGCCATGGGTTGCCCGTCGGAGCGGGTATGGCGTACGCCGCCAAGTATCAACAATCGGATCATCGAGTCTTTGTGTTACTCAGCGACGGTGAATGCGATGAAGGGTCAAACTGGGAAGCGATTCTGTTTGCCGCACACCATCAACTGGACAATCTTGTAGCGGTTATCGATTACAACAAAATCCAAAGCCTCGCGAGTGTTGACGAGACTATTCGCTTGGAGCCATTCGCCGACAAGTGGCAGAGTTTTGGCTGGGGCGTTGCCGAAGTTGATGGTCACGACCACGACGCCTTGAACACGACGTTTTCAAAGATACCCGTAGTGACCGGAAA
>CAYFJO010000768.1:0-3912 GCA_964343305.1 uncultured Pirellulaceae bacterium | reverse complement strand
GCAGCCGGACGATCGGTCATCTGGTCGAGCGTTTTGGCCAATCGAATTTCCAGATCAGGACACTGGGGCGCACTGGCATAGCGCATCAAGAACTGGCGAATCGCGGACGAGAGGTCTTTGTTGCGTGTGAGAGCTTCCAAGCCATCGATCAATTTCAACATCACTGCTTGATGCCGACGATCGGACGGATGTGCGCCGACGAACCGTTGCCCGGCTCGCACCAATCCAAACGGCCGGCCGTTGGCGTGATACAGGTCGATAAGTTGAACAAGAATGTTGCCCGCTTCGGGCGACGCCAACTTGAACTTGCCAAGTTCCGCTTCGAGCTTCGACGCCTGCTGGCCGACTTCATCGGTCGCCGTGTCTTGAGCCGCGAGTGACGAGGTGAGCAGTGAAGAGAGAAAGAGGAAGAAGAAAATGGGGCGTGACATGTCGATCCTCGTTAGCTGAAGTCGTAAGACTTCAGGCAAATCATGATTGGTTTTCTGAATTCTCACGAATTCGGCTACGCAGCGGCTACCTAAAACCCTCGTTTGGCCAGCGCGTCGGAGATTTTTTTGGCATCGCTGGCGAGGTCGCTTTCGGGGAATTCGCCAATTAACTGGTCGAAGCGACGTCGCGCCTCGGACATTCGTTTCATGCGGTAGAGACAACGCCCGTAGTTGAACAAAATCACGTCCAAAAATTTGGCGTCCGGATGACTGGACAGCACCGACTCGAAAGTATCGACGGCGCGAGCGTAGTCTCTCTGCTGATAGTAGTGGTTGGCCATCTTCGCAACGGCTTCCCCCACACGACCACTGTCCGGGAATCGATCGAAAACCTTCTTGTATTCCTGGAAGGCGCGATCTTGAAACTGCGCACGTCGAGGACTCTCTTCCTCTGCCGCCTCGGCCATCTGGTCGTAGCACTCGGCGATCCCGAACTGGGCGTCGCCGCGAAGCTGGCTGGTTTCCATGTTGACCAGCCGGTTGTAAATGCCGATCGCCCGATTCAATGTACCTTGCGTGCGCTCGACATCGGCAAGTTGCAGCAGGGCATCGTCCACGAATCCGCTGTTCGGAAACTCGCGTTGCAATCGTTCACACATCGCGGCCGCGAGCGACAGTCGATCCATCGCATAGTAAATCTTCCAAAGCTGGACGTAGGTCTCTTCGAGGATGCGACCACCAAGCTGTCGGGCATCGTTCATGTTTTCTTCGCAAACGTTCAGCGCCTGCTCGTACTTCGAATTGGCGTTGTCTTTCAGACCAAACTCTTTGTAACGATCGCCAATATTCGTCAACGCACTGGCCGTCTTCAGACTCGTCTGCAGACGCAATTCATGGTCGGAAATAATCGCCTTGGTAACACGGACACCGCCGATGTTTCCTTCCAGGCATCTGGCTTCGGTGTGCACCTGTCGAACGCCGTCGCCCAGATGTTTGTCGTCCAGATAAACCAGCCGCACGCGATCGCCGGCGCGGGCTTGAAGTTGAGCATCGCCTTCGACAACCTCATCCGTCTTGACCAACGGCACTGTCGTGCGGAACACGCCGCTGTGAATCGCATCATTGTCCACACTGGTTGACGTGGAGTCCTCGGGGGCCTTGACACTTTCGTCGTCTTGAGCGCCGCCGGACAATCGTGTCACCGCGTCTTCCGCGACAGCCACTTCGGTCAATTGAATCTGGACGCGGTCGATCAACTTATAGGGGTCGATCTGCGGGCCTTCCGATTCGTCGTCGAGCGGAACGAGCGATGCCGAATCGCTGGATGCGGCGGCCTTGGCGAGTTCCGCGTCGATTTCTTCTTCGGTCTTGCGGCGATACACTTCGATCGCCGCGGTGAGTCCATCGGCGCTGTCGGTGTTGTCACGATCGGCGTCGGTGATTTGAACGTTGACACTCTTGCCGAGCACCACGCCCTGCACATTTTCGTTGTAAGCACCGTCGGTGATTTGAACGTTTGCGTTGCCGACGATCGTGACCGTTCGCAAGACTTCGCGGTCGAGCATCTTTTCGGCGGTGTGTTTATCGGTGTAACGAACCTCAACTTTGTCATTGCCCGTCACGTCGAGCTTGCCACTGTCAGGAATCGGGTTGCCCAAACGTGTTGGGATCGAGCCGAGGACAAGTCGAACGTTGCGTCCGACTGGATAACATTTGGCCACTTCACGATCGCCGCTCGACGCTTGACATACGATTTCGACCGCTTCACCGGGTGACAACACGGCAAGGTCCGCGTCTTCGATACGAATGAAAAACCGTTTGCCCGCGTGCAGCTTTTCGACCTTGTCATCTTCGCTCGACAGCGCCGTGCCGACTTTTTCGAGGGCCGAGATCGCGCGGCCGTAGTGTCCGAGTTGAAAATGACCGAGGCCAATGTAATAGTACGCCTGGTTGACCTGCTCGCTGACCGGGAATTCTTCGATGACGCTGCGCATCACTTGGAAGCATTTTGCGTAGTTGCGAACATGAAAGAAACAAACACCCATCTTCAGCGTCGCTTCGGCGCGTTGTTCTTCATCGCGGTTTTCTTCCGAAGCGACCGACTCGAAATGAACGCGGCCACGATCATAAGCTCGGTCGCGTTCGAGAAAATAATCACCCAGCTTCATGTGGGCCTGGTAACGGACTTTACTGCGCGGATAGCGTTCGATCACCGATTGCCAGATTTCGATCGCTTTGGCCGTTTCATCGGCTTCCATCCGCCCGTCACCGGCTTGGATGAGCTTTCGCGCCGCACGGTCTTCGACTAACGAACCGCGAACAGGGCCTGACGCTTCTTGAGCGACAGTGAAACTCGCAAAGATGAGAACGAATACGGTGGGAAAAAGGTGGGTCTTGCGCATGAGGGTCTTCTTCTCGGTCCGAGAGTTGATGCAATGCGGTGAAGCTTAGTTATTTCACCGTATCCGCACCGGAATTCGCTGTCAACGAAAGACACCGTGAGCGGTTGATCGGACAGACTTCCGAAGTCTCGATCTTGGCTCGTTTACCCGAACAACTCATGCACGGGTTCGCCTTCGTTCACCAACATCATTGGGTGATCGAGCGGCGTGGCGACTTCTTTCGAGTGGTTGATGCCCAAGGGGTGGCAAGGCGTGTCTCCTTGAGAAATCCGTAAAGGCTGAAGGTGTGGGAATCGTTCCAAATGGTGGGGTGGCACTATGATATGCCATTTTCTTGGAATTACAACAAACAATTGCGCCAGCAAATGAATAAATCGACAAACTCCGACGCGTTTCCTGCAAACTACCAGACTTAGGGGCAACACGGTGCCGCATCAATCGTTATATGGGCATCGGACAGCCGCTGCGTTACACGCCGAAAATTCGGGCATTTCTCAAAAAAACGTCCGATGAATTCCAGCAGAGTGCGGTTTAGCGATTCGCGCGGAGGTCTTGGCACGAATCAAATGCGTTGACATGTTAGCGAATCACGCTCGCAGCGCTTTGGGATCTGAAGATGGCTGAAGCCGGTTTGGTTGATCTTTCGTGACTTGTACAGCTTCCAAATCACGACGGCTCATTTCGTCCAACACGATGAGATGCCAATTCTCGTCTCGCTTATCGGCCGCGACGTAGTTTTCACGTGCCCACGTGCGCAGCTTGAATTCTTCGATGATATCGGTCTCCGTCGCAATTCCACTGATCATTTTGGCATCCTTTTCAAGAGATTGGCTAAACCCATATTTGCACCTCAGCAGTATGGTATCGACTGACTTCGTCTCAAACCAGAACGATTTTTCGGTGCCCGATTCCAATTTCCGATCCGTGAGAATTCAAGTCACACAACACGAAAAACCGGCTGACGCTTGGGCCGGATTTAGGCATTAGTGAGTTTGTAACTCCACGACTTCGCTGGTAGACCGCCTTAGCCCGGATTATTCATGAACCGCCGTCCAAACGACGTAATGTTCTCTGTGAAA
>CAYFJO010000767.1:0-3918 GCA_964343305.1 uncultured Pirellulaceae bacterium | reverse complement strand
GGTTAACGACAACCACGTCACCTCATCGTCGCTCGCAGCGTCCGAGTTTACCTGGACTCCTGAACGCTGCCACTTTGTTTGATAGGCATCACGCCGCCAAGTCGGATTCAAAGGAACATAGATCAGAGCGAGGCTTGTGCAGACGATGGCAAGTGAAAGAGTGAGAACAGTGCCTCGGATGGGTTGCAGAGTGATGAGGATCGTTGCCGAACAAATCACACACAGTGATCCAACCGTGATCTGCACAATGGGAAGTGGGGACTGCCTTAGCATTGCGAACGCGACGACTCCAACGCCGGCGGCAAGCCACCCAGTGGCCAACGCGACAAAACGTCCCAATCTCTCTCCTGATCCGCCTCGTCGCGCTAACCGAGCACCATACAAGAAGCCCAGGCCGAGCGGCAGCAACGTACATGATAATGTGGCACAGACCGAAACCAGCATGCCAATTCCCATCGCGGCACCAATTCCACTAAATCCCGCACCGCCAATTCCACGGAAAAGCACTTCCGCGAAAACCAACAACGCCAACAAGCAAGGCAATGCCCATATCACAATCAAGAGGTAGCCAATGCCACAAAGACATCTGGCGACTCGTTCGGATCGACGCAGCTCTGACCCTGTCACGGGTCGCTTGCCGCTGGTCGAATCGTTGATTGGCGGTTGAGAGTTCATCGTTGCCTATCAAAGTTTGTTTGGATGCTCAGTTTGAAAGCCCTATCCAGTCGACGAGTGATCCTTGACACTGCCGTTTCGAGCTGTCTTCTCAGATTTCTCTTTCAACCGCGCGACCAATATGTAAGCGACGGCAAAGACAAACCCACATGCTGTTACGACGCTTTGCCAACACCAAATGAACATTGCGGCCATCCCACTAATTCCACCAAAGGGAGCGTACACATACAGAAGTAGTCCGAATCCTGAAATAATTACGAGGACCACTACTAGAACCCAGCAACAAACAGCGCTGGCTTTTGAGATGAGGAACGAAATCGCCGCGACCAGGTAGGGCAAAAAAAACAAGAGGAAGCTGAAGAGAGTCTGTCGTCCCTGCTTCGACTGAAACAGCAACACCTCGCAGACTCCTAGGAGAAACGCACATCCTGCCAGACCAAATGCCCAGGCCCTTAGGGACGTACTGACTTCGACATCGGCAACGTTCGATGCTGATGCGGACTCGAGTTGCTGCGATGATTTGGCTGCGTCCATTTAGTTGCTTCCCGAGGTTGAGAACACTGAACCAACAAGCTTTCCAACCTGAGATGTTAAACTCCGAAGATACTAAGTGCCGTTGCTGCTGGTTGCATCATCTAATTCGTCGTTCCTTTCCACGCCGCGTGAATCTGATAAGCGTTGTAAGACACGTCCAACGATTATGCCCAGCGGAACGATAAACACGGCGGCTAACCCGCTGTTAATAACGATTCCGTACAGCCACGGGTTGTTCGCCTCGCTGTGTTGAAAGTGATCCTCTTGTAGGTAAGCGGAGTATGTGGCAATGATTCCCAGGGACAGAGAAAGCAAAACGGAACTTACGGTGCATTGAATCACCCAATTGGCTTTCGAAGCCATCATATATCTCCCACCGAACAGTATTTGCGGATTTGCGGAAACATGTCTCTAATCTCGCTCGATGTTTTTCCGCTGCTTCTCTTGTTTCAAGTCCATCAGCATTTGGCCATTTTCGTCCTTGATCGATATCGAGTTGTCCCACGTGTTTTCGTCGACCCAACGATTGACGGCCGTGGCGATCTGACCGGCGGGTATGCCGATCGCTTGCCAATGAAGTGCTTTATCCGAGTCGTTCCACGTGACTCGCCATTGCCCGCTGACACCGTCCGAGGAGAAAAACCAGAATCGATACGCCTTTTCCTTCGGGACGTAAGTCATTAACGAAAACGAGGCCATGCGATCGTCTTTCTCAAACGTCTCACCTGCGACGAAGCGACCGCCCAACACCCACTTCGCCTTCTTGGTCGATGTCTTTTCCCCACCATCGGGCTGCCATAACGAAGGCTTGAACGTGTCGCGAACCGTCCAATCACCGACCAATTTTTCCAATATCGCGAGTTGCTCGGGCTCTGATGCGCGGCCTTTGGCAAAAGTGATGTCGCCCGGTGCTTCACCGGATTTGCGGAGCGACGTAGCGCGGATGTCGCGCGTTACGAGGCCACCTGCATCTTTGACAATCAAAGTCATTTCGAGTCGATCGGTACCAATGAATCGATCTGTGCTCGTGCCGGTTATACCCGGCGCGGGTGGCTTCACGTGCAGCGTTAGCGTCTTCGAGGCAGCGTCCCACTGGCCCTGACGTTCGTACGCTTCGCCGCGCTGTGAGAAAATCCAATATCGATAGGCGGCGAGTTTCTCGTCAAATGTGAGCAGCGAAAGATATTGCTCGTCACCTGCTCTTTTGGTCCACTCCGTGAGTAGAAAACGATCGTCGAGTATGACGCGCTTGGTCGCTTGGCTCTGAACTTTCCTCTCGGGGGTGTCAATCGTGGGACGATACTCGGTGGTTGTCTCCCAACTTCCGACCCAGCGGTCCAGAATCTGCAACTCTGCCGGCTGTGTCCGCCCGTATTGTTCTTCAAAATTCTCCGGCAAGTTATCGGCGTCAAATGCCAGCAACTCCAAATCGTCAAACCTCGCTTCGCCGTTGCCGATCAACGACATCGCCAGAGCCAGAAATCGAGCTTTGGGCTGATCTTTGATGCGGTCGGTCACGGTCACTCGCTGCCACTGATCGCGAGGTGTGATATGGCCAAGACGATTTTCGCCGATGTACTTTCGTGTTTCGTCAAAGTAGAGGATGCGAACTTGCGCGGATGAGCCGTTACCTTTCAGCTTGACCCAACCTCGCGCCGTATACCGCTTACCCGGTTGAATCGCCACGTGGTTGGTCGGCATCGTGACATACTGACCTTCGCCATCTAGCAAACAAGCCTTCTTGCCCGTGCGACCACCTTCAACAACATCGAATTGATAGCTTCCTGTCGGCACGGAGTTATATCTTCCCCAGCCAGTCGGAAGTTTTGCGCCCACGGGTGAATTCTCCAGCGACGGATCGTTAACGAGGTTGGGTCCGGTTTGAACTGAAGCTTTTGCGGAAGTACGTTCGAGTGTGACGATACCGATCATGCTTCCTACTTTGGTGGCAAACTCGGTTGGCCGATCTTCAGGCCGATCGGGATCGACCGACATGCACAACTTGAGCGTGTCGCCGTCCAACGAGTAGATGCCCAGTAACGTCTTTTTGAGTTCGCCGAGATAGACAATGTCCATCGTCTTGGGCGTCTTTGACTCATCGAGATGGAAAACGCCGGGCGAATTCAACTTGGCAAACGGCGATTTCGGATCGGCTCGCCAAGTCACCTTGTCGCCTTCGAATTCCATCGATGGGCCGATCGTCTTGATCAAGACATCCGGGAGCGGTTGGCTCATCACCTCGGCCGCAACCGCTTTCCACTTGCCCTGTAAACGGTCTTGGTCCGATTGAAGAGCACTCGACGTTTTCGGCAAACTGCGGATCGGCATCAGAACCGGCACTCGCGGTGGCTTCATGGCGGAGACGCCGAGCAGTTCTCCCGCTTCATTGAAGATCGGAAGGGCGTTGGCGGGAAAGAAACTGGTGACGATGCCGTCCGAGTGAACTTTGTTGACGACGCCCCTTCTCATCACAGTGAAATCGGACAACTTTCGCTCGTTGCTTCGCCCCCAATCGCATCGATAGGCGATCTGTGGCTGTGTATTTGTGGTCAGGTCGGCGATGGGTGCTGGCTTCTGGTTAATTCCCTCGGCCTTCAGCCACAGCAGCTTGTCTGCGCTGGCGACGATTTCCGCCGAAATGCGGCGTCCATCGGCGGTCTCGATTTCCGCCTTGGTGATCGGCCGCTCGTTCCAATGTTGCAGAACAAC
>CAYFJO010000766.1:0-3919 GCA_964343305.1 uncultured Pirellulaceae bacterium | reverse complement strand
CCAGCATGACACTCATGCCAAACGGACAGATCGGATGCTTGTTCGAAAGTTGGCGCGACAACAACTATCAGGTTTACTTCACGCATTTCGATATCGATTGGCTATTGAAGGATTCGCAATGAGCGACGCAGTTGGTTCAACGGATTTGGTTCAAGGATTTCGCGAGGTCGGCGTCAAACCAGGCGATGTGGTTTTGGCTCATGCAGCGATGCGCACGTTTGGCCCGATCGATGGCGGGGCGGACGCGGTGATCGACGCGGTGATCGATGTGCTCGGTCCGCGCGGAACATTCGTAGTACCGACTTTCACGTTCGCCCATGAAGCCGAGGAGGATCCGGTCATTGATCCGGCAAGCGATCGATCTGAGATGGGAATCATCACCGAGACGGCGCGCCGGAGATCAGACGCGTTGCGTAGCACGGCATATCGACACAGTTTTTCCGCCATCGGGCGGCGTGCCGCGGTGATTACGGAGATCGATCCGACGTTGCCTGTGTTTGATTTTCGTTCGTCCTTCGGAGTGATGTTATCGCTCAACACAAAGGTGCTGTTGTTAGGAGTGACGTACACCAGTTCGACCAGCCACCACTTTGCCGAGATGGTTTGCGAAGTGCCCAATCGCCACACGATTCCGGTTCAAGTGAAAGTTCGGCGCGGGGACGGATCCATCGTCGAACAGGCCATGACCGACTATCAACCCAAGAGTGAAGGCGGCTCTTACTACGGCTCGCGCGGCCCTGACTTTAATCGACTCGGAAGGATGCTTGAACAGCGGGGTGTTGTCGAAAAAACATACATCGGAAATGCGGCTATACGTTGTTTCCCGATGCGCGAGCTGGTTGATCTAGCACAAGCCGAAGCCGAAAAGGACTACAACATCTTTCGCACGCCGGAAGGGTTGTCACACGAAATCACCGAGTTGAATTTCGGCCAATGTACGATGAGTCCCGAGTTTCCCGATGGTGCCGGACGACCGAATCGCGTGCAATGGTGTGTCCGGGATCTCAGCCAATTGACGATCCCTGGTCGATAAAATGTCCAAATCCCAAGCATCAAATATCAAACAAGTTCCAAATCACAAATACTAAACGTCGAGATTCTGTTTGAGAATTGAGTTTTTGGAATTTGTTTGTAATTTGTCATTTGGAATTTCCCAAGTATGTCGCTCGGACTCTCACTCCTCGACTGGCTCATCATCATCGGGTCGCTTGTCGGCATTGCGGCGGTTGGCATTGCCATGTCGCGGCGGATTCACGACCGCACCGATTTCTTTATGGGCGGGCGTCGGTTTGGCAAAGTCTTTATGGTGTTCTTTTCGTTTGCCTCTGGTACGAGCGGCGACGATGCGGTTTCATCGACAGCCGGCACATGGCGAGCCGGACTGGCCGGTATTTGGTGGACATTTCTTTGGTTGTGGGCGACACCGTTTTATTGGATTGTCGCGCCGATTTTGAGACGAATGAGAGCGCTGACAACCGCCGATTTTTTTGAAGCTCGTTACGACACGCCGACCGCCACGCTTTATGCGGTGTACGGCATTCTGATGACAATCGCGATGCTGGCTGGCGGACTTTACGGTAGCGGCAAGCTCGTGAATGCGCTGACCGGCGGCGAATTGAACAAAGTCGCCCAGCAGCTCGATTTGCGTGTGCCCAAAGTTCAATGGAACACGGCGGATTCGCAACTCGAATTTCGGTCGCATCAACTTCAAGGCAACGAACTCGCCGTGCTCGCCATGACCGTCTTGTTTGTCGCCTACGGCATGGCTGGTGGACTGGGCGCGGCGATCGTCACCGATTTCATACAGGGAATCTTGACGATTGTGTTTTCGTTCTTGTTGTTACCGTGGGTCTTTTATCAAATCGGCGGCCTGTCGGGGCTGCGATCGCACGGCGATATCAAAGTGGGGATGTTCGATTTGTTCGGCCGCGAGGATGTCGCCGGGCTGCTAGGTGCCGAGCCGATCACGGTCTTCTATGTCGTCATGTTGGCTGTCACGGGAATCGCCGGTGTCGTCGTGCAACCGCAGATCATGAGTATGTGCGGAGCGGGCAAGACCGAAATGGAAGCTCGGCTCGGCTTCACTTACGGTCACCTGATGAAACGGTTCTGTACGATTGCTTGGACGTTCATCGGATTGGGTTGCATTGTGTGGTATCTGTCGGCCGACATCAGTCCGCTGGACCAAGAGACACGCGAAAGCTTAACTCCAGGAACGTCGGCGTATGATGCCGCGGCCGATCGTACGTTTGGCGATGAATTGTTCGGTCGCGTGGCTCACGATTTGTTGCCCAGCGGTCTGCTGGGCGTGCTTCTCGTTGCGTCGCTCGCGGCCACGATGAGCACGGCCGACACGCGCATGCTGGCATCCAGTGCGTTGTTCACACAGAGCATTTACCGGCGATTCATCCGTCCGGATCGCACGGAAAGCCACTATCTTTGGGTTGGGCGTTTTGCCAGTCTCGGCATCGTTGCCTTGTCGCTGATTCTTCAAACGACGTTCACCGATGTCATCGAAGCGCTGAAGTTTGTATTGAAAACGACAGCTCCAATCGGCATCAGTTTCTGGATCGGCATCATTTGGCGCGGGTGGACACCCAAAGCAGTGTGGGCGTCGAGCCTGGCGGCTTACGGAATGTGGGCGCTGTGTGCGTTCTTCCCACAATGGTTGACAGCCGTTGGCATCGGCACGCCGATCGTCATTCCGACGCTGGACCACGTCAAGGTTGCAGATGCCTGGATGATGTTGCTTTACTTGTCGACCGGCGTCGTGACGGGCGTCCTGGTTAGTTTCATGACGCGGCGTCCGCCAAGTGAACAGCTCAATGCGTTTTTCTTACTGATGCGAACACCCGTTCAGCCAGGCGAACACATCGCCGCTCCGTGTACGATGCCCGCCGATCCTGCACCGCCGCTGCGAAAGATGTTTAACCATCCCGATATCGAGATCCCAAGGCCGACAAGCGTCGACATCATCGGTTTCATTTTGGCCTGGGTTTTCGTCGGCGTCATTGTGTGGATACCATATTGGCTGTCACGAGTTTAGCCGTAGCACAGGGCTGCCAGCCTGTATTCCGTACAGCCAAGCTGGCTGTGCTACGAAAGAAATCAATAGCAATGAAAAAAATAACAAACATCCGTCGACGGATGTCCGATCCTGCGTTCTTCGAAATCTTCGAGTCGGATTTAAAACTGTTCGAATCAAAGATCGGTGATTTCGTGCCGCCGGATTCTTTTGACGCGCACGCGCATTGGTACGACATCCGCCACATCCTCGATGTCGGCCCCGATGAGCCGCCGCTCGCCAATGCCGAGGTCGGCTACGATGCGATGCTCACCAGCATGAAGCAATGGATGGGACCGCGAGTGATCACAAAAGGACTGTACTTCCCGTTCCCTGTTCGCACGCTGGATTGTGTCGCCGCGAATCGATTCCTAGCCGACCAACTCACCGCGCATCCCGAATGCCGCGGTCTGATGATGATCCGGCCGCAAGACGATCCCGCCGCGGTCGAACGAGACTTTTTGAAATATCGTTTCTCGGGATTCAAGGTCTACCACGTCTTCGCGGACCGCGATGAGACGTTTTACGCGGAACAAGGTGAGTTTCTGCCGGAGTGGGCCTGGGAATTGGCCGACACCCATGGTATCGGGATCACGATGCACATGGTGCTGCCCAAGGCACTCAGCGAGCCAACAAATGCCAGCTACATCCGTGAGCATTGTTTGAAATACCCCAATGCAAAATTGGTCCTGGCTCACGCCGCGCGAGGTTTCAACGCGTCGCACACAGCGGATGCGATCCACCAACTGCGCGGATTGGACAACGTCTTCTTCGACTCGTCCGCGATTTGTGAACCAACCGCCTTCGAAGCGATCCTCCGCGCGACCGGCACAACGCGACTGATGTACGGCAGCG
>CAYFJO010000765.1:0-3928 GCA_964343305.1 uncultured Pirellulaceae bacterium | reverse complement strand
CGGCAAAGTTGTCGCTCGTGAGTTGTACGATCACCAAGACGATCCTGCCGAAACAAAGAACATCGTCGATTCAACGGCCGACGACGCTGGTCTGGAAGACGCGATGCAACTGCTGGAAAAGCAGTTTGTTCGAAAAGGGTATTCCGTGCCCTAGTGTCGAACAGTTGTCCCAATTGTTTTCCGGCGCGCATTCGTGATGAATCTTGTCTGCAACTGAATTCATTTTTCTGTCGCCCAATCTCTCTGTCCGAATCGACGGATCGACAGAAAGATACTGCGACAGAAAAATGCACGCATGAAGCGCAGAGATTCTTGTTTGCGGCTCTGCTGCGACGCTCTACAATCCATTCATGCCACACAGCTACATCGTCACATGCCTGGCAGCCTTTGTCTTCACCGTTTCCCTCAATGCGACCGCGGCTGACAGCGGGTGGCCGTTCATTCGCGGGCCAGAATTCGACGGACACTCGTCAGAATCTGGTGTCGCTAACTCATGGCCCGCCGCCGGTCCGCCAGTGCTTTGGACGCGCGAACTTGGCCAAGGATATTCTGGTTTCGTCGCCTGGAAGGATCGCGTTGCAACTCAAATGCAGTCCTTCGCCGGACAGTATGTCGTTTGTCTCGACGCAGCGACCGGCAACAAGATCTGGCAATATCGATACGAGTGGCCGTATGAGCCCGCTGGCGTTTACCCGGGCCCACGAGCGACACCGACATACGACGATGGTCGCATCTACTTCGCGGCACCGAGCGGTTTGGTCGGTTGTTTGAAGGCGGCCGACGGTGACTTGTTGTGGTCCGTCAATTTGAAGGAAAAATATGATGGCAAAGGCACGGGCTTCGGCTATTCGTGTTCGCCAACCGTCGTCGATGGCAAAGTGATCATGCCCGTCGGCGGCGAGGGCGCGAGCATGGTCGCGCTGGACGCCAAGAGCGGCTCGATTGTTTGGAAGGCGGGTGACGAACCAGCAAGCTATTCTCCGGCGTACCCGATCACATTTCGTGGCCAGCGTTTGGTGATCGGCTATTTGCAAAACACGATGGAGTGCCACGACCTGGAAACGGGCGAGCTTGTTTGGAGCCGAGAGTTGTCACGAGGTTACGACGAGCACTCTGCCTGGCCAATCTACTCGGAACCGTATCTGTGGATCTCTGGTCCGTTTCAAGCGGGTTCTGAACTGTTGGAGTTAACGGGCGACGCCGAGCATCCGTTAAAGACCGTGTGGAAAAGCAACTTGATGTCGAACGACATCTTTTCCAGCGTGCTGGTCGGCGGTGCGTTGTACGGATTTGATCTCCGCGAGGCGCAAGCCAAAGTCCACCGGCCGTCGCGTGGGCAATTTCGTTGCCTCGATTTTCTCACCGGCGAAGAGCAATGGTCAACCGGCGACGCGCGACCGCGTCGTACGCTGGACACGGTCGACGAGGACATCGGCAAACGCATTGGCCACGCCAACGTGGTCGTGGCGGATGGGAAACTGATTCTGCTGAATGACACGGGTGAACTGATCCTGGCCCGCGTGAACAAGGAGCGCTTTGAAGAACTCGGTCGCATTCGAGTCTTGGGCGGCGAACTCTGCTGGACACAACCGACGCTCTATCGAGGGCGATTATTTGTGCGAAATCAAAGTCGCGCGGCCTGCCTCTATCTTGGCGAGCCTAAGCAATTGAAAACGACTGGTGCGCAATCAACGATGACCGTCGCCGACATTCCACAATCCGAGTACATCGATTGGGCTGGATTGATTTTGGGTGTCGAACCGGAGTACGCATTTGACATCCCCAGCGATGAGTGGTTTCGGCGCTGGTTTTTCATTTCGTTGTTTGGCGTGCTGGGAACGAGTTTTGGCATCGCGGTGTTGCTGGGACTCGTTCTTCGCAAGTGGATGAAACCGACTTGCGTCCGTTGGATGTTTTGGATTCTTGCCTTTGTTCTGGGAGCGGCCGGGACGACGGTCATCAGCCGCTGGTTAAACGATTTTGTTTTCACATGGCAGGTTTCCATTTTCGTCGCGTTCCAGGCGACCGTTTATGAACTCAACTTCAGCCGCGAGCAAGACGCCGCACCAACACGCTGGCGCGGTCGCATCGTCGCTTTGTTGTTCATCGCGTGCTGCGTCGTCTATTTCCTGATTTGCCGCCGGTTGAGCCTGGTTTTCGAGTGGGTGTTTCTGTGTGGATTCGGCGCGGCATTGCCCTTGGCGATGATGGGAGCGATGGCTTTTCGCAAACGACGCTGGCGAATCCTGTGGGAATGCACACTGACCGTCGCTGCGTTCGCCGCGTTCTATTGGTCCGCGGTTTGGATCTTGATGCTCAAGTCGGTTTAGCTCGTCAAATCACTCCGACTTCTTTCGCGGCCGCTTCACCTTTCCACCGTCGCGTGGGCCGTTCGAAATTGCAGGTGCTTTATATTCGCCGCTGCCGTCAATTGCCCAGGCGACGTCGGCTTTGATTCTTGGCAGCTTGATGAAAGGATCGTTATGCTTTTTGGCGTATTGCCGCAGCGATTTTGAGAGGTCTTGAACGATTTCTCGATAGCCAGCGTGCGTGAAGAAATTGGTCACTTCGTCCGGGTCTCGTTCGAGGTCAAACAGCCAAGGGGGATCGACCGGGGAATAGACCAGCTTGTAACGGTCGCTGACAACCGATAGCCAGCCGAATTGCGCTCCCGTTCCTCGCACAAAAGCGACGTCGGTCCAATCGCTCGGTGTTTTGCCCGTCGAGAACAATGTTGACGCGTCTCGGCCTTCTTCGTTGCCGGTCGTTTTTTGTCCCATTAGTCTCATCATTGTGGGCAGAAAGTCGACGCTGGTCAGTGCCTCGTCGATCCGCGTGCCTGGTTTCACTTTGCCCGGAAAGTGGACGAGAAAGGGCACGCGTGTCGAAGCTTCGTAGGGGACGCCCTTGTTGTGACGATGGTGTTCGCCTCGCAAATCGCCGTGGTCCGACGTAAAGACGATGGCGGTTCGGTCCAGCACATCCGCCTTTCGCAACGAATCGACCAGTCGGCCGATGTTGTCGTCGATGCACCGGACCATACCGTAGTACTTGGACATGTTGAAGTTGCCTTGCTGTTTTTTCCCCCAGCTTGGCAGGCCCTCGTCGGGCTTTTTCGCCGAAGCAGGCTGCGTGTAGGTTTGCTCGACGTACATCGTGTCATACGGCGCTCGGACGGTGTCGGGGCCGTGCGGATCGGGGATGCTGACCATGTAGCAAAACGGTTCGTCTTTGTGAGCCTCGACGAATTCAATCGTTCGATCAACGAGGAAGTCCGTTGTGAAATTCTCTTTGTTGGCGCCGGCGATCGCATAGGTGGGCTGGCCATTCTTGCGAGCGGCGACACGCGGGCCGCTGGCTTGGATTTCGAGCTGTTTCCAATGGCCGCGATTAAACATGTGGCGGTTGTCGTCGAAACCGAACTTACGTTTGGGCGCCCATTGAGGTTTGCCGCCGCCATCCAAATGCCACTTGCCAGCGTAACCTGTGGCGTAACCTTCGCGACGAAGCAACTCGGCAAACGTGACAATGTCGTCGCTCAGCGGCACGTTGTTCGTGACGACCGGAGTGTTTTGCGGATAGCGACCCGATACGAACGCGGCGCGTGACGGCGAACAAACGGGTGTCGTCGCATAGAAGCTGGTGCAGATCGCTCCATTTTTCGCGATCCAGTCGATATTGGGCGTTTCGACGACGGATTTCCCCCACATCAGCGCTTGAGACTCTGGCATGAGTTCACGATAGCAGCCAAGCGTGCGAAAGTTGTGTTCGTCCGTCATGATGACGAGCAAATTGCAAAGTTGCGACTCGTCCGCGCTGGCGTTACCGCCGAGACAAGCGACGAGCAAGATCAAAAAAACAAAACGAATTTGAAACATTGGCCGCTCCGATACTGGTGGTATTGTAAGATGGTTGATTTACAATCTAG
>CAYFJO010000764.1:0-3929 GCA_964343305.1 uncultured Pirellulaceae bacterium | reverse complement strand
GGTGGATGACGTAAACCTCGCCCTGGGCGTTGGCGGCAACCGCCAACGGATCGAATCGGCCATCGGGCGTGGCCTGCTTGCCCCAGGCGGCGACGAAGCGCGGCGCATCGTCCTGTGCCCAAACGGGAGTCGCCTTTAAGAGCACAAGTAGCCACAGCGTCAACTGCAATACGGATTTTCTCATTTAAGCTCTCCTGTTACGAACTGCTAGTGGTGACCTTGCGGGAGGAATTGTCGTTTCTTCACTTGCCGCGCGCCAGCTTGTACAGATCGCTGCCGGCTTTCATGAGGTACAGTGAATCGTGCTTGGCATCGTACGCCAACCAGGTCTGCTCAGTAATAACGAACCCTTTGGGAGCCAGAATGGGCTGCGACCATGTCGCTCCGCCGTCTCTGCTTTCCTTGATACCGCCGCCGGTCAGGGCAAACTTGTGCTGGGAATCCTCGGTTCGAAGTTTGCAAACTTGTTCCCAAGTTTTATTGTTCGGTTTGAAGCTGTTGGCTCCAAAGGCCGAGCAGTACACACCCTTGCCTTCCACCGAGAGAAAGACGCAGCCGACGTTGCGGTCAACTACGAGACCGCTGACGCGCAGATCCTTCGCGTTTGCTTTGAAGGATTTGGCAAGCATTGGCCGCCATTCCAGCGACGGTCCCTTGACATTGAGCGCCTTTAGATCGACTATCTTCGACACCTTCAGATAAATGCTGTTGCCGTCAATCTTGGTCAGCGCGCCCATCGCCACTTTTGGCTTACCAGAGCAGCGTGCTTTGAATAACGCCTTGGCCGCGTCACCTTCCAGCAGCACTTGGAGATCTCCGGCCTTCAGAGCAGCGGCGCACTCACCGATTTTAAAATCACATTTGCTGCACACCAGCTTCCCAGCCAACGTGAGGCCGGAAGTGGCATTCTTATTCTTGACCTCGGTCGACTTCTTACTTGTGATCGTGGCCACGCCATCCTCGATGGTCACAGCACCAGAGACACTAACTAACTTGCCACTACATCGGGCCTTGAACAGATCTTCACCGGCCTTGCCGCAAACGATGACGAATTTGTGCGCGTCCAACTTTAGAGCCGTCTGACATTTCTCCGTGGCTTTGAAGTTGCATTTCGAGCAGACCAGGTTGCCCACAATACTTCCCTGAGCGGACTCGACTTTCGGCTGCGCCTTTTCCTTGTCGTCAGCATAAACAAAAACGGCCACGGCGAGCGCGGCAACCACGGGGGTGAATGAACGTAAACGCATCTCGTATCCCCTTACATGAATACAATGAACGGAAATGGGAACGGACCGACCCGTTCGCCTATGTATTAGCTAATGGCCGAACCGACGTAACTGTGACAACTTTTTTCTAACAATCGCGGTTTCGAACAACCAGCATTGTCCACATACCTCGGAGTGTTTGCCATTGGGTTTCTTGGAATTTGTTCAACCTACCGTCATTGACTGTTACGTTGCAGTTCCAGTGGCTTGAATTCGATCTTTTTCGAAGTCCCGCGTTCGAGCCACATGCGATCGATCGCCAGCCGGCAGGCGTGATTCTGCGCGCGGAAGTTGAAAGCCGTGGCGACGAATGATTCGGGTGGGTGTTCCAGACTCACTGGGTTGGTCAGCCGCGCGAGGGGGATCGAAACCGTGTACCACTCGTTGGCCGGAATATTCCACCATCGTTCCGCCTTCGGCACATCCGATGGCTCTAGAATCTGCACTTCGTAGGCCGCTGAGTCCGGAATCGGCGAACGCAGCAACGTCAAAACTTGCACCGTGTCTGCCGTCTTGAATCGGTACACGAATTTCAGGCATGTGTCGGCGTGAACAACCGCGAGACCATGTTCCCAGTCCGAGTACGACCATAGCTGGTGGCACGACTCACCGTCCTCATTCTGAGTCTGCGTCATCTGAACCGCACCGCGCGACCCTTCCGGCAATTCTGCCTTGATTAACGTGCCTTGCCATCCGCCCGGCAATCCATTTTCAAAGTCTTCGCTCCATGAATCGGGCGTGGCGGACCCTTTTCGAACCTCAACGGATTGACAATTCGCAATTCCACATTCGCCGTTTGACACATCGACAGATTTCCCATCGGAACCATTCAAAAGCGCCTTGCCACGACGAACCGTAACGTCAGTCTGCCGATCGCTCGTCGCCAGAATGAAGGTCGCATCAGGTACTTCGACAGTCGCATGTTGAGTGGCAAACACAAGTGGAACTGAATCAACAGGAGCTGATCGTTCGACTACGGCGAGGCCAGCACCTAGCAACACCTTGCCGGCCTCGTCGATGGGCCACTGCAACGATGCGTCTCGCGTCAAGGTCACGCGCGACCCGTCGTCCCACGTGACTGTTGCCGAACTTTCACCGGTTGTCGTGATTGTGTTTCCAGGTTCAATCCGCATTCCCAACACAACGCGTCGCGACTTGCCGTTCGAATCAACGATTTCCACCGTGCCGGATGCGTGCTGGACTTGCGGTTGTGAAGCTGCCTGGACAGTACGTCCAGACCAGTCGGGAAGAAACAGGACCGCTAAGATCGCCAGAATCAAAGACGTTCCGGCGATTGCACCAATCATCCTTCGTCGCGATCGCCTGGCTGAACGCTGGGTCCACGCATCAAGAACTCGCTGGGCAAATTGAGTTGTGTCGGCATCATCTCCATCCAGTGCCGCTTCAATTCTTTCGACGAATACGTCGGGGTTGGAGCGAAAGGTGTCCCGCAACAAAGGTTCCAGCCACATCTGATCGAGAACTTCGTCGGCGATTGATTCATCGGCGGCAGCCAACTCACACAGTTGATTTTGCTGCTCCACTGACAGCTCATCAGCCAACAACAACTCAATCAGTTTCTCGTGGTTTGTGTCGTTCACTTCACACCTCAATTGCACCACTCTAGGTCGCATCCATTGCCGGTTCATAACTGGATCGAATGCATTTGAGCAACGCAACTCGCGCTCGCCGCATCGCAGTACGTACGGCTGCGGCGTTGAGTCCGACTTGTCGCCCAATCTGGGCGGAATTCAACTGCTCGTCATATCGTAGCGCGAGCATGTCTCTTGATTTGTCCGGCAGAGCGTCCACGCACGCGCGTAGTGCAGCCAGCAACTCAGGATCAGCAAGCCACGATGCTTTCTCGCTTGCCGATGCTGTCTCGCAACGCTCTTCCACAAAACGCCTGTAAGCCTGTCCTTCCCTGGAATACTTTCGTTGACGTTCTCGAACGACATTTCTGGCGATTCCTCTCAGGAACGGTCCGAGCGCGTCAACGTCCGTCACACGATCAAGCCGCTCGATCGCCCGGAGAAACACCTCTTGGGCCACGTCGTCCACATCTTGGGAACAAAGCAGGATTGTCGCAACACAAGCGCGCAGCGGCCGATGCCAGGTTCGAACCAGGACCGAAACTGCCGTACGATCACCGTTCTTAGCGGCTTGAAGAACGGCCTCGTTTAGCTCTTCGATGATGGATTGATTCCCGTAGATTGACTTAGACGAACAGAGTCTTTACATAAGTTAATGACCGATGGAACGGGAGTGTGACAGCCAATATCTCAGGAATCGGGGTCCTTTGCGACAGAGGCGAATTACCACCAATTGCCCATGATTGCGACCTATGTCGAAAAGAGGTTCCTTTTCTGCTTTAAATCGTAAAACAGTTGCGACTTGCGACAATTCGCATGTTCAGCGATCCGGGAAACTCAGTATCGGAATCAAATCAACGGAAACCCGTGGGAGCGACAGTTTATGAAACTGCACGCGGCGGCTGGTTGAAGTTGTGGATGGGGCTCGAATTGCGGAGCCTGACACCGGTACAACACGCCACAAGCAATTGGCCTGGGCCGTCGTTGTCTAGGCAGACCGATTGGGTGCGATCTGCCCAGTCCCAAGAACAAGGGGTGGTTTTGTTTGAGTGCTAGCGTGGAGAGTCGAGTT
>CAYFJO010000763.1:0-3940 GCA_964343305.1 uncultured Pirellulaceae bacterium | reverse complement strand
CCGGAGTTCACGAATCTCCCGAACCTACCGGCTTCAGCCGGTAGTAGTTCAGTCCTCAATCACCCATTTCTACACTCTCGCGCCACGCTTCCCAGTCACGGGCCATAGCTGTGACACGTTCGGGAAACTTCGCGGCGACGTTATTCGTTTCGCTGCGGTCGGTCTTCAGATTATACAACTCCCACCGTTTCTCGCTGGCTCCCCAGACAAGCTTCCAGTCGCCCTGCCGGATCGCGCGGTTGCCGAACAATTCCCAACTTAATGACTGGTGTCCGTCGCGTTCGTTTCCGTGAAAGATCGGCAACAGACTCCGGCCTTCGACTGGGAGAATCGCGTTCCCCTCGAATTCGCGCGGATAATCACTTTCCGCCAGTTCGAGCAGCGTCGGCATGAAGTCGATGATGTGGCCGACCTGATGCGTGATCGAGCCGCGTGCGACTTTGCCCGGCCAGCGAACGATCATCGGTGTGGCGATTCCGCCTTCGTAACACCACGTTTTGAACTGGCGAAACGGTGCGTTCTGCGCCCAGCCCCAGCCCTTGCCGACGAACTCGTAACCACGACCATCGCCGACCGGGATGTCTTTGTTGTATTTAACGAATCCTTTTTCCTGTCCGGGCCGGCCGCTGGGCCACGTTGCACAGCCGCCGTTGTCCGACAGGAACATCACGACGGTGTTATCCGCGACTCCGGCTTCATCGAGTGCAGCAAGGACTCGCCCGACCCCGCGATCCATCCGGTCCACCATTGCAGCGTAAGTTTCCATGCGAGCTTCTTCACGTTTTCGTTCGGTAGCAGGCAGCTTATCCCAATCCGGCACGTCGTAGTCGTAGCGGTAGTCGCCCTTCTTATCCTCTTCGGCCGAGAGTTTTGGCAGCGAAGCGAATAGTCCCATCTCGGCCTGCCGCTTGTGTCGTCGCCTGCGCATCGCGAGATAACCATCCGAGTACTTTCCGCGATATCGCTCGATGTCTTCGGCAAACGCGTGCAGCGGAAAGTGTGGCGATGTGTAGCAGAGATGAACAAAGAACGGCTTGTCGCCCTTCGCAAAGCGTTTAATCGTTTTTGCGGCGTGGTCGGAAAACGCGTCGGTTGTGTAATAGCCTTTGGGGAATTCCGTAATTCGTTTGTTGTTGTGCGCGAACGGCCGAAACCGACCGCCGTTGTAGAACACGGGATCCTGCTTTGCCGGATTGAAGAAATTGCAGCAGCCATCGAGCAGCCCGTAGAACTCGTCGAAGCCCCGGTCGATCGGTCTCCGTGGCGACTCGCTTCCCAGATGCCACTTGCCTGTGAGCGATGTGGCATAGCCAGCACGCCGCATCATCTCGCCAAGCGTAACCATGTTGGTCCGCAATCGAGGCCGCTTTGCCTGCCGCGGATACAACCCTGTCAGCAGCGCCGACCGAGTCGTGACGCAGACAGCGCAATTATAGAATTGAGTAAACCGCATTCCGTCCGCTGCGAGTCGATCGAGATGCGGCGTCTGAATCTCGCCGCCGTAACAGCCAAGATCGGAATAGCCCAGATCGTCGCACAGGATCAATAGAATGTTGGGACGCTCTGCGGCTGGCAACTGCGTGTTGAGGTAAATAAAACCAAACAGAATCAGCAAGTGAGCGATCAATCGTGTGATGTTCATAACTGTTGGCTCTTTTCGTGGATTTATAGGCGATTCTAGCAGAAGCCATTTCCCTCGGCTTGGCGTCGAGCAAAACTGTAACCACGCTCGCCAGAACGTGAACTCCGCCGGCCGGTGACGGCAGCTACGGTTTTTCGATCTTGTGCAGTTGTTCCAAGACTTCCGCTGGCGGCGTCCAACCGATGCGTCGCACTTCGCTTGGTTCGTATTCGCATGTGATCAGATAAAGGTCCTCGTTGGCAGACTTCTTCGGCGGGACGTTGATCTGCACCTGTGTGAAACCGTTCGCTTGCCATGATCGCCAGCCGTCGGTGTCGCTTAGCTCAAGCATGTGTCCGTTGAGTCGCACGGCTTTGATCGCAGGTTCGTCGTATGGCAGACGCAGTCGAAATCCAATGCCATGTTGAATCGGTTCGGGCGAGTCCCCTTTACTGCGAGCTTTGTCAACCGCGAGCATGATCTCTGGGCCGGAGCGAACTACGCCGCCGAGCGCCGCTCCATCGACGTTCTTTCGCGCACTAGCCGCCAACAGAAATTGGTCGCGGTTTTTCGTCAGGACTTCGCTCGCTGCCGTCGAAGTTGCCACGAAGTACGTGTCACGGCCATCGGTTTGCGGATACAAAACGGCTTGCGTGAAGCGGCCTTGTTTTTGCCAAAGTTCCACACGACTGCGGCGACGTTGCTCGGCGGTTTGCCCCCAACTCGTCACGTAATGGCCGATGAATGCTTTGACGCGATCGACGGGATAGCCGGCATGCGGTTCGTCTTGCCAACGGCGATTGCCGAGTCGAAGCAACCCACGCAGCCGCGCGACGCCGCTCTGTTCCCAGCCGACCTCAAACGCCATCACCATCGTGTGGTACTTTGCGTAACCGTATTGAGCGGTGTAGAAGTTCGGTTGGCCTCGCCACGTGCGATCCGCAATCGGATTCATCACCGGGCCGTGATAGGATCGCTGGGCGTCGGCTTCGAAACGATCCGACGGATAGCCGGCTTCTTGTCCGGCGGCAATGATCGCTTCGGTAACTCGCCAGTCCCACGGCCTCAGTGCATAGTTCGAATAGGCCGAGCCTGTAATCTCGATCATCGTCTGTCCTTGGTAGCGAGTGCGGTCACCTAACTTATCGAGCGGATACTCCTGCAATCCCGTGCCATGCACATCCGCGTGGACATCGGGTTGCCAGCGATCGACAACACTCAGGACGGCTTTTACTTCGGGAGCTTTGTCAGCGGATTTGTATTCCAGCTTCTCAAGATCCCAATGTTGTGGACCGCCACCCGTGTAAGGGTCGATCTCGGCCGCGTTCAAAAAGCGGTCCGTATTGAAAAACGCGTTTGGATGATTGATCGGCATGACAAGTAAAACTTGCTGCCGCAAGACTTCCCGCGCTTCGTTTGAATCGCCCAGCAGCCACTCGATCAGATGCAGGATCGTTGTCGTTCCGGATCTCTCCGGTCCGCCGTGCAGCGCAGTGATCAGGCAAACCTGCTTGTCGGTATCCGCGACCTTCTTGTCCGTGATCGTAAGCAGGTGTATTCCCAAGCCTTCGCTCGATGAACCAACCTTTTCGACATCAAGAATCTCTGGGTGCCGCTTTTTCCAAAACTGAAGAGTTGCTTCGTACTCTTGGGCGGTGATTCGATGGACGCGTTGAGGTGCGGCTGATGCAGTGTGAGTCAGCAACGTTGGAGTGAGCAGGCTGACCCAGGTAAGAAGTCTGATCATGGTGTTCCGCCAGTTGTCAAAGTAGGATGTTCAAAGTTGTAGCTGAAGTCGTGAGACTTCAGAGTCTGCTGAATTCTCACGAATCCAGCTACATACTCGGCAAGTGAACGGCACATTGTACCAACTCAAAGATCGTCGGTAGCACACTCGCCCGACGCTGTCGCTTATTCGTTTAACGTGTTGAATTGCGGCTACAAAAACGCAAATCGAATCACCAGTGAACCTGAGATGAAGAATCATGACTGATAATAATCAAAACGCGCGTCGCGCTTACTGGACTGAGCAAATGGAACTCGGCTACGAAATGGTCGAGCAGCTCTTGTCGCACCCCGTCGAAGAATGCGGCGAATCATTCGCCTCGATTCCGGCGGCCGTTCAAGACGCCGGTGTGGAAATGCTGTTTTCCGATTCGAAGATTGTCGGCAATCTCGACCGAGTTTTTTACCTGCGCGAGAGCAATGTCAGGGACATCGTCACGATCGGCAAGGCGATGAACGAGCGCGGCTGGATTCTGAAAATCGAGGACGGTTTTCGCTCGCTCGAAATGCAGGGGACGCTCGTTCGCAAACCGG
>CAYFJO010000762.1:0-3941 GCA_964343305.1 uncultured Pirellulaceae bacterium | reverse complement strand
TCTGCAGAAAACGTCCAAGTGCAGGTTTCTGCAACTCGCCGTAAACTCAACGTTTGATGATGCTCGCTTGAGAATCTCTTGGGTCAGCCCATCGTCACCTTCGGATGCGCTCGCCCAGCCTGCCGCCTGTCCTACGACGTGGCGTATTCCCGCTGTGGCGAGGACCCCATAATCGTCCGGGCCTGAATGCAGCGGGTTGCGTAGAATGATTCGCTATGGCAGTCAGGAACGGGCGGACAAAAGCCCGAGACCGCCACAGAATCCTTTGCTCATTTGTGAACTATACAGTTAGGCAACGCTGCCCGAAGCTCCTTCACGCCGGCGTCGGTGACTTGCGTAGTAGAGAGGCTCAGCGTTTGCAGTTTCGTCAGCCCTTTCAGATGCACCAACCCGGCGTTCGTGACTTGCGTACCATCGAGAGCCAGCGATTGCAGTTTCGTCAGCCCTTTCAGGTGCTCCAGCCCGGCGTCGGTGACTTGCGCACGATCGAGAGTCAGCGTTTGCAGTTTCGTCAACCCCTTCAGATGCACCAGCCCAGCGTCGGTGACTTGGGTGCGTTCGAGTTTCAGCGATACGAGGCTCGTCAGCCCTTCCAGATGCACCAATCCGGCGTCGGTGACTTGGGTGCCGTTGAGGTTTAGCCTGCGCAGCCTCGGCAAACCTCTCAGATGCTCCAGCCCGGCGTCCGTGACTTGCCCATCATAAAAGAGCAGCGATTCCAGATTCGTCAGCCCCTTCAGATGCACCAGCCCGGCGTCGGTGACTCGCCTACCATAGAGAGTCAGCGATTGCAGTTTCGTCAGCCCTTTCAGGTGCTTCAGCCCGGCGTCCGTGACTTGCGCACCAGAGAAGAGCAGCGATTCCAGATTCGTCAGCCCCTTCAGATGCAACAGCCCGGCGTCGGTGACTTGGGTATAATAGAGACTCAGCGATTCCAGTTCCGTCAGCCCTTTCAGATTCACCAGCCCGGCGTCCGTGACTTGCGTATCATAGAGATCCAGGGATTGCAGTTCCGTCAGCCCCTTCAGATGCACCAGCTCGGCGTCGGTGAACTTACGTCCTGAGAGCCTCACGCTTGTTACTGACCTGTCGGGACTCTTTGTGTCAATTGTCACGTGGCCGCCCAGTTTTTGATGGCGGCGACGGCGGCCTCCTGTGACGCATTCGGTTGGTCATTGGCGATCGGCTTTGCAGGTTGCGCGGCTGCATTGCTGCCTATCAACCCGAAGAGTAGTAGAACAATTGACGTGAATTTCATTGTGATCGTCTCCGCATCGCCCAGAATGATGGAAGTCGCGGCAACCACGGCCACACCGTCCAGCAATACTGAAGTTCCTTACGTTCTTATGGGATCTGGCCACACTACCCCGCCGCCAGGAATTCACGCGACGTGCGAATGTGCAGACTGAGATTGTAACCCATATCAACCCGGTCAATCCACTCATTCGTTTTTGACTTCGCGCCGCGAATGGTTATTCGTATTACGGTCTTCGTCAAAAACAAGAAGGCCTGACGGTGACATCACGTTTGACGAATAGGCGACGACCAGCCGCCTGAAGGGACTGTCGGGCGGCTTTTTCATGCGCGGTGTCTCAGAAACTCGTGGGAGTGGGACTGAGCAACAAACGACCGTTTAGTGGGACTATCCCGTCAACTTTTGTTTGAGGGATTCCGTCTCAGTTCGCCTTCGTATCATTGCCGCGTTTTTGTAAGCGATAGCTCTTACCTGTGACTTCGATGATCTCTGCACTCTCCAGGAGCCGGTCTAGTATCGCTGTGGCCGACGGAACGTCGCCCATCAATTTACCCCAATCCTGCAACGGGCGGTTGCTCGTCATTACCGTGCTGCGTAACTGGTGTCGCCTCATGATGATTTCAAACAGAAACTCGCCGCTCCGTTTCGGGAGCTGCTTGATTCCCATATCGTCCAAGATCAGCAAGTCTGGCTTGAGGTATCGAGACATGACTTGGTCGTGGCCTTCAAATGCCTCGTCGTGAAGTAGATCCCGTACGGCATCGAAGATCGAACGGTACAGAACCGTGAAGCCTGCTTTGATCACGGCCAAACCCACGCTTTGCACGATATGACTTTTTCCGACACCAGGCGCCCTCCCTTTGAATTATCAAACAGTCCTCACTTACCCACACACCAATTCGAAACTGGTTTGCTGCTGACCACCGGGACGATGCAGCACCATTATCGATGTGGGATTTGCGTCCTTGACGCCCACGCATCACAGATGCGTGGATATATTTTTTTCTCCTCTTTATCATGTCTGAATCCAAGACAGCTGCTCAATCGAGCAAGACCAGCGTTAAGCCTTGTGGAATCATTCGTTGTTCTGGAATCGCTGGCAAGATTTATGCGAATGATGTCGGTGGTCCTGTTCCGCTGTATAAGGCGACGTTCGATCGAACGTACGTCGACAAAAAGAACGGCTACAAAATGCGAGAAGCCGCCTACAAGACAATCGACAGCGTACTTCTTCCGTCGAAGTGATACTGAAAAACCAATCGAAGACGAAAGTCATGAACAGAAAACGAATCATGAAACGTTCAATTCTGCTTTTGGCTCTGTTGCCGCTGTGCGCGCAAAGCTACTGCGCCGAGCCTGTACCGTTGCCCAAGACGACGCCGTGGAACATTGAGCAACTTACTCGCACGCCCAAATTCGAGTGGCTAAAACAGGACGGAAAGGTACACTCGCTGAAGTACCGCGCTGAGCCATACAAGGGCCAGCCAACCAGTGTGTTTGCCTACTATGCATCTCCGGCAACTTTGGACAACAAGCAAAGTGATCAAAAGTTCTCAGGGATTGTGCTTGTCCACGGTGGCGGCGGAACGGCGTTTGCCAATTGGGCCGAGCTATGGGCAAGTCGAGGTTATGCCGCCATTGCAATGGATCTGGCGGGCCGCGGTGAGGAACGCAAGCGACTTGAAGATGGTGGTCCTGATCAGACTGCTGTCGACAAGTTTGGCGCAATCGACGGTCCGATCAAAGACCAGTGGTCCTATCATGCCGTTGCCAATGTAGTTCTCGCCCACTCTTTGCTGCTGAGTTTTGAGGAAGTCGACAAGAAGCGGACTGCTCTAACTGGCATTAGCTGGGGCGGCTATCTCACATGTATTGTCGCCGGAGTCGACCAACGATTCAAAGTCGCGATGCCGGTTTATGGCTGTGGATTTCTACGCGACAACAGCGCTTGGGTCGCATCTCAGTTTGACAAGATGAAGCCCGATCAGGTTGAAAAATGGCATACGCTTTGGGACCCGTCGCAATACATTGGATCGGCGTCGATGCCAGTCATGTTCGTCAACGGCACTAACGACTTTGCTTATCCAATGGACAGTTATGCCAAAACATGTGCGATTGTGCGCGGGACAAAAAACTACAGTATTCAACTCCGCATGCGGCACGGCCACATATTTGACTTTCCAGAGTTCTTTTTCTTTGTCGATCAATACATCAAAGACTCCGCCCCGATGCCTGTCGTGTCAAAGCCCGAAATAAAAGACGACCGGTTATCTGCCACGGTGGATACCACGAAGAAGTTGCTTTCAGCGCGTCTGCATTTCACGACCGGCGCTCATCGCGACAACAAGATCCGTGAGTGGATAACGAAGTCACTTACCGTTGACGGAACGTTGGTACGCGGCGAGGCGCCACCGGCAGATGCAACAGTCTGGTATGTCGATGTAACGGATGAGCGAAAAGCGCTCGTTAGTAGTGAAGTCATCGTAAGATCGACACAGAGTCGAGAATAGATCAGTCGGTGCAAATTCGATGCAGACGGCTCGTCAAGTCCACCATCTTTCAATGCGCGGGATATGAAGCGTGTAGGAGTAACTCGGAGTCACAGATGTCAAACAATGCGATCAACGTCATCAGTAAGCGCGCACCAGAACCGTTACGAGGGTGTGGTTGACGCTGCGGCGGCAGA
>CAYFJO010000761.1:0-3951 GCA_964343305.1 uncultured Pirellulaceae bacterium | reverse complement strand
CGTCGCCTGCCGGCTCGGCGTTAAACGAGGACATTTTCTACTGGCCGCGGCATACCCTAGTTCAACGACCGCAAGAATGAAACGAGATCGCTCAGTTGCTGTTGGTCGATCGTGTTGTGCAGACCCGCGGGCATGATCGAGACGCGACTGGGTGTGATTTCTTCGATTTGGTCGCGGGACAATTTGAGTTCGGTTTGCTGAGGCGTGCGAAGAAAGATGGTAGATGCGGTTTCGCGTGTGATCATTCCCGTGATCACGCGACCGTCGGCCGCCACGAGGTTGTACGATTCAAAACCGCGTGCCAGAGACAGGCTTGGATAGAGAATCGCTTCTAGCAGGTCGAGCTTCGTGCGGCGAGCGCCGACGGTCGAAAGGTCGGGCCCCGTGCGGGCACCGGTTTGGCCGACTCGGTGGCAGGCAACACAACTAGCCTTTTTGTTCATGAATACGTCGCGGCCGCGCGCGGGGTCTCCGTCGGACAAGGCGGTCGTTAGCTCTTCCAGTTGCTGGCGTTGCTGGGCGTTGGATTCCTCGAGGCGACGGATCAGCCGTTGACACGCGTCTTTTCCTGGCTTTGGCAACAAAGCGGCGATCCGTTCAATGTCCGACGCATTGACATGGTCCAGCATCTTTGAATTCTCGATCGCAGCGATCAGCTTTTCGCCAATCGGCGCTACCTCGCGGCGGGCAAATGCGGACAACAGAGCGGGTGTTTCCAACGGGCCCGCCTTGATCACCAAATCGATCACCGATTCAAGCTGAGACGCCGACAGCCGGGCGGCGCCGATTGCTCGCGCGACAGCCAATCGCTGCATCGGAGCGATTTGGCCGTCCAGTTGGCTGGCAAGAAACTCAAACTCCGATTCCGTCAGCGATGATTCACGGCCTGTCACCGAGCCGAGCGCCGCGATTCGCAGCGCGGACGGATGTGTTGCTTTCGCGGCGATCGCATGCAACCGTTCGTCGAGTGCACCGTCTTTTAACGCAACCGTCGCGGCCACCGCATGCGTTAACGTGTCCGGGTTGGTCGCCCGTAGCTGATCGGCCAAAATTCGCATCCACCCGTCAGGCAACGGTGACAATTCGCTCAGTCCGATCACATCCAACAGCAGGTTGTGAACTTCGCGCGTTTTGTGTTTGGTGAGCATCTTTGACGTGATGAGATCTTGAATGACCGTGTCTTTTTGAAAGGCCAGCAACACGCCGCGCGCAGTCGCGCGCTGTTCGTCCGTCAATTGTCGTTGATCCAGCAACTGGCCGACAAAAGTGACAATCTCTTTGCCCCAGTCTGGTCGCTTGGAAATCACATTCAGCGCTGTCATTTGAAGCGGAACGTCGCTGGTATCCAACAGCCCGATGACTTCGTCTCGCGTCAGGTCGCCGTGCTCCATTTGATCCAGCGCCACGAGCGCGCCGCGTCGAACCAGAGGGCTGGAATGCCGAAGGCCGACAAGCGTTGCGTCGCGGTCGCCAATCTCGATCAGCGCGTAAAGAATGGCGTGTTCGAGCACACGATCCAGGTCACCGGCGAGCGCGTCCAGCAGACTCGGCACTGCCGATGGCTCGCCGATTTGCCCGAGTGAAGTCGCTGCCGCGCGTTTCAACATCGGATTCTTTGCCTTGAGTAATTCAGAGAGTGGGCCCACTGCGTCAGAATCCCGCAGCACCCCCGCGCCCATCGCGGCAATCTGCCCGCACAACGTGTCGTTCTTGGTGATGTCGGATTGAATTGCCGCCGACATCCCGCTGGCCAGCGACTTTACCCGTGTTTCCTTGGCAATGCGAATTCTTGTCCACATTGCGGCGGCGGCAACGGCCGGCTCATCCGAGTATATTTTGTTGTTTAGATTGCGAAAATCAAAAACGGGCAACGATTCGGTCTCGCATCTTTTGACGAGTTCGTTTTGTGCGCGCGACCGAACGGCAACTCGTTCGTCTTCCAGCAAATCGATCAGTTGTGTGTTTGACAGGTCGTTCCAAGCGAGTTTCAAGCCGCGCGGATCCTCCACGCCGTTGCCGCCGGTTTTTCGAATTCGGTAAATGGCGCCGAGGATATTTGGTTTGGCGATTTGTGACGTGGGACAGCCAATGCGAAACCAGCCGCCTGTGTCGATGACCAGCAGGCTGCCGTCCGCGTCTTCGAGAACATCGGTCGGGTGAAAATCGGAGCTGGTTGATTCAAGGAAATCGTGCTCCGTCGCTTGAAACGTTGAACCGTCGCGCTGGAGGCTCACGCGAACGACTTTGTGCGTGTTGAAATGAGTGACGAAGAAGTTGTTTCGAAACGATTCGCCGAGCTGGGTGCTTCGATATCGCGTAGTTCCCGACACGGCGACATGCCCGTGATTGAACACCTCGACCAGCGGCTCGCCCGTGCTGGGGAATTCATCGATGCAATCCTGTTGGTCGTACCGCGGGTAAACACCGCCGTGCATCCAATGGACCAGACAATCGCCGCGCTTGCGATAGAACAGATTCACCGTGCCCAGCATCTCGCCTTCGTCGGTGAAATCGATCTCGACGGGATTGTCCATGCCGCCGCCGCAGTGAACCCGCACATCGCTGCCGTCGCGTTCACAGGAAAAGATGCGAGCTGCCTTGCCCTTGCTCGTGATTTTGCCGTCGGCGGTTTGGAATTCGTGACCGTGCCGGCCATCACACCAATAGATCCGGCCCTCGGGTCCGAGGAAACACCCGTGGACACTCGCCGCGTTGCCGGTGTAACCGAATTCGTCAACGATCACTTCGCGCTTGTCCGCGATGCCGTCGTCGTCGGTGTCTTCCAATCGCCAGATGTTCGGCGGAGCGGCGACGTACAACGCGCCGTCGTACCACAGCGCACCCTGGGGCAGCGTCATCTTGTCGGCAAAGATTGTGCTCTTGTCGAATCGTCCGTCGCCATTGGTGTCTTCTAGGCGGCGCACAAAATTGGGCAATTCTTTTTCGAGATCGGGACGGCGCATATTCAATCCGGCACTTTCGGCGATGTACAACCGTCCTTGATCGTCGAAGCCCGCCATCAACGGATGTTTGACCAGCGGCGGCGCGGCGGCAATTTGGACGGTGTAGCCGTCCGGCACCTTGATCTCAGGCCGGTTGAATTCGATCTTTTCGCCCTGCGCGGTTGCCACGTGTATGAAGACCGCGGCAACAAACGGAAAGATGATGAGGGCACAACGATTCCGATTGACTTTCTTGCGCCTTGTCATGTTTCGTCCCCGATTACTCCGCCAAATTCGTGTGCGAGAAACTAATCTGATCATGCTCGTCACTCCTTGTTATCCGGTCCAAGCAAATCGGAAGAATTCTCACTTCTTGCTGGGCGGCGGTGAATAGTCGGGATTCGGTTTTGGGATTTTGGCGTTCATGGCCGTGAGCGAAGCCATGAGTTGCTCATCCAACTCTTTGACTTTTCCCGGCATCTGACTCGCGAGGTTTGCTTGCTCGCCGAGATCCTTTTCCAAGTCATAGAGTTCAAAGATGCCTTCGTAGAACTTGATCAGTTTCCAGTTGTCGGCGCGGATGATGCTGTAAGGTCCTGGGGCGTGGCGGTAATGTGGGAAATGCCAAATAAGTTCGTCGCGATCCAAAGGTTGCTTGCCTGCCGACGTTAGATGATTGACGAGTGAAAGACCGTCGATGTCGCGGTCTTTCGGTGTCTTCAGCCCGGCTGCTTCCACAATCGTTGGAAAAATGTCGATCGAGCAAATCGGCTCGTCGGAAACGGTTTTCGGTTTCACAACGCCCGGCCAACGGACGAGGAACGGCACACGAATTCCGCCTTCGTAGGCATAGCCTTTGCCGCTGCGCAGCGGTGCATTTTCGGTCGGACTGCCGTTGCGATCGAGGCCGCCGTTGTCCGACGTGAAGATGATCACTGTGCGGTCGTCAATTCCCAGTTCTTCAAGCGTCTTCAAAACGGCCGCGGTTGAATCATCGACCGACTGGACC
>CAYFJO010000760.1:0-3953 GCA_964343305.1 uncultured Pirellulaceae bacterium | reverse complement strand
AAACCGAACGTATCAGGACATCTTTCGCGAAACCGCTCCTTGTTGTTTGCGAGCCGAAGACCGACAATCGATGGCGTTCGGACTGGAAAACTTCCTGCCGTTTTTCGACCATCGTTTGGTCGAGTTCATGTTCCGTGTGCCTGGGAAATACAAAATCCGCGACGGTGTGACGAAGCGGTTATTGCGAGAAGCGACACGCGGCATCTTGCCCGACGAAACTCGTAATCGTATTGTCAAGACGGGTTGGAATGCTCCAGCACATCAATGGTTTTTCGGTAAAAACGCCGAGCCGTTGCAGGATATGATTCGTTCGCAGGCGTTTCGCGAGCGAGGGATCTACAATGTTGCCGAAGTCCAGCGGCTGTTTGACGACCATCAGCAAGTGATTGAGACGGGTACCAACCGAGAGAATCACATGATGTTCTTCTGGCAACTTGTCAATCTCGAAACATGGCTGGCAAGCGACGCATTCACACAGCCGCGTGTCAGTGCATCTGCCGCCTAAGAGACACTCATGGAATCAACATCAACCGAAGATTGCAATTCGTCCGTGCCAAGTGCGCTGTTTGTCTTTTCGATTGTTCATTACTATCGCGAGATGTTACCCGTTGCACAGTACTTTCGTGATCAGGGCTGGCAGATTTGCGTGACGATCGGCTGGGTTGGCGAAGGCGCAGACGCGGCCGTCGCCGATTGTGAGAGGCACGGCTTCGTCGTCGATCATCAACCAACGGCACTTTGCTATGGCGGCGAAACGGCCGACTACTTGGACGACGCGTGGCCCAACGTGTCGCTTTCAATGTGGGAACGCTTGCGTCGTTTCTTGCTTTGGCCGATGGCACACAAACGCAATCGGCTGGGCATGCTAAAGCCGCTGTGGTGGTCCAAGGATTATGCGCACGACTTGCTCGAAAGACACCAGCCCAATGTAGTTTTCTCCGGCCCTTATCAGTGTTGTGGCAAAGTCGACAACGCGATCTCGCTCGCCTGCCGGCAACTCGGAATCAGGAACGACTGCTTGCCCGTGTTCGAGCATCTTGGCGAGCAGAACTCGGTCGAAGGGCGATTTGACAATGTCGAAAACGGTATGTTGCCCAAAACACTGGTCAAACGAAAATCGTTGTTTCATTTTTTGCTCGGACGATTGTTTCGCGACTGGACGCGTACGCGCCGCGGCTGGACGATTTTTTGCTGGAATCCTCGGCTGATGTTCTACGCGTGGCTCGAAGGATTGCTCGAACCTGGTCCTTGGCAAAAGCCATCAGTGCAGTTTCATTGCTTATTCGTTGAATCCGAGATTTCGCGACGCATGCTGCTGGATAGCAATTACCCGGCCGAAAAGATCGTCTTGTCGGGCAAGCCTCTTTTGGACCAGGTCATCGCGGACGCGTCCGATCCGCGACACCAACACGTGGTCTACGACGAACTGGATTTACCACACGGTGAGCCCTTTCTGCTGTGCAATGTCGAGCCGTCCTTTGAACATTGCTACGCTTCGTTCGAGGAGCATTGGGATCGCTTTCACGGCTTGATGCGTTGTCTGCAAAACTCGGGCATGCCTGTCGTGCTGTCATTACATCCGATTTGTGACGCGAAGAACTACAACTTTGTCGAGCGTCAATATGGCGTCCGGATCGCGCGGCAACGAAAAATCGTAGAGCTTTATCCACACGCGGCAATTGTGGTGTCGTTCTGTTGTTCGACCAATGCCATGGCGGACATCTTTGGGCGGCCCCTCGTGATATACGACTTTGTTGGCATGACGAAACGTGACAACCCACGATCCGGGCAATATCGACTGCCAAATGCCAAAATCGCCTATGATACGGGACAACTCCGAGATGTGATCGAGGCGACGCTCGCCGATCGCCAGCCTGGTGAGTCAATCGAAACGACGCCCCCGCACATGCACGGCAAGGCCTGTGGCGCGATCTTCGAAGAAGTCCGTCACGGACTTGGTCGATCAACGTCACCGCAACGACAGGCGGCCTAAGCTAGCATATCGAAACTCGGCTTGACGACTCTCGCAAGCAGCCATATCTTACCACCTATTCAACAGTCACATTATGTGTCCAGACTTACAAAGCTTTGAGAATTTCGTAGGTCTCAACCCAGGGACAAGGATGTCCGCCAATCGCCGCCTGTTAATTTGTTCGCCGGGAATTCCCCATCCCTCGTGCGGCGCGAGCATCGTGTTGTTCCATCACTACATCCAGCGGTTGAAGCGTGAAGGGTTCAACATCCTGAACCTGTTGTTGTTGGACGAGCACACGTACGACAAGGAAGCACTTGACGAGTACATGAAGCGGGTAGCCGAACCAGGGCGCTTCCAAGTCATAGCCTGTCGAGCCGATCGATTTATTGAATACGATCGTTATGGTCAGCGTCTTCGTCGGCGTGTTTTGTCCGAGGCACTCAATAGAGCAGAAGTGTTTCAGCCAGACTGCGTGTTTGCGATCGATTTGCTCAGCGCGTGGGCAACGCGAGAGATCGCAGCCCAGACGAAAATCGTATGGCTTGGCGATTTGAATTTTCAAACGCAATGGTACCACTGGCTGTATTCCGTTAAAGAAAAACCTCACAAATTGACGAGCTTTCCACGCACTTGGTTGCGCGGACGATCGTGGAAACGCACTTATCGACAGGTGCTCAGCGACACGGACCTTGTCGTCGTCTCGTCCAAGTCGTCGGAAGGCCAATTGCGGCGACTAGGCATCTCGTCGACCTATCTACCCTATCCGTGGCCTGTCGAATCAGAAACAAAAGCAACGCAGAAGAATGACAAACCGTCGTTTCTGTTAATGGGAACACTCGTTGGCCTCGGTTCTAAATCGGCGTTCCACTTCTTGATCCGATCGGTCTACCCCAAGCTAGTGAAACGATGGGGCAAGGATGGATTTCAGATCTTCATTGCGGGGCGATACGAATTGCCAGGGTGGGTTGAAAAGGCGATCGCTGCCAAAACCGAATTGAAGTACCTGGGCTTCGTTGACGACTTGGAGACCCTGATGTCCTCGTGCCACGCAGTGCTGGCACCGATCGATGTGCCAGTCGGCAACCGTTGTCGCATCCTGACGGCGATGGCGAACCGATCATTAGTTATCGCCCATCGAAACACCTCGTTAGGCAATCCTGACCTGGTTGACGATTACAATTGTCTTCTGGCGACCTACGGCCAGCGCTTCGCCGACTGCATGCAACGCGCGGTCAACGAACCGGAACAAGTAGCGACGATCATCGAAAACGCACGCCACACGTACGAAAATCGGTTTGCCCCGGAAAAAGCAACCACGCTATTCATGAACGAGTTGTCAAGAATCATCAATAAACAACCCGCGCGGCAAGCCGCATAAATGTCGTCCGGGCACACCGTGACCGGACCCAAGCAAACCAAGGAGGCAGACATGGATGTCGTTCCTTCCCGCACCTCAGCCCAGCCTGTTGCCCGCGTCGTCCCTCTGCAACGATCGTTTCACGACTTGCCGTTGGGCCACCTGTCGCACTGCCAGGTCTGTGGTTGTTTTGATCTCGAATTCGTTCTTGACCTGGGCCACCAGCCGCCGTGCGATTCGCTGTTGACCGCCGAGCAAGTGAATGAAGCCGAACAGTTTTTTCCGTTGCGACTGATGCGTTGCACGGACTGCGGCCTTGCCCAGATCGACTACACCGTCGCACCGGAAGTTCTGTTCCATCTCGACTATCCTTATCGCAGCGGCATCACCGAAACATTGTCGAAAAACCTGCAAGGTATTGCAATTCGCGTGTGCGAATTGCTGGAATTTGAAAGAGGCAGCCTGGTTATCGATCTCGGCTCCAACGACGGTACAATCCTCAAAGGTTTTCAGTCACAGGGCATGAAGGTCCTCGGCATCGAGCCGACCAATATTGCTCAGATTGCAAACGAAAGTGGCATTCCCACGGTTCAGGAATTCTTCAATGAAGAGCTGGCCAGG
>CAYFJO010000759.1:0-3957 GCA_964343305.1 uncultured Pirellulaceae bacterium | reverse complement strand
AGCTTGAAGGCGTCAGTCTCCAGCCGTTGCTCGAAAATCCGAACGCCGAATGGAATCATGTCGCCATCTCCACGTTGGGACAGAACAACCACGCCGTTCGCGACGAGCGCTGGCGATACATCCGATACGCTGATGGCAGCGAAGAACTGTACGATCACCAGGCTGATCCAAACGAATGGAACAATCTCACGGTAGACTCGCCAACGCCTTCGCACGCCAAAGTCATCTCGCGACTGAGCAGACACCTTCCAAAATCAAACGCACCCCAGCGGGGCCCTACCAAGAAATAAATACAGGATATCTCATGAAGATTTGTCACGTCATTGCTGTTGCTTTCGCGGGCTTCCTATCGGTTCACGCGCACGCTCAGGATTCAAAGGCGTCGAACGCAGATGCCACGTCCGCAGACGTGATCGTCTACGGTTCCACACCGGGTGGCTTCTGTGCCGCGATCGCTGCTGCTCGTGAAGGCGCTTCGGTCATCTTGCTGGAGCCAACGGATCACGTTGGCGCGATGAATACGGGCGGGCTCAGCCACTGCGACTCCAACCAGATGGTCCGCAGTACTTTGATGGGACTATTCGACGAATGGCACACGCGCGTGGTGAAGGACTACACCGATCGCGGACTCAAGGCTCCCTACAACCCGGCGAAGAAAGACCAGTCGCGTTGGACTTTCGAACCACATGTCGCGATGCGCGTGACGACGAAGATGCTCGACGAGGCCGGGGTCACCGTGCTGACCGAACGTTATCTCAAATCGGTCACAAAGGATGGACTGCGGATCAAGTCGCTGATCACAAAGAACGGAACGTTCACAGCCAGAACTTTTGTGGATGGCACTTACGAGGGTGATCTGATGGCGGCGGCCGGAGTCGACTGGACGATTGGCCGCGAATGCCGCGACGAATACGGCGAGTCGCTGGCGGGCAAGCAGTATCCAAAGAAGAAGATGAACATCAACGGCTTTAATGATGACGGCAAGTTGTTGCCACTGCTCACGACCGACGATGCCGGAGCAGATGACGCAGGTGACAGGAACATCATGACCTATAGCTTTCGGCTGTGCCTAACGACGAATCCGAAGAACCGCGTGCCCATGCCGAAGCCGGACAACTACGATCCGGCTCGATTTGAAGTGATCCGCCGGTATCTGAAAGCTGGCGGCGCCTCGGTTGGCTTCGACGCCTACGCGCTGCCCGCGAGCCAGATCGTGGGGATCGGCACACTGCCGCTTCCCAACAGAAAGTTTGATGGCAACAACTCAATCGGTCGTCAGTTTTCAACTGGCCTGGTAGGCGGGGCCAAAGACTGGCACTCGGCTGATGAAGCGGGACGAAAAAAGATCTGGGAAGCACACAAACAGTACACGCTTGAGTTCATCCACTTCCTGACAACTGACCCGGCCGTGCCGAAGGCCATCCGGGACAAGTACGCGAAATTCGGTCTGTGCAAAGACGAGTTCGCCAGCTACGACCACTTCTCTCCGGCGCTCTATGTGCGTGAGTCGCGGCGGATGAAGGGACTGTACGTGATCAGCCAGAAGGACATCCTCGAAGAGCCGAAGAAGGATGACCCCATCGCCATCTCGTCGTTCCCGATCGACTCACACGACGTTCAACGCGTCGCGCTGAAAGGCGGCGGAGTAATCAACGAGGGGACGATCTTCCCCGTGCGGAATCAGAAGCTGAGGCAGGGCTACGCCTACCACGTGCCGTACCGCTCGATCCTTCCGAAGCCCGAGCAGTGCGACAACCTGCTTGTCCCCGTCGCGCTGTCCTGCACACACGTAGGCATCTCGTCCTTGCGTATCGAAGGCGCGTGGATGGTCATCGGCCAGGGCGCGGGCGTCGCTGCGGCGCTGGCGGCGAAAAACGACGTGGCCGTGCAGAAGCTCAAGTACGCAAAACTGCGCGAGCAACTGTTGGCTCAGAAACAAGTTCTGGATCTACCGAAGGTGTCCGACCCGCCATCGGCGAACGGCTCCATTCCCGCGAAGTCGCTTCCGGGAATCGTACTCGACGACTCACAAGCGAAGCTGACGGGCAAGTGGTCCCGCTCGACGAATTTCAAACCACACATCGATAGCGGATACGTCTTCAGTGGCGAAAGAGGTTCGACGTCAAAAGGCGATGGGAAAGCGACCGCAACGTTTCGATTCCAGGCGCCGAAGCCCGGTCGCTACCAGTTGCTCATGGCCTACTCGGCTCACGAAACCCGAGCGAAGAATGTCCCCGTGACCGTTTGGTCAGGTACTCACCGCGAGAACTTTGTGGCTGATCAAACCGTGCCCCTTCCCAGCGGCAGATCCTTTCGTGCAATCGGCACTGTCGATCTCAAGTCAGAAACTGAAACTGTCATTCAAATCACAAACGAAGGCACGGTCGGGTTTGTGATCCTTGACGCTCTGCAACTGCTGCCCATCAAGCAGGAGTCGAAATCAAATGAATAAATTCGCTACAGCATGTGTAATTATCGCGTTGTCGCTTCAGTTTGCTGCGACTGGCAAAGCTGTCGAACAGTCCGGCAAGCCCAACGTGCTGATGATTTGCATCGACGATCTCAACGACTGGGTTGGATTCCTCGGCGGTCATCCTCAAGCGATCACGCCGCACATGGATTCACTGGCAAAGCGGGGGCGAATCTTCGCCAACGCCCATTGTGCCGTTCCAGTTTGCTCCGCCTCACGAGCCAGCGTGATGTCGGGAGTCGCGGCGACGACTCACGGCAGTTATGAACTTGGGCCAAGATACGAGCAGCTGCCCGCTCTTAGCAACGTCCCGACAATTCAGAAATACTTCAAAGACAATGGCTATTACACGCTGTCGGGCGGCAAAGTGTTGCACCATGGTTTTGGTGGAAGGTTAGCTGGTGACATTGACCAATCGCTCGGCCGCAAGAGAAGTCCCAGACCCAAAAAGCCGTTGAACCGTCCCTCTAACTGGAGCGCGGCGTGGGACTGGGGAGCGTATCCTGAAAACGACGCTGAGATGGCTGACTTCCAACTGGCCAAGAACGCGGCCAAAGCACTGCAAGAAGATTTTGACAAGCCGTTTTTCATGTCGGTCGGTTTCTTTCGCCCTCACGTTCCACTATTCGTTCCGCCGAAGTGGTTTGATCTCTACGATGCGGAAAATATAACCCTGCCAAAGAACCCAAAGTCGGACCTCGATGATCTTCCAAAGAATTTTCTTAGCATCAACGACTATGCGGTTGCTCCAACTCATGCCGAGGTGGTCAGGCACGGTAAGCAGCGCAGCTTGACGCACGCTTACCTCGCGTCGATTAGCTTCGTCGACCATTGCGTGGGCATCGTTTTGGATGCGCTGAAATCCAGCCCGCATGCCGACAACACGGTGATCGTCCTGTGGAGCGATCACGGATTCCATCTCGGCGAAAAGCAACACTGGGCCAAGCGCACGCTCTGGGAAGAATCCACGCGAGTGCCGCTACTCTTTGCCGGACCAGGCATCAATCCCGGCAATACGTGCGCTGAACCGGCCAGTCTGATCGACATCTACCCGACGTTGGTCGAGCTGTGCAAACTGCAGAAGAATTCGCAACTCGAAGGCGTCTCTCTCGTTCCCCAACTAAACGATCCCGCAACACCACGCGACCAACCCGCGATCACATCTTCGTACTTTGGCAATCACTCCATCCGCAGTCGCGATTGGCGATTGATTGTCTACAAAGACGGGGCAGAGGAACTCTACGACCATCAAAACGATCCTGACGAGTTCCACAACGTGGCGAGCGACCCGGCCCACAAGAAGATCCGAGATCAGCTCGCCCGCTGGTTGTCTAAAAATCCCGCGTTTGAGTTCAAAGCCAAATCCGAGCGATCCCGCAAGCGTGCAAAGTGATGCCCCCCTCCTTGAGCACGCTTCGCTTGTTCGACCTGGACTCGGTTGAATTCAATGGCCTCGGCCCGAGTTTCGCATATTCCATCTCCTGCTA
>CAYFJO010000758.1:0-3958 GCA_964343305.1 uncultured Pirellulaceae bacterium | reverse complement strand
TGAATGATGTAGCCGTCGTTGAAGATCAACCGGTGGGTTGCACGAACAAAGTGGAAGCAATAGAAATTCCACGCGCCTGGAATCAACAGCATCACGATTGTCCAGCGGACAAGAAACAGCGCGTTGCTCCGCTGGTCGGACGACCCGTCTTGTAACGAGGATTCGTCGATGTGAGGAGATTGATACGGGTTGGAATTGTCGAGGCTGCTCATTTCGACTCGACGAACGATTGGAACTCAGAATGGATTGTCTGTTTTTCACCGCCGGTCGTCAGCACGGACGAGCCAATCCCTTGATAGCCCGCCCACGAAGAATTCGAATGACTCGTTCCGACGTTCTTAGGACGACGCGATTCGACGACTTTGTCGATCAGTGCCAAAGTCTTGTCGCTGGGCAACCTTCGGTTAATCAGCATCGGCACCTCTTTGTTACCCAAATACCAGACTTGGTTGTTCAAACTGCCAGGAAGCGCGGCCAGTGACGGATAGCTCCAAACATGAGCCTTGTTCCGGACGTCCACCAAGGACTCGCCAATCAACAGGAAACGCGGCCCGACCATCTGATGAAGTCCTTCCCCCTTAGCCACGCTAAATCGATCTCTCAGCTCGCCCGTCAACATATTCCACAGCGTCACCACAAACTGACCGTCCACTTTGGCGGTCGCCACGAATGTGCTGCCGTCATCCGTGAACGTCCCGCCTTCGATCGATGCGATGGGATCGGGATAATCTTCCGTCTGGCCGATCCGCTGCCCGGTGCGCGTGTCAAATACGTCGAACGACCGCGAAGGACTGGATTCATTTTTCAACCACGAAATGATATAGTTTCGATTCCAACTCACGTAGCTCGCCTCGCGATTCGCCCACGCAATGGCATAGACCTGTTCCAGTTGTGGCACGGTCCAACACTGCAGTTCATTTGCCGTGCTGTCGTAGAATACGACGTGTTCACGATCGATCGACATGGCCAAAGGAATCCGAGCGCCGCTGGTTCGAGGTTGAATCGTGTGCGCACGAGAATCGCCGTCCGGTGTGCAAATCCAAACTTGCAGCGAGTCGCGTGCACCTGGGGCTGGTTTGACCAGGATGGTTTTGCCGTCGGGTGAGAAGTCCATCAACTGTGAGTTTTCAGCAACTTGGAATTCTCCCAGCACTTCTTCGTTGGTCAAATCAATGCGACGGATCACAAACCGAGGCTTGCTGACCGACTCGTCATACAAATGAATCGCGGCCTGCGCGACGTCGGATTTCGAAAACCGTACATTGCCGATCTCACCCGGACCAAACCGGATCACGCTGCGAAACAGCTTGCCGACCACCTTGGAACGACGGTCAACAGGAACTTCCCAAGGGATTCGCTGATCGGTCGTCTTATCGTCCGTTGGTTCAGAATTGCCGGTGTCATCGGTAACAGCCGGCACATCGGACCCGACTTCACGAAACGGCGACTGGGTGTCATCTGTTGTTGGGTCGCTCGTGTTCGCAAATTCCGGATTGGAGTCGGTGTTGTCGTCGGAGTCGTTTTCGACAGGGGCCGACGCGATGTCTGGTTCACTTTCAACAGGGTTAGTTGGTGCAGGTGGCGAGTCGGAATCATCCGTGTCATCCGAACTCGGGTCATCAGCGGCATCCGAAATCTGATTTTGCACTGCTTCGGCAATTTGATCGTCGTCTTCACGATCCTTGTTCGTTGCGGCAACATAAATGGCGACACCGACAACGGTCGCGAGGACTAGCGTGCCGAACGACAACAACATCCAAACTCCGTTCCCCGATGCGCGCGGCGGCGGCAAACTCCCGGTTCGAGCCAAAGTGGTGGTTTGCTGTTCGTAATAACCAGGCTGCACCGGCTGAGGTTGAATCGGCTGCACTGGCTGTGTCTGGACCGGCAATGGCTGGAAGGGCGTTGGCGCGTCCGGCTGTGGGACCGACGCTGGGGCGGGCGGTGTGGTCACAACAGGCTGAAGCGACGGCGCCGGTGTCAATGCTGGTTGTTCCATTTGCGGTCGCTCAATCGTAGCATCATCATCCGGAACATCCCAAGTCAGCGACGGCGCAACCGTATCTGATTCGCTGGTCGATTCCTCTTTAAGGGCTAGATGATCAGCATCGTCGAGATCGTCGTCAGGAGCGTCCTCTGGATGGGCGGCCGGTTCCGGTTCAGCATCCGGACTCGGATTGGGAGCGGTGACCCGAAACGGCGATCGGCATCCCGTGCAGGCTATAAACTTGCCGACAAGCTTATCGTCAACAGTGTTGGCGACGCCACAATGGTCGCACTTGACTTCGATGGCCATGATGTCTTTAGGTTTCTGGATCGACAGCAGGTTGCCGAGAGCAATGTGGTGAATGCTTTCACCAACCCAGACTATCATAACCTTGAAGCCGTCACCGCGAAAAGTGTTTTGGCCACCTCGTCACACGTGAGCCCGAGGCAGAGAGTCCCGCCAGAGGATCAATTCTTGCCCGCGCTGTCGTCAAAACCTTTGTTGCGGAGATGGTTCTGAAGATAGTTCGCGCGTTCGATATTGCGATTCTCTGTATCCAACTCTTCACCACGCAGTTTTTGGAGATGCGCGGGCTGCGTATGAATGAACAACTTGTTGACGGTCGGAATCTCGAGGTCACGGATTAACCCCAAATTGATTCCCATGCGGACACTGGATAGCAAGTGCATCGTTTCTTCGCTGCTGATCGTTTGGGCCGTGCACAGAATTCCGTACGCCCGGCTCACTCGGTCATGCAAGTCACTTTGGCTTTCGTTGATCAGGAAGTCGCGTGCCTTGCGTTCGTATTCAATCATCGACGGCACGACATCGGCAACCTGACTGATCAGTTCTTTTTCGGATTTGCCAAGTGTGATTTGATTGCTGATTTGATAAAAGTCACCCATCGCCTGCGAGCCTTCGCCATAAAGACCACGAACCGCGAGATTGATTTTCTGCAAGCTCCGAAACACTTTGTCGATCTGCCGTGTCATGACCAGCGCGGGCAAGTGCAGCATCACGCTCACTCGCATTCCGGTGCCGACATTCGTTGGGCACGCCGTCAGATAACCGCGCTTCTCATGAAACGCGTACATCACCTGCTCGTTGATCAGGTCGTCGATGCGATCGATCTGTTCCCACGCCTGCGTCAATGCCAGGCCACTCTGCATGACTTGGATGCGTAGGTGATCTTCCTCGTTGATCATCAGGCTGAATTGTTCTTGCTCGTCGATCGCAACCGCTCGAGCGCCCATCGATTCGGCGTGCTCGCGGCTGATCAACTGACGTTCGACCAAAAACTGACGATCCACCGTTTCCAAGTCGGCCACATCAACGTAGAGGGCTTCGCTCAGGGCTTCCAGCTTGAGGACTCGGTCGTGCAGTGTCGCCTCGATCATTGCCCGGTCCGAATCCGAGCACTTGCGAATGAACGGAAAGTCGGCCAAATTCCGTGCCAGACGGATTCGGCTGCTGATGACGATATCGGATTCAGGGCCGCAGCCCCGGAGCCATTCGCCGGAACGAGTGGCTAGTTCGTCAAACTTCACGCCTTGCCTTCCTGTTCGATTTTGCGAATACGATCGCGCACTGTCGACGCCGTTTCGTAGTCTTCGCAGTCAATTGCGTCCTTTAATTCACGACGCAGTTTTATCAGATCCATCTGGGCACTGGAATCGACAACGCCATGCTTGGGACGCTTGCCCGTGTGTTCGGCGGCACCGTGGATATTCAAAACCAATGGCTCAAGCTCTTCCTCGAAACAAAGATAGTCGTGTGGACAGCCCAAGCGGCCGGCCTGCCGGAATTCATAGAATGTAATCCCGCACACAGGGCACGATTCTTGGTCAAGCCGAGCCAACTCATCGGCCGTTTGACCAACGCTGAGATGCTGGGCCAATAGCCCGGCAACCGACGACGGTGTTTCCTCGACTTGTTGAGCGGGCGCAAGATATTGTTGTGCATGTTCCGCAC
>CAYFJO010000757.1:0-3969 GCA_964343305.1 uncultured Pirellulaceae bacterium | reverse complement strand
AAAAAACATTGTATGGGCAAGCCGCATAAGAGAGATGTGCGAGTTGCTACCAATTGATTAAGTTATTGCGAGACGATACCGAACTGCCTGGTGGAGAATTTCCGATACATGTTAGCACCAAAGCAAGTTGGGCTCTGGAACAAATCGGTCGGCCCGCCGTTCCGTCTCTGCTCGCGCTGTCAAGCAACAAAGATGGTTTTTTGCGTCAGCGTGCGATACTTGCGTTGGGTGAAATCCGCGACGGACGAGCGATCGATCCGCTGATTCGCGCACTTGGTGACAAAGAAGACTACGTTCGCGAAAGCGCGGCGAGTTCGCTTGGTCATCTTCGAGACCCCAAAGCGGTCGAACCTTTAATCGCGTTGTTGGCCAAAGAGCCATTGGATGTTATGGGCGCGTTGGGCGAAATCGGCGACAAGCGAGCGGTTCCGCATCTAATTCCTTTACTCAAGCACGAGGAAGAATTCATGCGGCAGCACGGGGCGTTTGCATTGGAAGAGATTGTCGATCGACGGGCTCTCCGCCCGCTGCTTGCGTTGCTGGACGACAATTCGTTTGAAGTGCGAATCGCGGCGATCGGGGCCATACGGGAATTTCGTGATCCCAATACGGTTGAACCACTTGCGAAACTGCTGAGCAATCCAGACGTGCAGCGCCGCGACAAGGACGTTCGATTGCGACATCACGTGACCAGGGCAATGGTGATGATCGGCGGCCCACGCGCAAAACGAGTGCTGCGCGCCGCCGCGATGGACGATGACGATACACTGCGGCTTCACGCCGAACACGCGTTGGACTGTTTCGAGACACCCGAAGCACTTGCTCTTCACCGGCGGCGTGGGGCTCACAGTCCGGTCGCGTTGCGACGGCGCATCTACGATTTGGTCAATCAAGGAGATGCCAACAAACTTGTCGCAGCGGTCTATCCCGAATCGTTGACAGACGACCAGCAACGCAATGTGCGAATGATCGCCAAGTTCCTCTTGTTCGGCCACCGGCTGCGCAAAGCGTTGCAACAAGCTGATGAAAAGTTTGGAGGCGAAGTATCAAAGCCAATCCTTACGGCTGCAATGGAGTCCTTGCCAAAAATCGTAATGGGAGAAAACCTAGACGCGATGCTGACACGAGGAAAACTAACCGTCAACGGCGACCATGCTCAAGTGAGCCCACCTGAGGATCTCGGCGAGGTCAGTCTCTACCTCGTGGCTTTCACAAGATACGAGCGCATTCAGCACGAACGGTGGCACATTCCTAGACCGATGCAAACCGAACCGAGCGACCTCAAGGAAATGAAAAGAGTCGTCGTTCAATTCGAAGAGTTTTACGGACGCGTAAAAAAGGCAATCGCTGCTGCCACGTCTGCCGAGCAATGTCGAACAAGCATCATTGCACTCATCCGCGAGCTGAAACTTTGTTTCAGTCGAACGAACTCCGCACGGCGCTCGCTGCGCGCCAACGATTGCTGATGACCGACTCCCCGTCCTCAACCAAACGGCAAAGTGAGTTTGATCACACCATCGACAGGCAGTTTCAAGCAAGTGTGCCGCAGCCAGTTGTTGGAGTCCAGGCTTTAGCCTGTCACCGCAGCCTAAAGGCGCCTAAAGGTTGTACTCCAATGGGCATTTCGGAGTGGCGGCGGCACATCGCAATTCACTCAACCTGAACGCAGTACGAAACTGTGGTTCTGTCGCATGCCAGAATCGCAGTTTTCTTTCGGTATGAAATGTAAAATAGACTTGACAAAATGTAAGGTATACATTACATCTACGGTTGAGGTTCCCAGAGCGAAAAAAACCTGCTGCTGCCAAAGGAGCAAATCGATGTCGGCGTCACAGAAACACGCTTGGTTCAATTTGGTGGTGATTGCGTTTACCCTAGTCGCGATCGCGTGTCTCTACCCGATTCTGGGATGGAAGGCTCACGCTGCGCTGGGATTCTCGGGACTGCTCGGATTGGGGCCGTTGTTTTATCGAAAGCGAAAGGGCGAGGTTGTTCTGGATGAGCGGGCCGTCCTCATCCAACAGCGCTCGGCGCTGCTTGGTTATTCCGTCTTCTGGGTCGTCTATGTACTCGCGGCCAGCCTCCTGTCGCCGCTGGTGTACGGAATGGATGGCAACGTCCCAGTTGCAGTCGTCCAATTCAGCGTGTTCTATGCAATGGTGTTATTCATCGGAGTGATGTCGCTCGCCACGCTTATCCAGCACAGCACAGGATGAACGCCATGCCGGGCGACAACAACGCGAATCTCACGAATCAAATTCGGCGGTATCGCTTCGAACACAACGAGATGACGCAACAGGAACTTGCGAGCCAGGTGGGCGTCACCCGGCAGACAATCATTGCCCTCGAAGCTGGAAAGTACGTTCCTTCGCTTCTCCTCGCCTTGCGCATCGCCAGAGCATTCAGTGTCAGTGTCGAGGATGTGTTTCAACTGGAGGAAGAGCAGTAGGACGATAGTGCCCGACTGATTCAACATACAGATCGAAGGTTTCTCTTTGTTGGAGGATAAGTCATGACTACCCACGAAAACGTGCAACGGGATGAGCGGACGGTGGCTGTGGAGAATGCCAGCTATCGATGGGCATACAGTTTTGTCATCTTCGCCCTCTTCATTGATGTGATGTACCGAGGTGCGGTTCGAAACGAGGCTGCTTGGGACTTGTTGGCCTTGGCCATTGTGCCTGCAATCGTCTGTTCGATTTATCAAGCCCGCCAGAAGATTCTGCCGCACGGCTGGGCATGGAAGGTGGCGCTCGTGAGTTTTGTTGTGGGCGCCGTTACTGCCGTCGTCACAGCCATTCTCAGTATGACCAAAGCCATGTGAAGCTCGGTTGGTTCGGCTTGAGCGCGCGGGTTTGCGCGCCGGCCCCATTTCCGCGGAACGCCGATCGTGCATTCTTACGACCGCTGTCAGAACCCAAACAGCAGAATGAGCACCGCGTCACGGAACCAATGGGCGTGTTTGGTCGTCTGAGTATCAATGACTAGCTCTTAGCAAAACGAGCAATCCCCGATGGCAAATCAAGCCGCCTCGTCAGGTCGGAGTTACTGCTGTTAGAACAGCTAGGTGAATCCATGCTGCGTGACATTTCAACGTACTGGAGTCCTCAAATGAATCAAGCGAATGGTCAAGCAAGTTGGTCGCTCGTCCACTGCATAATGGTGTTGCTCGTTACTGTTTCCATTTCCATTTCATCCAAATTGGCGGCGCAATCAACAAGACAAAATAACAAGACGAACCCGTCTGACCGAACTTTCGAAGACAAATCTCGCCATTTTCGCATCACGATTCCAAGCGGATGGTCTGTGACACCGGTATCGTATTCGGTAATGCACTATCGTGACGTTTTCCTCTGCATCAACAGCCGGGGGAACAAGGCGCTACGTATCGCCAACAAGCGAACCGACAACATGGAGACCTACAATCCAGATACGGTCGCAGAACAACTTGAACCGGGCACGGTGTACATCGACTTCGCCTTTTTCGAAGGGCCTGGTGGCCGGCGGAATTTCAAAGGCAAGCCTGACACAGTCGGGCCAAAATCAAGACCGTTTCCAAAGAAACTCGACCCAGCAAAAGTCGCGGGCGGCAAGCTCTCGATGATCGAGTTATCATTCATCAACGCGGAGCGGCGCTGGCACGTATACGCGTATCTTCGCGAACCGGTTAAAGACGAGCTGCGAGCCAAGGCAATGGATGTCTTACGTAGCTTTCGGTTTGTCAAGGAATAAAACACGAAGGTGATCGAAACCGTTTTTCGCTCACGCCAAGTGGGTGCGGCTAGTGCCGCGGATCCGGATAAAAAAACTCGCGCGCGACTTCGAGCACCGTGTCACGCCCTACGGCATCGCGCGATGCAACAATGTATACGATTTTGGAAAATCGGTCCTCTTGAAGCGGAGTGAGAATCTACCTAAACTCTTAACAGACAAGGGCTAGCCAGAGTGGCGGAATTGGCAGACGCGCTG
>CAYFJO010000756.1:0-3988 GCA_964343305.1 uncultured Pirellulaceae bacterium | reverse complement strand
CGTAAAGCACGCGCACATGAATTGCTCGTCTTCATCCTGGATGATTCGGGTCTCCGTGCCCGTGGCCACGTCCCAAAGACGAATCGAATGGTCGCCTTCCTGATAGCCACTTGCCGAAACGGCGGTCCGTCCATCCGGTGAGAATGCCACGTCCCAAACCCTACCTCGATGGCCGCGGAAGAAACGAATCGGGGGATGGGTGGCTTCTCGGTCGAACTCCGGTGTGTCAGTAGACCAGAGTGCGACCGATGACACGGCTGCACACGCGATGGTGCTTCCGTCGGGGCTGACCGCGACGTCGCGAAGGAACCGCGTCCCAAACTCCGATATGTGAAACGTCATTACCTCCTGGCCCGTTTCGACGACCGACAACTTAACGGTTCCGTCCGACGCAGCGCTGGCCACGCGCCGCCCGTCGCGGAAAAAAGCCACATAGGAGTGGCCAGTATGGGCTTTGATGGCATGGAGTTGTTTGCCGCTAGGCACGTCCCAAATCCGAACAACACCGTCACCTCCTCCGCTTGCCAATCTCCGGCCGTCAGCGGTGACGGCGATGCTCGTTATGGTGCTCCGATTGCGGCTCAGCGTTTGTTTCAGTCGCCCGCTATTGGTATCCCAGACCTTGATCGTGCCATCGAACGATCCACTGGCCAAGGTCTCGCCTTGAGGGAAAAATGCCAAGCAAAGGACTCCGCCGGAATGGCCCCGCAAGGTTCGGAGTTCTTTTGCTGTCTCGCAATTCCAAATCCTTACGGCACGGTCTCGGCTCGCGGTGGCCAATTTCGTGCCATCGGGACTGAATGCCACATCCATTACTTCCGCTTTGCCGGCTTCACACGAACCGATCTCCGCGCCGGTGTGCAAATCCCAGATTTTCGCCGTCCCATCTGCGCTTCCCGTAGCCAATCGCCGACCTTCGGGATCAAAGGCGACGCTGTAAACTCGAGCGGTATGGCCGTCCACGCGGAGTTTCCGCTTGCCCGAGCGAAACTCCCAGACAATTGCTCCGTTGCCCGAATCGCCAACACGCGCCCGAAATCCACCGGCCAGCCACCGGCCGTCCGAACTAAACGCCAAGGATTCGATTCTTCGCCCACTTGGCGGAAGAAATGCCGTCGTCAGACTGTACCGGGTGCGGACATCCCACACTTTGATCCCGTCGCCCGCACTTGTCGCCAGACGGACGCCATCCGGACTATGCGCGACGCCGTGAACCGCTCCTGTATGACCCAGAAGCGTCACGACGAGGTTTCCTGTCTGATCCCACATCTTGATTCTTCGGTCGTCGGACACACTTGTAAAATGGACACCATCGGGGGCTAACGCTATGTCACGTATAGCCCCGTTGTGTCCCTCTGTGACGGCAATATTCTGGCCGGACTCCGGATCAAGCAGATAAAAGGACAAGGACGACGTGATAACAGCGAGCCTGTCGCCGGCAGCGTTATAGGCAAGGGCATAAACGGGGGCGCGCCCATAGCCCAACTCCCGTACGTCGTTGAGCGATTGTCCATCAACGACCCTTACGCCACCGTGGGAAAGGCCAACGGCAAGTCGTTGGCCATCCGGTCGAAATGAAATCGACAATGGACTACCGGGATAATCAATCACGTCTCTCGGTTTGTCCGGCACGCTGAGGTCCCATTGGATCAGGTTTCCAGGAAGGGCGCGTGTCTCCTCGTAGAAGTTTTTATCGTACGGTCCACCGCCACTGATCAAGTGTCCGTCTGGATGAAACGCCAAACAATGCACCGCGTGCTCATGCCCTCGTGCTCGTAGTGTATGGATCAGCTTGCCGCCGGGTACGTTCCACAGCTTGATGGTTGTATCCTTGGATGCGGTCGCCAGGACGTTGCTGTTGGGGCTGAATGCCAGATCGTTCACGACACCGTCGTGAGCTTTGAGGCTAAAGCTCTCGTCGAAGGTCTCGGCGTCCCAGAGGCGGATCGATCCGTCGCTATTGCAACTGGCGATCCACTTTCCATCGGGGCTATAGGCCACTTTCTCCTCGATGCCCGAACCCGCCTGGAGCGACTTGATGTCCAGGTTGCATTGTCGCATCCAGTAGTTCCACTCAAATCCCCGATAGTCGACGTTGCCGGTGTTTTCCGGCTTGGTTCTCTCAAGCAGTTCCAGCACACGCGCGACGTTTTCATTGTCCCAGGCCTGTTGAGCAAGCCCCATGCGGGCAACGTATAACTGTTGCTGCGTGCGGCGTTCACTTTTCAGAGCGCGGCGTTCGTTTCGACGAGCCAATTCCGCCTGTTCGGCTTCCGCGATGGCGCGGTTGTTTGCTTCAACGGCGAGTTGATTGGCGCGGATGGCAAAAACGGTGGAAACGACGGTGCCAACGACGAGTGACAGAACAACCGCGCCAATCAAACCCGCAATCAACGGTCGTCGACGGACCCACTTGATCGCGCGTTGAACTTGACCGACTGGTCGAGCAACCAGCGGTTCACCTCGCAAGTATCGTCCTAGGTCATCTGCCAAATCGCCGGCTGAGTCATAGCGTCGATCAGATTCCTTCTCGAGCGCTTTCAACAGTAACGCTTCCAATTCACCATCGATCGACTTGCACAGATTGCTGGGCCGTTTAACTTCTTCCTCGACAATGCGGCGCAGAATGTTGATCTGTGAGCCGGACAGATCATGCGGCGACTGGCCCGTGAGCAATCGAAACAGAATCACACCCAGCGCGTAGACATCGGTTCGCGTGTCGATGTCGCGCATTCGTCCGGCCGCTTGTTCGGGTGCCATGTAAGCCGGCGTGCCCGCAATGTCGCCTTCCATCGACACCATCACTTGCGAATCATCGATCAACGTCTTGGCCAGACCAAAGTCGAGCACGTGAGGCTGACCGTCACTGGTGACCAGAATATTCGACGGTTTCAAGTCACGATGAATGACACCGCGCTGATGAGCGTGTTGAATCGCTTCGCTAACGATTCGCATCAGTTCGAGTATCTGGCGCTGAGACAATTGTCCGTCGTTGACGAAATCGTCCAGCGACTTGCCTTCGACCAATTCCATCGCATAGTAGTAGGTGCCGCTGGCAACGCCCGATTCATAGACCCGTGCAATATTCGGGTGTTCAAGTCGCGCGGCGAGTTCGACTTCACGCTCGAAACGAAGCTGCGCCTTTTGCGAGCCAAAGCTGCTTGCCGAGAGCAACTTCAGTGCAACCGGACGTTTCGTGCCGTGTTGCACGGCTTTCCAAACGACACCCATGCCGCCTTCGCCCAGTCGTCCTTCGACGTCGTAACCTTCGATGCTGACGGTCGGCGAGAATTGCTCAGGCGCAACCGTCGCCTGTTGGCCCGACAACATGTCGAGCGTTTCGTTGTGAACTTGTGAGAATCCAGTTGACGTTTCACCGGCACTTCCAACAGGTGCCGGCACATCAATTGTCGGCGCGTAATCGGGAGCCGTATCTTGTGTCTCTTCGATGGTGGCCCCGTCATCGCCGTGCAACGCTCGCAACCGCTCCCCAAGCTCCGGCATCAAGTTCCTAAAATTGGCGATGACTTTGTCATCCGGCATGCGATGCCCCTCGGCTCGCTTGCGGACGACCGCTGCAATCACTCGCTGAAGACGCGCGGACCGGTGCTCTTCATCAGCGTCTGTTCTCGTTTCGTTTTCGTCGGACATTGATACTGTTCAACTGATGAAGCTGAGTGAGTCCCATTGAGTCCCACCATATGTGTCGTGGAACCGCTTATCTTTGCTCATCCTCCAACTGAGGCACTTCCCATAGCCGCAGGGTGAAATCGTAGCCGGGCAGGGATTTTCCGTCGACGTATTGCCCGCCTCCTCCACTGAGTAGATAGCGGCCGTCGGGCGAGAAGGCGGCCGACAGAACGCGTTCGGCATGGCCCGTGTAACGGCGGAGAAGTTTGCCACTGGCCACATCCCAAAGGCAGAGAGTTTTGTCCTTAGGCGACCGGCGGATGAGAATTTACCCGAATTCGTATTGTCGTAGTCGCGT
>CAYFJO010000755.1:0-3996 GCA_964343305.1 uncultured Pirellulaceae bacterium | reverse complement strand
TTACAGAGTTGATCGCCACAGTAAACACAGATTCATGATCGCGAGCAAATCATGCACTACTCAAAGATTCGAAATGCCGCAGTTGTTTTCATCTTGACTTTTTCGTCTTCACTTCCCGCGACAACGCTGCGTGGAAGGATCGTTGACGATTCGAATGGCCGTCTCGTGCCCGCTCGGCTGTACATTCAATCGGACGACGGAAAGTGGTCCCACGCACAATCATCATCGGCAAAAGGTTCAGCGGTCAATTACGACAAAATCCGCGGTGCTAGCCAAGAAGTGCATACGACGCTATCAGCCCACCCGTTCCAAGCGGAGTTGCCGCCCGGCCGCTATACGCTGACGGTCGAGCGTGGCAAAGAGTATCACACGCTCACGCAAAAAATCGATGTCTCCGACAAACCGATCGAAGTCGAACTGCGGCTGCGGCGTTGGATCCAGATGGCAGATCGGGGCTGGTACAGCGGCGACACGCACGTTCATCGCACGATGGCGGAACTGCCAAACGTGGCGATGGCCGAGGATCTGAACGTCGGGTTGCCGCTGACGTATTGGGTCACTGATTCCACGGAAACGCCGGCCGAACACAACCGCAACCGCGAAACGATCCCGCCGCCCACATTGATCCGCCTCGACGACACGCATGTCATTTGGCCGATCAACACGGAATACGAAATCTTCACCGTTCGCCGCAAGCGACACACGCTGGGCGCGTTGTTCGTTTTGAATCACACGAAACCCCTGGAGCTATCCACGCCCACGGTCGGCCCAACCGTCGAAGCCGCTCGCGCTCAAAACAGAAACGTCATCCTCGACCTGGACAAACACAACTGGCCCTGGTCGATGATGTTGCCGCCCGTGGCTCGCGTCGACCTCTTTGAATTGACCAACAACCACATCTGGCGCACCGAGTTTCGTTTCTCGACGTGGTATCCCGAGTACGCTGCCGCGTACATGAATCTCAAACTGAACGACAACGGCGGCTTTACCGAATGGGGCTGGATCGACTTCGGGTTCAAGAACTACTACGCGCTGTTGAATTGCGGTTTCAAAATGCAGCCAACCGGCGGCACGGCATCGGGCGTCCACCCCGTGCCGCTCGGTTTCGGCCGCGTCTACGTGCAACTCGACGGAAAGTTGGACTACGACGCCTGGATCGAAGGGCTGAAGAACGGCCGGACCTTCGTCACCACCGGTCCGATGCTCACCGCCACGTTCAATGGCAAGGCACACGGAGCGACGTTTTCCGATGCAGGCCCGATCCGCATCGCCGGCTCGGCCGAAAGCGCCCACCCGTTGCAAGGCATCGAAGTTATCGTCAATGGTGAAGTGGCCCAAACGATCAAATCGCAGAGCGAAAAAACAAAAGCCGGCGCGTACAAATCACGATTCGATGTCACCATTCCGATCGAGCAATCATCATGGATCGCCCTGCGATGTTTCGAAGCCCGCGCCGACAAACGACCACGCTTCGCCCACACATCACCCGTCCACGTTGAGGTCGCAAACCGCCCGATAAGTCCGCGCAAAGAAGAAATTGAATACTTGATCAAACGCGTCGAGGACGAGTTGAAGCGGCACCAAGGCGTGTTAGCCGACGACGCAATCTCGGAATTCAAAAAGTCGCTGCGGATTTATCGAGAGATCGAGTCACGTTCGTCGGACTAATCCTCACGCAATGGTCTGGAGATCGACAGATATCCGATCAAATCGCGGAACTGAGCATCGCTTAGTTTTTGCAACATCCCGTCTGGCATTAACGATAGGTCCGATAGTTTCCGTGTGTCGATTTCATTGACTGGGACAACGACGCGATCGTTGATGGTTTGAACGGTGACGGCATTTTCGTTCTCCTCGACAACCAACCCAGTGATGATGCGTCCACCGTCCGTAACGATGATCTGCATCTGGTAGTCTTTCGAGACAGCCGTGCTAGGGGCGATGATGTTTTCCAAAATGTAATCAAGGTTGGTGCGTTGGGAACCGGTGATGTCGGGGCCGACGTCCTTGCCTTCGCCAAAAAGCTTGTGGCAGTTCGCGCAGTTCTTTTGAAACACGTCTCGTCCTGCGGCAAGATCCGCTTGGCGAAGGACTTCCGGTTTGAGTTTCTTCTTATAATCGGCGATCAGCTTCTTTTTGTCGCCCGGTGTGCTGTGCACTTCGCCCCAGACGTCTCGGAGTTTTTTCGTGATGTCCTCACGACCGAGGTTTTGTAATTGGCGGACAGTAAAGGCGGTGAGATCCGTACGCGGAATGCGATCCGCCTCGATCGCGCGCAGCAAAGACATGGCCCATGTCGGACGCGATGCCAATGTTTGCAACGCGTGCTGGCGCGAGGTTGCGTCGAACGACTTGTATGTACTGACAATGTTGGCCACGGTTTCAGGGTGATTAAACGTGGCCAGTCCCTGGAGCGCGGCACCGCATGTGACCTTGTCGTCGAGCGATTCGAGAAGAATCGCCGGCAACTTTGCGTCTTTCTTGGCCGACAGTAGATGAATGGCGCGCTGACGTGTTACGGCCTCCAGTCGCGTGTCGAGGACCTGGACACGCAGGGATTGAAGGGCTTTTGGGTCGTCGAAAACGAGAGCCACTTCGAGCGCTTTGTCGCGCAAGGTATCCTTGCGACTCGCTCGCAGTTTCAAGTAGGACGCGTTCCAACTTTTCGGCATACTTACACTTCGGCGCCCTTCGAATCCTCGCATTAATCCGTTCAGAACATCCATGCGAAGTTCGTCGTTATCCGACCGGGCAAGAAGTTGGACGAGTGTGTCGAGCGGATCGGTTGGGTCGGGCAATGACGCCACACGCCGCGCGATATGTTGTCGCACCAAGGGAATCTTCGATTGGAATGCAAGCGAAGCAAACCGATTTGCGTCCTTGGTGATCAGCGGTTCGACGGCATACCAATACAATAGCGGCAGGTTCTGATCGCCTGTGTCCTCACCATGAGCTACAAGTGTAGCGGCAATGGGCCACCGTTGGTCCAGCGGAATTCGCTGCAAGGCACTAGCCAATTGGCGGCGGACATGCGGCGACTCGTCGTGTTCCGCGATGCTGGCAAAACGTTCCAACGTCGACTTGCTCGGCGGCTTTCGGTCGCACAACAAACGAATCGCCCAAGCTCGTATGTATTCGCTGTTGTCCGCCAGCATCGAGGTGAGCAACTTCTCGTTCAGGCCGTTTGTCACGTAGAGCGCCCACATTGCACGCAATCGTTGCGGCACTGCGAAAGACTCAAGAATATCTCGCAAATTGCGATTCACCTCGGACATGTCGTCACCCGCCGCGGTACGTTCCTGCAAGATCCGTCGAGCGTGACGCACGAACCAGTCGTTGCGATGAAGTTGGAGTCTTACAAGTTCCGCATTGCTCAAACTCTGGAGATCTGGCAAGACCGGCTTCGGTTTGCCGTAGGTGATTTTGAAGATGCGACCCGTCTGGCGTCGCGTGTTGCGTGTGCTGTGACACTCGCCCGTGTCGGACCAGTCGCTGGCGAACACTCCGCCATCGGGTCCATAGGCCAACGTCACGCCCATGTACCACTTGTCTTTTGATCGCATGACGTCGGCGCCGTGCGATGCGGTGTAGCCGGAGCCCGACCGCTTGAGAATGTCGTTGTTGATGCGATGGCCGTGGATGTTGTTCATCAGCACGGTGTTGCGATAACGATCCGGCCAGTTGTCGCCGAGGTAGACCATCGTGCCGCAGTGAGCGTGTCCACCGCCAAGTTTGTCTTCTTCGGCCGAGCCGATTCCGTTGCGGACGTTTCCGCCGCCGACAAAGTGCCGATGGTCGGCGATCGAATCGATCCGCTGGTAGGCGAACTGGCTTGACTTGCGATTGCGCCACGGTTCGTAGTGAGCACCTTCAATGACGTGGAACAAGTGCGGGTTCACGCAGTTGCAAACAAACCCCTCGCCGTAGTCGTCGAAATCGATACCCCAAGGATTCGTCGTGCCGTCGGCGAAAGGTTCCCAGACGTGCCGCACGGGA
>CAYFJO010000754.1:0-4003 GCA_964343305.1 uncultured Pirellulaceae bacterium | reverse complement strand
GAAGACATAAGTGCAGAGGACTACTCGAGCGGCGGAAAAAGTTCCAACAATTAGTCAACCCGCGGGTCGTGGACATTGTGTCCCAACAAGGCGGCTCGAGCGAGATTATCGGTTGCATTTCCTGAATTGTTGGTCCGAGCACCGTGTTGGCGCGTCTCGATTTCAAGTCCGCGATTTATGATGAATCAGGCGTCTCAACCTGCGCAACCAAGCCGCGGCCGGTCGGCGCAGCTGTTTGGCGTGGGGAATTCGATCCTCGCGTTGCTGCTCGGTGGCGGAATCGCATGTTCGATTCTCATTGACGGTCGGCTTCCGAACATTCGCTTCGGGTACACCGACAACCATCTACATTTGATCGCGACCAGGAAGCGAGGTGATGCCCACCTTGCGGACCGCCGCCACGATCGACTTCGACGACGCCTGGGCTCAACTTCAGTTACTATCGGCTGCAAAGAAAGTCAACGACGCGGAAAGCGCCGTCTTTGCGCTTCGTGGACTTCTGAACCAAACGCCCGACGATCCCGATTTACACGGTGAGCTCGCGGGCGTCCTGCTCGACATCGATAAGCCTGAAGAAGCACTGCTCCACTGCAGACACGCGGTCGTAGCCATTACTGGCGGACTCACGCCCCGGGCAGCCTGGTGGGTCGTCGATTAGAACTTGGAACATCTCGGGCACATCCTTCGCGTAACAACTCGCGAACGGTGCTTCGAATGACACACCACATCTTACGAAATTCGCCTCGACAGGCTCGTCCTTCTCATGCCAAATGTCGGATGCGAAAGTTGCCATTCCGGCGGTGCATCGTATTTGGCCACGATGTGAGACGGGAATACGGCGCGTTCCAACGCCGGTTTCGAGCGACGACCGTGGCGCACGGCGGATCAAAGCCAGATATGGGCCGAATGTCACTAGAGGATCATGCACTCAAGAAAAGTGAGATCCCGTGGGAGACTCGAGAATCACACTTCATCAGCCGGTTAGTCTCGTGCAGCCGAAATGTCACGTGCAATTCGGACGGCGACTGTTGTGTTCAACCTGCCACAATTCTCACGAACATGCCGCTCAACGCACGACCGCTGAACATGAACGGAAATGTCTACAATGCCATTCAACGGCATCGTGTTCCGTGCTATGTTCCGTTTCACTGGAAACCGGTTGGGTTCCTTGTCACTTGCCTCGAATTGAGATTCATCCGTCAATCACCTTCCACGATCATTGGATCCGTGATTGGGGAGACACCAATCTTCCGGCCGTCCAGGGTGTGAGCGATGACTGACGATGCGCGGACAGAGGCAAAGGAACAGCCGAACCAGACTGCACGCCGCCGGTCGAATTTCAAGTTATGGTGTTTTCGCCTGGCGGCGATTGCTTTGTCGATCTTGGTCATCGTGACCGTTGAGATGCTGCTTGTCGCGATCGACGTCGGCGGCGATTTGAGCCTCGTAGTCAAGGTGTCGGGCAATCCGAAGGTTCTTCATCATCAGGTGAATCCGCGAGCAGAGGAAAGCTACTTCGCGGGGCGTGCGCTGGCCGGTCCTGAACCCAAACGATTCGATCTGCCGCGGCCCGACGGCGTTTTTCGAATTGTCGTCGTCGGGGGTTCGACCGTGCTTGGGTTTCCATATCCACCCGAACTTGCGTTTCCGCGTCAGATGGAGGTTCTGCTCAGCCAACAGAATGCCGCATCTGATTTCGAGGTGATCAACCTGGGGATGATCGCCATCAGCAGTTTCAGCGTGGCGGACGTCGTCGATCAGGCCGTCGCCATGGAACCGGATTTGATCATCGTGCACACCGGTCACAATGAGTTCTATGGGCCGGCAGGGGTCGCGTCGACGGCCAACGTAGCGCCGCAGGCATTGTTTTCGGGGGTTGTCAAGGTCCGGCGATTGCGTCTGTTTCAAATGATTTCCGCTTGTTTCACGAGTGAATCACAGGATCGGACACACCTGATGGAATCGCTGCCCGTTAGCGTGACCATTCCGTTGAACAGTCCCAAGTTCAAGCGGGCGGAAGAGCACTATAGACTCAACCTGGAACGGATCGTCGCGACGGCTTCATCTGCGGGAATCCCTGTCGTACTCACCACGGTGGCGTCGAACTTGAGCGGGCATTCTCCGGTCAGTCTTCACGTTCCCGAACAACTTGATGCCAAAGACCGACAACGCTGGATGGCGTTTTTTGACAGTGGCCGGCAGCTCAGCGCGGCAAGATCGTGGCGGGAGGCGCTGGACGACCTCGAACGCGCCAAGGCGATGTCTGGCGACTCCTCGCTGTTATGGTACCGCATGGGGCAATGCCTGGAAGCACTGGGGCGCTATCCGGAATCACGAACGGCATTCGAGTCGGCTCGCGACCTCGATGGGTGCCGATTCCGGGCTCCAAGCTCGTTCGGTGGAATCGTCCGCGATATCGCCGGGCAATCGGCTCATCCTCGCGTTTTTTTCGTCGATTTCGCCAAGCGATTGGCGGACGAAGCAGGACCCAAGGCGCTCGGCTCAAACCTCTTTCTAGAGCACGTCCATTACAATCTCGATGGTCACCGACGGCTTGCATTCATTTGGGGTCACTTCATCCAAAAGGAGGTCCTGCGCCGGAAGTGGGACACGTCAAAGGATCCGCAAGACTCGGAATTCGACCAGTTGCTGGGACTGTTGCCGGAAGACCGGTTGTCAGGTCAGTCCTACGCGCTGAAGGTAATGAATGTCTTCCCGATGACGAAGACCTTCGATGTCAGCGTGCATCGTGAGGAGATCATTTCGAAGATCAAGCGGCAACTGGATGCGCTCGACGTGAGACAGCAACAAGTATTTGCGGAACTTTCGTTGGACGACATGGCAATTCGGCTTGCAGAAGCGCTCGGGGACCATTTTCGCAGAGCAGGACAGCCCAGCCGGGAGTTGTTCTACCGGCGCTGCGATTTGATCCGCCGGCCCTGGAATCCGGATGTCAGCTTTCGCCTCGCCCGCTGTCTCGCTGAGTCAAAGGGGCGTCCGGATGAAGCGGTTCAGCAATGCCGCCGCGCGTTGGATTTGAACCCGCAACATGCTGCGGCGCAAAAACTGTTGACGCTGTTGCGGGCGGATTCTCCGGCGCGCCGATGATCTTCGCCAGAACGGCCTCGCTTTGCCATTGATGGTGTTCGAATGTGAATCGGGCTCATCGGTTTCCGATCAAATACAATTGGCCATCGCAATGCTGGCTGGACGTACACGTCGATTCGCGTTCAAAAAGAGCTCGAATCGCAGTTGCATTCTCAGACCAGACAGGCCAAAATCAACGGGTACTATCATGAACGTAACGTATGGTCGTGTGAAATTATTTCAGTTTTCCCACTTTTTCACATTAACCGAGGAGTCACGTTGATCATGCAGTATTTCATCAACTTTCATCGCCATCATCGCCATTCTCATCGCCTTGTTACTGCCCGCCGTGCAACAGGCGCGCGAGGCGGCCCGGCGGTCACAGTGCAAGAACAACATGAAGCAGATCGGCGTGGCTTTGCACAATTACCACGATACCTTCTCATATTTACCTCAGGGCAAAATCACCGACCTAAATATCAGATACAGCGGTTGCCCCGGTTGGATCCACGGTTCTGGCTTTAGCTGGCGTGTGATGATCCTCCCCATGATGGATCAATCGGCAATTTACGACAAAGACGTTGCTGACGATGTCGGTATGCATACTTGCGGCCCGTTCAGTTCAGGCGCAGCCAAACGGCTCAATATTCTACGTTCAACGATCCCGACTTACCTGTGTCCGAGCGACCCTACGTCGTTTGTTGGAACTGAGAAGCCAACAAATTATGCCGGCATTGGAGGAAACAGTCCGAACAGCCACGGCTCGAGGGACGGCTTTGGGGTCCAAGGGCTGCTCACCTTTCGAGGTGACACCAGTTTCAAGGACTGCATCGATGGACTGAGCAACACGGCCATGGTGGGTGAAATTCACCGTGGTGTTCTGTTCAATCGGTACAGCGGCGGACCCTCGAACGTC
>CAYFJO010000753.1:0-4004 GCA_964343305.1 uncultured Pirellulaceae bacterium | reverse complement strand
TTCTCGTATACCGCACCGGCCTGATGCCATCCTGCCCGAAACCGTTAATCGACCACAACAGTCTGCCCGTGGCGATGTCATAGCATTGCAGGCCGCCCATGTCGCGCGGCCGGCCTCTCGGACTCTGGTCGACTCCGTAGAGACACCCGTCATAACCCACGCAACTGAGATACCAATTGGCGAGGTTCCTGGTGGTCCACACCACGCTGGCTTTTCCGTCCTTGATTTCAAGACAAAACGTGTAACCGCGAGCGTGCGGCGGGTGATATTGAGCAACGACTCGGTTGCCGAAAATGACTGGTGATGCTGCGGCACACCCGACTTTTTCGTTTTCAACTGGAATGTCGTATTTCCACAATGTTTCCCCATTGTCGCTCTTCAAACCAACCACCGACGGACCGGTGAGCCAGACAATACAGGGCTTCTGCTCGATGCTTGTCACGACCGGCGTCGACCAAAAGGCATAGCCTTTGTGTCCAGCGTGAAACGCTTTCCACTTGACCTCACCGGTCTGTTTGTCGAGAGCAACCAACGCGCCGCCATCAAGACGCGCCGAGATCAACACCACGTCGCCCATCAACACCGGCGACGCAGCATAGCCGTAGGCGCCCGCACGACGTGCGAACCTGCTCTGACCTTGATGCAGGTCTTTCGACCACACGGCTTCCCCGGTTTCGGCATTCAGGCACGAGAATCTCCCTTGGGTGCCGTAGATGTACACTCGTCCGTTTTCCACGGCGGGAGTGGAGTGTGACGCGGTAAACGGGATCTTCCAAATCTCTTTGCCGGATTCGGCATCCAGACAATGCATATGACCGATCCCCATCACGCAAACGCGACCACCGACAACGCTAACTGTCGAAGAACCGTCCCTGTTGTCTGCCACGCCGAGGTCAACTCGCCAGAGGATTTCTGGACCCTCGTCGGGCCAGTTGGTCGACCAGCCGGTTTCCAAGGACACGCCATCGCCACGAGGCCCTCGCCATTGAAACCAATCGGCGTTTGAAGAAACCGTCTTCCGGCTGGGAACGATTGTGTCGGCCGCTTCTGCTTGGGCAGTTGCCGCCACGACAAGCATCGTCAATGCTGTGAGCGTCGATCGATTGCTGAGCATGGGCAAAGTCTCCGTTAATTGGCTGACCCGGATTCGCTTATTGCTTCGTTTTGTTCCGCGGGTGTTTTGACTCCCACTCGTGAATTTCCATCGCCTCGATCATCTGCGTCAGCAGTTTCTTCGTTTGTGTGATCTGCCTTTCCGACATGTCGCCGTGCAGTACGCTCCGCACCTCGCGGCGAAGCTCGTGCATCTTCGCTTCGAGCCTGCGCGCCAACGGCATCAACTTGACACGCACCGCGCGCCGATCTTCCGAACACTTCGTCAGTTTCACGAGACGATTTTTCTCCATCCGCTTGAGCGTGTTGGTCAACGTCGAGGCGGCCAGTTGCACGCGGCCCGCAATGTCGCTGATCGTGCAGTCATCGGCCTCGTAAAGCGCGTAAAGAATCGGCCCCATCCCCGGCCGCACCCATTCGTCCAGCTCGTGTTCAGCGAGCATTCGATCGAGCATCCCGCGCAGATTGTAGAAGGCGCGCAGTACCAGGAAGCTGACATCCTGTTCTGCCGTGTACCGGCCATCGTCCGGCACGGCCGACCGGTTGATTGTGGAAGTTGCAGTCGTCAAGCTCATTCCGGAAGTCTCCTCTATGGCGCATTTACTTTTGTACCGAATTTTTGTAGCATTATTGTAGCCTCGGCGATGGCCGTGTCAAGCTGCGAGTAGCTGTATCGAAAAATAAGACTGCTGACCTGCGCATCACCACAGCGCCGACGATTTTGGACAAACTAGTCGGGTGGCCGTGAGAGGCTGCCCGGCCCTGTCCTCGTGGTGACCTCAACCGGCCAATCGCACCGTGACGGCCAGCGTCACTTCGGTGTTGAACGACTCGACACGGAGTTGTTCGATTCGGGCTTCCGCTCGATCGGCATTTGGCGTCAGCTTTGGCCGCTCAAGGTCGAGTTTCATTTGTTTGTTCCTGTCGACGATTGTGGTGTGCGAGTTGCCTTCTTGATCAATTCCGGAATCGAAATCGCGGCGCCACCTTGCGCTTTCGACTCGTCGGCGGCGCTCATGAACGCAAAGATCTCGATCGTCTCTTCGGCAGGAACCGGGGGCTTACCGGTCTTGAAGAACTTGACGATCTGCTCCAGCAGCGGGGCGTATCCGGACGACTTGCCGGTGGCCATGCCATTCTTGCTATAGATGATCGTCTGGAAGTCGGTCTTGCCCCCGCGAAGGTCTCGAAAGGTGCCGATGCGTCCGCCTGTCCAGACGCCAACAACCATGTCTATTCCGTCCGTCTTAATACGCCTGACGGTTTCACAACCCGTGCCCATGACCGCAAACAGCGGCTCGACGGCATGGATTCCGTACAGGTAAAGGTCGGGGTGAAATTGCGCCCAAGAACTGGTACCGAACACATCGCAGCCAACGATTTGCCCCAGTTCCTCATTGTTTCGGGCACCGGCAATTCCCTCGCCAAAGCGCGCTGCGGAGCTGGACCAACACGGCACGTTGTTTTCCTTGGCAAGCCGAAAGACCTCGATCACGTCCGCCAGGTCGTCGGCCACCGGCTTGTCGACGAACAACGGTTTTCCCGCCGCGATCACAATCCTGGCCTGCTTCAGGTGCGGCCGTCCGTCCACGCTTTCCAACAGAATGCCGTCGACCTTCTTACAAAGCTCCTCGATGCTGTCCACGATTTCCAAGCCGAACTGCTCGCGCAGTTGCGTGGTGAACTTGTCGACGCGGTTTGCCGAGGCCGGAAAGTCGGGCGATCCACCGGGATATCCTGCCACGACGCGACAACCTGTCTTGTTCTTGGGATCATTAAGGTACCTGGTGAAGGCAATCACGTGAGACGTGTCCAGCCCAATCATGCCCAGGCGGATGACTTTCTCTTCCTCTTCGGCACGGCCAACGCCCGGCAATGACGCAACAGCGATGGCCAGAGAAAGCAGTAACAAGTTTCGTTTCATCATGGTATCTCCCCGTTGTTGGTAGTGATGATCCACTTCCTTTTTCAGTCGTCGCCCTTCGAGCTTCTATCGAAATGTGCAAATGCGGAACTGGCATGAATCCGTCCTACGATTTGACAAACCTTCACCGCGATTGGGAACGAGCCATGTACAGAACCGCATCGCCGGCGAACGGGCTGGTGAAGTTGCGTTGGGCGCCGCCGCGCGTCGTCTCTGCTTCGGTTGTCTTGCCCGTGCTGGGATCGAACCACTCGACCGCCAGCGCACCTGCCGCGGCCGATAGGTCCACCGTCACCTTGCCCGCGGATGGCACATAGATCAAATACTCCTTGCCGGGATTCGTCAAGCAGTATCCAGTCGAGGTCAACTTGTTCTGCGGAACGCAGGCCGCCAGGTCCATGCGATTAGCAAACGCGAGCGTGTAGCCCATACTGCGGCGGATTGGCTCCCATTGGGGATCGAAACGCTTGGCCAGCACCACGCCGTCGTACGGGTCCATGAAAATCGGGTTGAGCCCGCGTAGAAAACTCTTCCAAACCCATGCCTGGTTGCCGCCGATGCCCCACAGGTGGTCGGTGTCGCTGAGGATCACTTTGCTGCCGTCGGATGCGGGTGGATCGTCCCGGTAGCCGCCTTCGTTGTTTGGTGAAATCCAATCGGCTGGGCTGTCGAAGAGTGTTTTGTTTTTGCCGCCGCGATACTGGAAAGTCATACCCACCGGATGCTGCTTGGGCTTTCCCTTCTCGTACTTGTGAATGAAGTCGATCATGTGGTATTGCCACTTGGTCGAAGCCGGATGGTTCTCGTTGGAGATTTCGTACAGCACGTTGTCCAAGTCGCCGACCGTATCGATTACCTTGCGGACGTAGGATTCCTGTCGCTGCGTTACCTCCGGCCGAGTCAGTGTGTGGACTTCCAGCCCGCGGCCGTCGCCGTTGGCGTCGCCGTCGATCGCGTTTGTGTTGTT
>CAYFJO010000752.1:0-4004 GCA_964343305.1 uncultured Pirellulaceae bacterium | reverse complement strand
TAAATATGAAAACCGAGCCAATCGACATCCTACTGGTGGACGACAACGAGGATGACATCATCATCGTTCGTGAAGCCTTGGATAGAGCGAAACTGCTCAATGTGATCCAAGTGGTTTACGACGGCGAAGAAGCCATGAGCTATCTACGCGGCGAAGGTGAGTTTGCAGATGCCAAGCAGCCTGGCTTGGTCTTGCTCGATATCAACATGCCCAAGATGAACGGCTTCGAGGTATTGGAAGCCATGAAAGCCGACGACGGGCTGAACCACATCCCGGTGATCATGCTCACGACCAGCGACCGCGATGAGGATATTGTCAAGTCGTACAAGGACGGAGCTTGCTCGTTCGTCACCAAGCCGGTCGACTTCGAAAAACTCAAACAGGTTGTCCAGGACTTTTCGTTATACTGGGCGCTGATTGCCCAGATTCCACCGGTCAACCAATTCGCAAACCACGACGGAGAAACGCCATGAATCCTGAAACTGTCGAGATTCTCATCGTGGACGACAACGAAGACGACATCCTCTTTATCAAAGAGGCCATCGAGGCGGCCAAGCTGATCAATGTGATCCAAGAGGTTAACGATGGCGAAGAAGCGATGGACTACCTGCGCCATGAAGGTAAGTTCGAGAACGCGAGACGGCCTGGCCTGGTGCTGCTGGACATCAACATGCCGCGGATGAACGGCTTCGAAGTGTTAGAAGCGATGAAAGCCGATGACGGCCTGCGTCACATTCCGGTCGTCATGCTGACCACCAGCGATCGCGAAGAGGATGTCGTAAAATCCTACGGTAATGGAGCGTGTGCGTTTATTTCGAAGCCGACGACGTTTGAAAAGCTCAAAGAGGCGATCAGCCATTTTTCGATGTTTTGGACACTGACCGCCAAGATTCCACCTACCACCGAGCAAGTCGTCCGTAAGGAAAATAAAGGATGAGTGGCGACGCCGTCGAAATCCTGTTGGCCGACGACAACGAAGACGATCTCGTCATGATGAAAGAGGCGATCGTCGAGGCAAATCTGATCAGCATCCTTCACACCGCCCAAGACGGCGAGCAGGTGCTGGAGTATCTGCGACAGGAAGGAGACCACCAAGACGCTCGTCGACCAGGCATCGTGTTGCTGAACATGGACATGCCGCGAATGAACGGCTTCGAGGTGCTGGCGGCGATGAAAACGGACGACACCCTGCGCCACATCCCCGTCGTCATGCTCACGACAAGCAATCGCGAACTGGACATCGTTCGCGCGTACGCCGAGGGAGTCTGCGCGTATGTTACCAAGCCGTCCGACTATGATCAGCTCAAGGAAATGCTCCGCCATTTGGCGGTTTTCTTTGGACAAACCGCCAGGATTCCCGCCACGGAATAGCGGATGATTCACTGGCTGGTCAGTTTTGATCTGTGGGGAACGCGCTGTGTGGCGCTCCGAGAAGCGGCAGCGCCTTCTATGGGCTTTCTCACCTCGGCGGAACGCCACAGAGGGCGTTCCCTACAACGCAGAATTCCGGGACACCCTTGATGTTCGACAATCGTGTTTGTGGAGATGAGAAAATGAAGAAGGCTGTGATCACCGGAGCGTTTAGTTACACCGGCTCGGCAGTGGCGCAGGAATTGTTGCAACGGGGCTGGCAAGTACACACGTTGACAAATCGTTCAACACCATCGGGCCGTGACAGAATCAGCGCGGCGCCACTTCGCTTTGACCGTAAGCACCTTGGGCAGGAACTGGCCGGGGCGGATCTCTTCATCAACACCTATTGGATCCGACTTCCCTGGCGGGGCCAGACTTTTGGTACGGCGGTGGACAATTCAAAACTGCTGCTCCGCGCCGCGAAAGATGCGGGGATCGATCGCGTTGTTCACGTAAGCGTCAGCAACGCGGCGCAGGGGACGAACCTTGGTTACTATGCGGGGAAGCATCGAGTCGAGGACTACGTGCGCGCCGAAATCGATAACCACGCGATTGTACGACCGACGCTGGTGGTCGGCCCCAACGACGTTTTGTCCAACAACATCGCCTGGTTCCTACGCCGCTTCCCGTTTTTTCCCATGCCCGATGGCGGCAAGTACCGACTGCAACCGATTACGCTGGCGGATACCGCGCGGATCATCGTGGATGCCGCCGAAGGTAATGACAATCAGCAGATCGATGCGGCGGGCCCCGAAATCATGAGTTTTCGCGACTATCTGCTACTGTTACAACGGGCCTGCGGTCTTAGCCGCTGGATGCTGAGCGTGCCCGGTTGGCTGTCATTGCTGTGTCTCAAGCCGGTTGAGTTGTTGCTGCGGGATATTGTTCTTACGAAGGAAGAATTGTTGGGGCTCAAACAAGAGTTGTTGGTATCCAAGAAAGCTCCGCTTGGCACGGCCAGCGTTGAAGAGTGGTTGATGCAACACGGCACCACGATGGGGCGCACCTATGTGAACGATCTGAGGCGGCATTTTGGTCGTGATTCCTCGAGGCCGGTGTTGACCGGGAGGACGACGGCAAGCGTGAGACATAACATGGTATGATGCCCGCACAGCGAAACTCTTGTGGCACTTGATGCTCGCGGAAGACACATGCTGAAAATTCGCGCATGAACATGGCATCCAATTCCAAGCCGAAACTTGGCCTACGCCGTCTACTCGCTTTAATGACGTGCTTTGCCATCTCATTTACGTGTTTGAACCTCGCTGACAAGTTTGCTTCGACGCTTTTTGATGCCTTGGCGTTGGTTGGACTTCTCGCTGCGATGTTGCGCCCCTTTACGATTCTGATTGACAACCTCTGATGTTTGCTTTTGATTCCAATAAAACTGTCGCAGCAATTGCAGACAATCGGACCTTGACATCCATAATTAGCGGTGATAAGTTGACTAATGAGTTAATTGCCGCGTGAAAAGGCGGAAAACAGATCAAATAATATTTCCCGCCAGCGCATCTTACTGACACATACCCCCCACCAGTACACCCCACCCAAATTCAGGGCGAATCGAGTTCTTCGCCAGGAGACCACAATGAGTAGGTCTGTTTTTCTATTTGCACTTGTTGTTTTTCTCTTTCCAAAAACCGATGTGTCAACAACAATCGGTGCCGAACCTGACGCCAAAGGCATCGAGTTCTTTGAAAAAAAGATTCGGCCGGTGCTCGTAAGACATTGCTACAAATGCCATTCGGCAGAGTCGAAAGAAATCAAGGGCGAATTGCTGCTCGACACGCGCGAAGCGACGCGCAAGGGTGGTGAATCTGGTCACGCCGTCGTTCCCGGCAACTTGGAAGAAAGTCTGCTGATCAACTCTATCCGTTTTGAAGATTTCGAGATGCCGCCCGACGAGCAGTTGCCCCCGGCGGTGATCGCCGACTTTGAAAAGTGGATCAAGCTCGGCGCCCCTGACCCGCGCGAAGGCGGGATACCAGTGACCCACAAAGACACCGACATCGAGAAGGCCCGCGAGTTTTGGTCGTTCCAACCGGTCCGCAAAACCGAGCCGCCACAGGTCAAGGCGACGGATTGGCCACGGACGGATATCGACTGCTTCGTGATGGCGCGATTGGAAAGTGAGGGACTTCAACCGGTTGTTGACGCCGATCCTCGAGCGTTACTGCGACGTGTTTATTTCGATCTGATCGGACTACCGCCGACACCAGAACAAGTCGACGAATTTGTCGCCGATCCGTCGGCCATGGCTCTTAAGGAGTTGATTGACCGCCTGCTCGATTCGCCACAGTTCGGTGAGCGCTGGGGACGACATTGGCTGGACGTCGTTCGTTACGGCGAATCGACCGGCATGGAACGCAATTTCACCTTTCCTTATGCGTGGCGATATCGCGACTACGTCATCAAATCGCTGAACGATGACAAGCCGTACGATCAATTCATTACCGAGCAAATCGCCGGCGATCTGCTTCCAGCCGACAACGTCGAACAACGCAACGAGCAACTCATCGCGACGGGCCTGTTGGCAATCGGCACGAAGTCGCTGAACGAGACGAATCGGGAGAAGTTCATGATGGATGTGG
>CAYFJO010000751.1:0-4023 GCA_964343305.1 uncultured Pirellulaceae bacterium | reverse complement strand
AAGCATCCGATCATGGATTCTTCTTGAAACGGAAGTTTCCCCAAAGAATCGACGGTTTTCCGGGACGTAAGCTCGTGTGTTTCATAAGCTTACGCGTCGGGTTGGTAGTTTTGTTTTCGTGGCTACCCGAAGGGCGCGTGAGGGGAGCGCTGGGGGGACTTGGATTTCGAGGGCGTCGAATAGCTGTTGGGATTGCGCTCGGGGCGTCGGGACTTGATGCAGGCGGTGGCCGTCGCCTATGGTAACCGTCATGGCGCATAGGGTCTTGAGTGCGTCGAGGCCCTCTTCGACGGTGAGGTCGAGGCCGGACCAGGCTCGTTCTAGTTCACGGCGGATGAGGTAGGCGAGCATGACGACAAAGACGTGGCCGCGTGTACTCTTTTCGCTGCGCACGTAAATGGGCCGCAACTCGAGGTGACCGGTCTTGCTCATGCGGAATCCGCGTTCGACGCGGGCAAGGTCTTTGTAGCGGTCGTGAATGGTTTGCGCGTCGGCTTGCTTGGCGTCAAGGTCGGTGACCATCACGTAGCAGCCATCAAGCTTGGCCGCCGCTTCAAGGGCGGTTGCGTCGGCGATGACACGCAACGTGCGTCCGTCAGCCTGCACGCGCAGCCATGCGCCCACTTTGAGCTTGGCGGTCTTTTCTTTGATGTGTTTGACCGCCGTCTCCGTTTTCGCTTTGGGGTGTTCGCGCAGATAAACGTTTTGCCGCTCGCGGCATGTCTCGATAGCATCGCGTTTACTCTGGCGCGAAGCGGCGAGTTCGTCGGCTCGCACAGGATTGCGTCGCAGAATTAGACGGCGTCCATCGCATTGCACTTCGCACACCTTTTCGTCAAACAGTTCGAGTTGAAGCGCGCCGTCTTTCATCAGCTTTTCGATTTGCGGTTTGGTTATCGCCGTGATGTAGTGGAACCCCGCTTCGGACAAATCCTCCATCTGGCCACTCTTAATCATGCCGCGGTCGCCCACGAAGGTTACGCCTGAACAGCCGAATCGTTGGGCGGTTTTGCGTATCTGCGAGGCAACCGTCTTGGGGTCTTGCGTGTTGCCCGCGAACACTTCGACCGACACAGGTTCGCCATCGGCGTCGCACAACAGGCCGATGACGATTTGTTTCTTGCCCTTCTTGCCGTCGCGATTGTAACCGTAGGCCGCCAACTCATTGTGGTCGCCTTCGAGATAACTCGACGTGACATCGTATAAGAACAGCGAGGGTTTCCCCTCGCCTCGCCGCGCCTTGAACAAGCGTCTTTCGATGACCGCTTGGCGTTGGCAAAGCCACGCGAGATTATCGTAGAGGTCATCCTCATTGAACCCGCGTTCGAGGCCGATGACATCAGCCAACGCGTGCGTTTCATGCAACCGCACCGCGGACAATCGCGACCCCTGTTCGATGACCCGCGCCACAATTTGCCACAACGCGAGCTCCGCCTGCCGTCCCCGGCCCAACGCCTTCGTAATCCCCAAACGTTCGGCCACCTTAGCCACCGCCCACACCGCGCCCACCGATTTGCCCTCGTGGAGATCCAGCGCGCCCGAGGCGCACAAGTCCAACACGCGTTCCGGTTGCTTGACCGCCAACGCAACAGCATCCTGCAACACCTTTGGATAGCGCGTAAGATTGAGCAACGTCCGCTTGGACACAGAGTTTCGCGGTGCCCCCTTTTTTCGATACGATTCGCGCAACACGACCTGGCTATAGGTTTTGTCGGCGCGCTTCTTCTTTATCTTCTCCACATACATAACGGGTACCATTATAGCGTCTCCCGATCTATATGTCAAGCGATAATGAATATCTGTCTTGGGTACCATTTGAGCGCCTAAGAATCCTCCTACCCTTAACAACCACAAGATGTTACCCCAATAAATACCGGGATTTGAGGGGGGAACTTCCGTCGAATGATGGCAACAGAATGCGCCGCCTAATCCTCAAAAACAAGGGATTATTTGACAGATCTTCTACAGTTGTTTCGCGGCGATCGTTTAATATCAAGGACTTACGAGGCAGCGATTTGGCTGTGGCACCACGTTTTCCGTTTCGCCGTGGGCATCTCTGTGGGCATCTCTATTGATGCAATGTTGGTGGTATGGCGACGTTTGCGGCGCGTAGAACGTCATGGCATGTCCCTCGTAGTTGGGTGCGCAGGTAATAGGTTTCGTCTTCGATGCTGAGTTCGGTCTCCTGGAGGGCCTCGAGGTCACGACGGATGTCGTCCCATTCGTAGCGGCGTCCTTTTCGTTCGAGCCGTTCGTGGAGTTCGGCCTTGAGCACCAAGGCAAGGAAGCTGCAGAAGACGTGGCCGCGGATGGTTTCGTCGCATTTGTGCCAGATGGGCCGCGTATCGAGAATGCTCTTTGTGGAGCGGAATATCTGCTCGACCATCCACAGCAGTTTGTATTTGAGCGCCACGTCTTTTGCAGATAGTTTGGTGTTGGTGCGCAGCACCCATTTGCCGTCGTAGCGGGCTTCGGATTGGATCTTGTCTTCGTCGATTTCGAAGTGCTTCTGTTCAACCTTGATGTACTTGCGGTAGCCCTTGTTGCCCACGAGTTCTTTGTCGCCTTGTTTGAGTTTGTCTTTCAAGCTGGCCACGATGGCTTGGCGATCCGCGGCATCCTTTTTCGCTTGGTTCTCGTTGTGACAAACGATGTAGCGCCGGGTGGCGCTATCGGAGTCGTCTTCGTCGATGATGACGTGCACTTCTTTGACCTTAAGCGGGGAAGGGGCTTTAGGGTCTTTGCTTTTGGGATAGACTTCGTGGTAGCGGCCGCCTCGGTTGAGAACCTTGGTGCGGATCTCTTTGAGGTTGCGCATGCGCACTCCTAGAATGTACTTGAGGTTGGGATCGCTCTCGAGTCGTTTGATGGTGTCTTTGCTGATCATGCCGCGGTCGGCCACGATACATACCGTCCCGATCTTGAATCGCGAACGGAGCCGCTCGACGATGGGGATGAGTGTTGTTACGTCGGCCGTGTTGCCGGGCCACAGCTCACAGCAGATCGGCCTGCCTTCACCATCGACCACCACGCCCACGACCATCTGTTTGAGGTCGGGCCGATGGTCCTTGCTTTTGCCGCGCTTGCCAAGTGTGTCTCCGCCCCTGCCTTCGAAGTAGATCGACGTGGTGTCGAAAAAGACGATGTCCAGCGAGGAGAATAGGTCGCGGTTGCGCGCGAACAGCGCCTCTTCGATAAGGTCTTTGTTGCATCGCGGCGAAAACGGTGTTGCGCCTTGCTGATGCGTTTCGGGTAACGGGTCGCCCAGCCAGGCCATCGCGCGATACATTTGGTGCAGGCCCAATGCTTCGACGCCCTCGATCACATAATCTTCGCGCCACTCGTGAGCCTGGCGGTCAGAACCCGACTCGGACAGCCGGTGTAACACGGTCAAGAATATCGCCCGCTCGACGGGGAATTCGAACTTGCGTTTGGCCAGCAGCGCATGGAACACCTTGTCAATACCCAGCGCGCGCCACAGTCTGTCGAAGACCAGCGCCGGCCCAATTTTGCGGACTGCCCCGCCCTTGATATCTCCCTCGCGATGCGCGTCAATGACATGGAGCTTTTTGCAGAACCGTCCCAGGGCCCGGGTCAGGTTGTCCAACTGTCCCGACTCGGTCAGCTTATCCAACCGCCCGAGGCTCGCGACGACCTGCTGCCTCGTCTTGCCGTTCACACGGTGATTCTCGACGATCTGCAGATAGTCGTACTTCCCATTCGACTTCGTTCTGGGGAACATGACGATGCCTCCATAATGCCACCGCCATCATATTTTATCTGTGCACGAATGTCAAGATATATTTCGTGTCACGGCCATTAAAATGGCACCACACTTTTGGGTTTCACGAAGATCGTGTGTTGAAAACAAAGAACTTACAACGAAAAACGGCTCGTAACTGTAGAAGATCTGCTTCACCTTCGGCGACTGCCCCAGTGTTGAACTCGTCGGCGCCGATGTCGAAACCGCTCCCTTGAGGCCGCAGGTCGCCCTCGAAGTCGGACGTGAGCCCCGTACCCGTT
>CAYFJO010000750.1:0-4029 GCA_964343305.1 uncultured Pirellulaceae bacterium | reverse complement strand
CGCTTTTGGAGACGGCGACGACAATGACGGCGTCAATGACGATGATGGTGTGACGTTCACCGACTTGATTACCGCAACGCCGTTACCAACCTTTGCCACGGGACGCGACGGGAGCATCGATGTCACGGTCACCAGTGCCAGTGGCATTATCGATGCCTGGATGGACTTTGACCGCGATGGTTTCTTTGAAGCCAAGATCATTAACAACCAATCCGTATTGGCCGATACGACGACCCAGTTCGATTTCGCGGTGCCCGGATCGGCGGTTGCAGGTCCAACTTTTGTCCGCGTGCGAGTTAGTTCGGCCGGAAGTCCCTTCCCAACCGGTCCAGCGGCCGACGGCGAAGTGGAAGACCATCTGGTCGAACTGGTCTACGTCGATTTTGGTGATGCACCAGATCCGGGATTTGGTACGGGCCCTGGCAACTATCAAACCACCTTGTTTGACAACGGTCCGCAACACGTGATTGGAGGTCCTCGGCTGGGGCTTACCGTCGATCGGGAATCGGACGCGTTGCATTCGGTAGACGCCCTGGGTGACGATGCCGACGGATCGGACGATGAAGATGGTGTAACCTTCAGCGACAACAATACCCTGATCGCGGGCCAGCTCGACGGGGTCATGCAAGCTTCGGTAACAGGCATTGACGGAAATGTCTTCGCATGGATTGACTTCAATCAGGACGGTGTCTTCGACGATTCGCCTGTAATTTCAGGTGGCGAGCGAATCTCCGATTCATTTGAAATCGATGACCAAGGGAATTTTGAGCTGGATAGCTTTGGGAATCTGATTCCCATCGCTTATACGCAAGTAGAGGCGGACGCGCCACCTCACACGTTTAGGTTCTTAGTTCCAGGTGACGCCGTTGCTGGCCCAACGATCGCCCGTGTCCGCGTTCACAGCGACGTTGCACAGGTCTCGCAGCGTGACTTGGGGCCAAACGGCCCGGCAATAGATGGTGAAGTCGAAGATCACGTGGTGACCATCCGCCACTTGGATTTTGGCGATGCCGACAATATTGATAGAGAGCAGTCGATTCCCATCGAACTTGCTTTCCCCAATAGTGGCACTTTCGGGGACGATGAGATGCCACCGTCTCCAACAGGCACGGATGTGACGACACTGGGATGGAACACAACGTCATACAACGGTGGTGTATTTATTCCAATTCCGCCATCGATGCTTGACACGACGGTTCAATTCTTTGACGTCAACAACGACGATATCGTCACCCGTGCTGCGGAGATGCGCGTCGGCCCAGCACCTGGGACGTTCGCCGGCGCCAAACAAGGTGCGGGTTTGGAACAGCAATTTACCGTTCCGTTTGCAAACAACCGCCTCAACATCACAGTGGATGTTGCGGTAACTCCCCCAAATCTGATCGTGGATCCAGGAATCGCTCGTCTTCAGGTTGATCTGTTTGACGACGACCTGCCCGAATTTCCCGACTTTGAAGTCGAACTCGATTTTCAGGAATATGCGACCGACCCAAACGTCGAACTGGATCCGGATTCATCGCGAATCGTGATTCGCGGACAGCTAGGATTGCAGTTGACGAATCTGCCAATTGGAATCGCTGCGAATGGTACGCAGCATAGTGTAAGCATTTTCTTTGCAAATGAAAACGCTGGAACGTTGCGCTATTACATCGACAATGTCGACTTTGACGGCGCTGCCGGCCCGTCGGCTTACAAGACCGTACTTGCGGATGATGGTCCGCGTCACGAAGCAACAGGGGTCATGTTGGGACGGTTTCGTGATCACGAGCCGGATGGGCGGCCAACTGAGTTCGCTGACGGAGACGACAAGAACCCGCCTCCTTTCGACGATGAAGACGGTCTGCGCTTCTTCAATCACTTGGGCGATGAAATCGACGTTTTTGCGGCAGGACATCGTGCGTCGTTGGCCGTGGACGTTACGGATTTGGATTTCTCGCAGGCTGAAGATGCCCAGCTTTACGTTTGGGCGGATGTGAATAACGACAAGACAATTGACGACTCGACAGAACGTCTCATTGACGGGGCGTCACTAGACCTTACCTCGGACTTTCAAACGCTGACTCACGACGCGTTCGGGAATCCGCTCACTCTCAACATTCCCGCTAACGCGGCTTTGGGCCAAACGGTCCTACGTGCGCGATTGGTTGACCCCAATGATCCTGACTTTGATGGCGACGTTTTACCCACCGGACTGGAACCGAATGGCGAAGTTGAAGATTACGTGATCATCATCGAAGGATTTGACTTCGGCGATGCACCCACGATAGGTCAAACTTTGTTAGCCGACGATGGAGCGCGACATCGCATTCGCAACGACGGGCCACGGTTCGGGACCAATGTTGACAACGAACCGGACGCAGAACTCAACCTTGCAGTTCCCCCCGTGCTAGACGGTCGGGGCGACGACTTGCGCGGTACTGCCGCGGTCAAGGACGATGAAGACGGCATCACATTTACTGATACCGCGACTGCCGGCTTCCGAAACGACGTTTTCATTGCCGGCAGCACGGGCAATCAGGTGACGCTCGACGTTCGAAGCTCGATAGCCGTTCCCCCTGGCACCATTGTCCCGGTCGGCTATGTTCATGCCTGGATCGACATGGATGGCGATCTGATCTTTGAAGACGATGAAAAAGTGTTGACGAACGAGATTGTTGATAACGATCTTATCAACCTTCCACAGAATCCAAATTCACCGCTAACGCCGAGAACAATCTACATACCCGTGGAAAAGGTCGTGCGCGAAGGAAATTTCACTGGGGATCGTTTTGCACGCTTTCGTGTCTTTGGCGAGCAGCAACCAATTACACTGCCTCCAACTGGATTGGCCGACGACGGCGAAGTGGAAGATCATGTTGTGCGCATCGAGGTTCTCGACTTTGGCGACGCACCGACGTTTACCGAAAGTACGATTTTTGGAAGCGCTCTGAACAATCCGGGAGACGATTTTTTTGAAGTCCCTGCCGGTGAGGCGCATCGATTCCTTCCTGGGCATCGCATTACGATTGATCCTGGGTTGCCAAATGAAGAAACATTCCTTATTCAAAATGTAGATCTAGCGACGAATGAGATTACGATCACGCCTGGTGCGGCGCTACTACATCCGATCGGTTCCAGGGTCATCACGACGACAAGTGGATCTTCATTGGGAGCGGACGGGCCGCGGCACTTGCTGCCTACGGGCGTGGCGAATCCCAGCATAGGTATTGCTCCGGATGGTGAAGGGAACGCACATCTTTTGAACGGCGGCATACCCCGCAACGATGCCCGTGGCGACGATACCGTTGACACTGACCCAGGAACGGCTGGAAACGATGAAGGCGCGGCGGTAGTCGGTGTTTCAGCAAGTTTGATTACCGATCCGATTGATTCCGGAAACGCGACACAGATCGTGGTGGATGACGCAAGCGTGTTTCCCAACAGTGCCGGATTCAGGCCTTTCCATGTCGTGGTCAACGACGAGGTCATGCGAGTCGAAGGGAACGATGGCGTTAATACGCTAACCGTCGTTCGCGGGGCACTTGGCACAACCCCTGTGGACCATGATGCCAACGGCGCGGGCGACACCGTCAAAATGCTGATGGTCAACGACGGCGTCGTGTTCAATGCGTCGCGCGGCGGAACAGATATATTTGCTGGTGAACGGAATACGACCGTCACTGTCGATCTCAACGATGCGGGGGCTAACGGATTTGTCCACTTATGGGTGGATCTGAACGAAAATGGCATACTTAACGACGTACCATTCGCTCAATCGACATCAACTACATTGAATGGAGCCGTGATCGTTGGTGCCACAAACGTTACCGTCAACAACGCCAGCGGCTTACCTGTTGCCACGCCGTTTACCATCAAGATTGAGAACGAAAATGTAAGGGTGACCGCAGTGGTGGGAAACGTGTTGACCGTCGACCCATTGACGGCGGTCCATGCGAATAATGCTCCGGTGACTTTCTACGGTGAGAAATTCACGCCCGCCGGCGGCGAATTCGTCACGGCGGCTGGCGGCGCAACCCAGATCGCCGCGTT
>CAYFJO010000749.1:0-4034 GCA_964343305.1 uncultured Pirellulaceae bacterium | reverse complement strand
ACCTACGACAGTGGCACAGACACCTACGACAGTGGCACAGACACCTACGACAGTGGCACAGACACCTACGACAGTGGCACGGGAACCTACGACAGTGGCACTGGAACCTACGATAGTGGCACGGGCACCTACGACAGCGGCACGGGCACGTACGACAGCGGCACAAGTGAAGCGGAGAGTTACCGCACGCCGTAAACCAGCAAGCGATTGTATTGAGAAAGCATGTCCATGATCCGGCTACCTGGTTCAAATCGATTCAGCCCTATTGGCGTCGACATCGGCTCGCGCAGCGTGAAGCTCGTGCAATTCAAGACCGATTTTTCGCATTTAGTGGACGCATCGAGATGGGACGTGCCCGCTGAAGTCGATGAAGTTCCCGGCGCGAATACTCTGTCCGCCGCGATTCGCAAAGCGAGGAACAACCGCCGATTTCGAGGCAAACGAGCCGTGCTTTGCTTGAACAGCGAACACTTGTTCTTGCAAAACGTCCGAGTGAACAAAGCCGGCGGGTTGGAAATGGATACCCTTGTGCAACAGGAAGTGGCGGGGCGATTGCCGTTTCCCGTCGCCGAGTCCGAGATTCGGTATGTCGAGGCCGCGGACATTCGTCAAGGCGACTCGATGATGCGTGAAGTCATCGCCATGGCCGTGCACCGCCCGGTGTTGGACAGTCAATTGAGAATCGTGGAAGCCGCCGGACTGCGGCCCGTGGCCGTGGACGTCGAGCCGCTGGCGCTGCACCGTAGTTTTGCCCGACAGCTTCGACGCGACGAAGATCGCACTCAGCGAACCCTGCTTCTTCAGATCGGGTACACCTATTCCATCGTGGTGATCGCCGAGGCGGAGGAAGTCTTGTTCATCAAATACATCCCCATTGGTGGCAAAGACATGGACGATGCTGTCGCACGCCACCTGGAAATGCCTGTTTCGGACGCTTCCCACCTTCGCAAACACAATGGCGACCGTCGCAGCGATTTGCAGGATCCCGAAATTGCCAGCAGCGTTGCCGAAGCTACCCGCCCCGTGTTAGATCGGTTGAACGGTGAACTTGCGATGTGTGTGCGTTACCACAGCGTCACGTTCCGGGGCAAGCCGCTGGTTCGCCTGGTTTTGGGCGGCGGCGAAGCCACGCCAACGTTGGCCGAGGCGCTGGGCCAACGATTGAACTTGAAACACAGCATGAGTGACCCGTTGCGCGGATTCTCCAACACCACGGACAGCGACCGGCGGACCCAATGGGACATTGCGGCGGGACTCGCGATGCGATCGCTTAACTAGCCGAAAACCGAATCCGATCATGAAACAAATCAACTTTCTCCCAAATCGATACCACGAGCAAGGTGTCAAGCGTAAATCGCGCATCTGGCGTGCGGTGCTGGTCGCGCTGTTTGGCGGCGTATGCCTGGCCACCGCCATTGGACAGAGATTCCTTCGCACGGCCGTCGCCGAGCAAGTCGACGCCGTTGCAACGGAACACACCAAGGCCCAAATGACGAACGAGCGATACAACTTGGTGCAGAACGAGTTGCGTAGCTGGCGTGCCGAGGCGGAACTCTTCACCTTCCTGCGACATCCTTGGCCACGCACACAGATGCTCTCGGCCATCGCCAAGCTGATGCCCAATACGGTTTCGTTGGTCAAGCTGGAAATCCAATCCGTCCGGCCAACCCCCCAGGCCTCGCAGCGACGTCGCGGCCGGCGGCCTCCGCCACAAGCCGAGTCGTCCGATCAACTGTCGTCGCAAATCGACTTGAATCTTCTTCGTGAACAATACGGCAACAACCACACCGTGATGTTTGTCACGGGACACACCACGGATACAACAACGATTCACACGTTCGTGGCGGTACTTGCGGATCACATTATGTTCTCCAAGGCCGAGCTGGTCTCCTTGGAGGCGATTGACGAAGAGCTGCGCGAGAACACGACGGTGTTTCAATTGCGGCTGGTCGTTCGTCCCGCCTATGGATTGACGAATGGACCGATTCGGAAAGAAAACAACGTGCGTCAACGACCTGAAAATGGAGACGCCTGATGCTTGAGACCAGTCAACGACGACGCGGTGTCCTGACCACGCTGGCCTTGGCGTCCATCGCCGTGGGCTACGTCGCGATCTTTTTCGTGCCAGGCCAAAACGCCATCGGAAACATGCGAAGTGACTTGCACGAGAAACAACAATACATCATTGAAGCCACGCGACTGACGTACGCCATTAGACAATCGGAAAAGGACATCGAGGCGGCCAAGTCGCAAACCGAGCGATGGCGAGCGGGTTCTCCGTCGCGAGCCAAACTCTCGGCGCTGTTCGGAAAGATCACCCATCTCGCTGGCCAGTCCGGCATTTCCATTACCCGATGGGTGCCGTATCAGATCCGGGAACGAAATGCCGTTTGGCAAATGCAATTGGACCTCGAAGTAGAGGGATACTTCGAAGAATTGTTTGAATTCACTCATGGCATCGAACAATTTCCGGCGACCATTTGGGTCACGAGGATGGATTTGGAAATCAACGATAGCATCCTGCAGTCGGGCAAGGAGCTAGCGAAGTTGAGTGCCAGGAAACCGGAATTGTTTCAAAATAGCAAGTATTTGGTAAGCAAGATAAGCCTGATGATTTTTGCGGATAATCGAGAGATTTCCGATTAGTTTAACCTTAACGATTGCCGATATTAGAGGAGCCGGTGCCGTCTACCGCTTGGTTTGACCGAACTGGAAAGTGTTGTGGCTTCAAAACTCACATTCAAAAACCTGCAAAAAGAGTTCGCCAGAAATAAGGCGAAATCGGTGGCGCTGAGTGTCATGTGTGTGGTTGCGCTTTATTTGTGGGGACCATTGATTTGGGGTTGGGTCGCGCCGGACTCGTTTGGTGTCGAGGAATCTGTTTCTGTGAACGAGGAAATGAACAAACCCGTTTCGCCAGTACCGACCGTCGCTCAATCGGCCAGATCGCAGGCCGATCGAAGCCGCGTTCGATGGGACAAGCTGCTGCACTGGATGGACGAAGACCCCTGGATGCAATCGGCAAATCTTGCCGTGGACGACAAAGACCCATTTCATTGGTTCAGCGACGACCCGCGAGAAATGCTCGTGGTCGAGGAGGATGTCGAGACCGAAATCACGGAGGTTCAGGTCGCCTTGACTCCCAAGGAACTGGGTCTGGTTCTCAACAGTACTTTTGTGGGACGTGTCGCCCGCCAAGCAAAGATCAATGGCAAGCGATACCGCGAGGGCGACAAGATTGTCTGCAATTTGAGATCGGATCCGCGGTTTATCGAGCAAATTGCCAGCGGTGAGGTCAAAGACACGGTGGAATTTGTGCTAACGGAGGTTCGTGCGAAGCACGTCCTTCTGACCCGCGAACGCCAGTCACATCAACTTTCAATCGAGCGCGCAAAATTCGGCCGCAAACGTTTCGAGGAAGACACGCTACCAACCGAGGACGATGTGGAAACGCCTGCGAGCGTTTAAGGCACCAGTCGTTCAATCATTAGCAAAGGTCAAGGAAGACCCATGCGAACCATTCTGCGTATTTCGTTACTGGGCATCTTTGCCTCATCGGGAATCGCCATCGCCATCGCGGTGGCTCATCAACTTCCCGCTTCGGAGTCCAAGCCGGTGACCGCGCCGGTGAAGGAAGTCGTGGCGCAACCAGCCAAGTCAATTAACATCGAGTTGCCAAAGGCTGGTCCCGGTCCGGTGGTCGCGCCCTATCCGCAACCGGTGGCCAACAAAGTGGACCACTTGGAAATGCAACTCAAGTTACTCAAGGAGTCGGAACAGCGCGAGCGAATGTTGCAACTGGCCACCAAGCTCGACCAATTCGAAGCGGCCTCTCGCCAGCACCAACGCCAGTTGGAAGACGTTAAAGACGAACAGCGGCGCCAGCTCGAGGACGCCTCGCGCCGGCAGGAAGCGATGATTCGGCAATTGACGCAAACCATAGCGTTGCGCCAGCCGCCCGCCGTCAATCTTCAGGATCCAAGCCAGCCCGCCGTCCAAAACACCGACGGCAATCAAGACGAACCCGCGGATGA
>CAYFJO010000748.1:0-4035 GCA_964343305.1 uncultured Pirellulaceae bacterium | reverse complement strand
GGGAGAGAATCGCGGCAACGCGAGGATCCTGGTCATACCGACAACTCCGACTTGCCAACCAACCTCAGTAGGTATTTCCCATAATCGCCCTTAGACAACCGCCCAGCTAATTGCTCAAGTTGTTCGGTTGAGATATATCCCAGTCTCCAAGCCACTTCCTCGGGGCAACAGATCCGGAGCCCTTGACGGCAATCAATCATTTCGATGAAACTCGCTGCCTGTAGCAGTGATGATGGCGTTCCCGTGTCCAGCCAAGCGTGGCCACGTCCCAAATGTCGTACGCGCAGCTGGCCTCGCTCCAGATATGCACGCATGACATCAGTAATCTCTAATTCGCCACGGGCTGACGGAGTGACATTCTTAGCGATATCAACCACGCGACTATCAAAAAAATAGAGCCCCGTGAGAGCGTAGTTGGACCTTGGATTAACAGGCTTCTCTTCTATATCAATTGCCTGTCCATGTTCATCGAACGACACGACACCATATCGCTCCGGGTCACTGACGTGATAGGCGAAGACAGTCGCCCCATCGGGAAGCTGCGCGGCCTTCTGAAGTGCTGGCGCTAGGTCATGGCCATAGAAAATATTGTCGCCAAGAATAAGCGACACGGAGTGGTCGCCGATAAAGGTTTCTCCGATTAAGAACGCCTGGGCCAACCCACCGGGGTTGTCTTGGTGGGCGTACTTAATCTCAATTCCCCAATCCGATCCATCACCTAAGAGCTGCCTATAGGCTGGCAGATCGTGTGGCGTCGAAATCAGCAAGATGTCGCGAATCCCAGCCAGCATCAGCGTGCTGAGCGGGTAGTAAATCATCGGTTTATCATACACGGGCAACAGTTGCTTGCTAATGACGCGAGTCATAGGATGCAATCGCGTCCCCGAGCCACCCGCTAGCACAATCCCTTTTTTGCAAGCCTTGCTCTCTGCGTTGCTGTCGCTCGTCATGATCCCTGATGTCTCCAAATGAGGTGCTGCCACCCCCATTAATTTCGATTACCCTGACTCTCTTGAACCGTTGCTAGTGCTCACCTCCGATTGCCGAGCCTAGAAATACAGGGGGAAAGCGGATGTGATTATTTCGGGTGGGCAAAACTGAGCTCACGCGGCCCCTGACTCTTGATCGCGGAGTCCAAGCCTTTGGCCGGCATATTTTCCGGAAGCCACATCTTCGCACCACCCTTGGTTGTGAAGATACCACTCAACCGTACGCCGAATGCCACTCCTAAAATCCTCCACAGGGCTCCAATTCAGTTCGCGGCGGATCTTGTCCGCGTCAATCGCATAACGCTGATCGTGTCCAGGGCGGTCTTTGACGAACGTGATCAACTCCCGATGCGCACCGCCGCCGTCCTCTGGGCGAAGTTCGTCTAGCAAATCGCAGATCGTGTGGACCACTTGCAGGTTGGTCCGTTCGTTGCGTCCACCAATATTGTAGGTCTCCCCGATTGCGCCGGTTTGCAGAACCAATCGAAGCGCGCGGGCGTGGTCGCCAACGTATAGCCAGTCCCGTATGTTATCGCCGCGACCGTAGACGGGGATCGGCCGTCGAGCGAGCGCATTTTGAATCACCAAGGGTATGAGCTTCTCGGGGAATTGATACGGCCCGTAGTTGTTCGAGCAGTTCGTCACAAGAACCGGGAGGCCATAGGTGTGATACCAAGCCCGCACCAAGTGATCCGAAGAAGCTTTACTCGCGGAGTAAGGTGAGCGGGGGGCATACGGTGTCGCTTCCGTGAACAAGCCCGAATCGGCTAGCGACCCGTATACTTCGTCCGTGGAAATGTGCTGAAAACGAAATGTGTTCCTTTCGCTCGTGTTCAGATCCATCCAATACTTACGGGTCGCCTCAAGCAACGTATACGTCCCGATCACATTCGTTTCGATAAAAGCTGCAGGACCGTCGATTGATCGATCCACATGCGACTCGGCCGCCAAGTGCATCACCGCCTGGGGTTTGTATCTCTCGAACAAGTATTGAATGCGATCGGTATCGCAGATGTCCACATGCTCGAATCGATAGCGCTCACTATTTGCCACATCCGACAACGATCCGACGTTCCCCGCGTATGTCAATTTGTCCAGATTGACGACATTCCACGAAGTGTCGCGGATGATCTGACGGATCAACTCGGATCCAATAAATCCTGCTCCACCGGTGACAAATATCCGCATCAGAAAATTCCTTTTGTGTATATACGAGAACCCTTTGACCGCCCGGAGGAATAGCGGATAGATATCCCCCGTGTCAACAGCAATATTACCCAGCCGTTCACTGCATTGCAATCGAATAGATTTAGTTGTGACTTACTATGCAGCCTCGCGTCTATCGCTGGCAACTTTGGCATCGGCCGATGGAAACCCCCGGCCGTCTAAAACGCCTGACTGTTGGTTGTATTTTGGAGAGAAGATGTTTGGCAGATCTTTCTACAGCATTGCGAATCACGTTGTCGACCACCAATCCGATCGATTCAGCCTTCAGTGTTTGCCGCGAGGCGACCGGTCGCGTGAAGCGCTGGCGCGACGGCGACATGCGCAAGCGTTGGTGCGTGGCCGGCCTGCTGTAAGCGGAACAGGGCTTCCGCCGAGTGAAGAGCTACCGAGCCATCCAAAAACTTTTCCAAGCATTTGACGAACTCATTGCCACCAAGTCTGCTAAATAATTCAACCCGTCCCAGGAGAAACCGCTTCCTTTTCAACTACGGCAGGGACATCGTTATTTAACTCGCTTTTGGCTTCCTTCCTTTTCCGGTGTTCGACCGCCAATACTAGTCAAGCCGTCTTTCTAAAACGAATGTCTTGCTGTGTACAATTGTTCGCTTCGGGCTGCCAACGATAGAATGCATCGGCTAGTGCTTCCTCAACGCACCGCATCTTGACACCGGCTGCCAACAGCTTGGTGGTATCGAGAACACAATTCGATCGCGGCGTTTTCGCGGCTAGTTCATAAAACGCGACATCGTCGTCCCAAAACTCAAACTCACGATCAAACTTAATAATGCTTTGCATGAGTTCCACGACCTGCCGTGACGTTACGAAACCGGAGTTCGTCACGTTGTAAGTTCCAAACGGCGCTCGCATCTGCCAAAGTTCCAGGCAAGCTCGCACAAATTCGTCGAGATGGGAGACCGAATTTACGTTGTCGTAGACCTTTGGGTAGCGTTGAAGCTTCGATAAGTAGTTTCGGTGACTATCGATTTCGTTAAATGGAATACGCAATCGCCATAAGTACGCACGAGGATCATCAATTAGGGACTCCTCTGCTAGCGCCTTTGCGCCACTATAGAAACTACACGGCGGCTGCTGAAAACTGAAATTCGGCTCATTTTCTTCTGTAAATCCATTGACGACGTCTGGCCTGTTCGTAATTAGTTTCCTGATAGCCGGCTTGGTCAGATCGGACTCCACGCGTCGCGATTGGCCGTCGTCGATGATCGCACCACTATAGATACAACCAGACGACACATGCCCCCATGGCGTTTCCGTAACATCACATGCGTGCGAAATCGTCAATGGCAACAGCGTGTTTCCTCGAAGCGTTTCAGCGCGAGCTGTTTCGCAAGCATCGACATTCGGCTTACCGGTAAACCCGGCTGCATTTACCAGAAAGGTAGGGTGGTTGCTTCGAAGAAAATGAACCAGCACTTCGTAACGAGTGTAGTCAAGCTGCTTACGCGATAGAGCAACAAATGTCTCACCACGTTCTCGCATTGCGTGCTGAAAAGCTTGACCAACGTAGCCCGACCCTCCGAGTAACAATATCGTCATGGCATTTTCCTTTAACACTTTCTTTAGGCAGTTCTACGAACATGAGCGATGGTGGGCATCGCTCTTTGCATCTTTGTGAGCAGTGCAAATATCTCGTATTTGATTAGCGGATAAGTAATACCTTGGTGGGCATCTTTTTATTGCGTCCCGCGCAGAAGAGGAACGGGGCAGACGGTCCATGTTGTCATCGAGATGCCGGTGCAGTCGCGCTGGGGCTTACGGCGGGATTAATCGTGGTGACCATGTGCGGCAGCAGCGACTTATG
>CAYFJO010000747.1:0-4059 GCA_964343305.1 uncultured Pirellulaceae bacterium | reverse complement strand
TTACGAGAAGTGCTCGGGTAGCCCGCCGACCGTGGTTGGTCAGTATCCATGGGGGGTCTTGCGCTCAAAAGTTGCGATGAAGTCATTGGGGATGCCGCGGATCGGGCAGTTCATTGGCGCGGCAATGTTCGACCTGGTAAGTTGGCAGGGCGTGTCCTCGTTCAGTTGGGCGGGAAGGCGTGCCCTGGGCGGACGACACCTCAGGCGCATCTGTGCCTTGGCCTCGACTCGCTTCGGTCCACAGACCGAAGCACTTTATGAAGGTACAAATCATGAGGCTATCGCGAAAAGTCTGACACCGAGCACAAATCGCTCAGGCACAGCGGTGCGGCTGCCCCTGACTTACCTATACCGCTTGGCCGAGGATGAGTCGGACACGTTAAAATGTCGAAGACGTTGTTGCCGGTTCTGAATTGAGGTCACTCCCGGCTCTTGAGGTAGTCTTTGTCCTTGGGACTGAGTTTTTCGGCCGGTACTTTGATCTGCTTGCCGTTGTCTTTCCTTTGCAGATAAACGAAGGCGCCGTCTGCCTTGATCAGTTTCGCTTCCACCGTGTACTTGCCGTCGGCGCTCGTCCAAGTTCGGAACAACGGTTCGCGCGTTGGCGACGATTCTAGTTTGGCTGCTGCCGAACTTTGCTCGACTTGCAGCACGGCGAGGGAAAACGGCGGCAGTCGTAGGGAGTACTTTGCACCGATGTCTTCCATCGACCGCCGCTGGATTTCGACTTCCGTCTCGTGGATGTTGCCCGCGTGCGGTTGGTCGGCGGTGAGCGTGTATAACTCGCCGGCTTGCTTGGGCTGGAATGGGAATTCGAGGTTGATATCAACCGTACCATTCAACTGACGTGAGGAGAGGAGCACCGACCATCGCGCGCCGTCTCGATACGCATAGGCCATCACGGTCGGCACGCCGGGTACGGCCGGCATCTTTCGCGTCTTCACCTCGCCGCTGTTCGTCTTCGCCGCCGTCAATACTTCAGGCAAATCAACCTTCGGCACCTCGACCAGATCGCCCGCACAGTAGCGGTTGCGCATTTGCAGGGCCAGCCACGCGGCGTGGGGGCGGAGATCGTTCATGAACGAATGGCTCGCCCACCGCGTGCCGGGCCGGAAACCGAAGAAGCATTGAGCGCCATAACCGCGTGATTGGCCGTACATGAAGCCGTCGATCGTCGTGATGGCCTGAGCGATCGACTTGCCAATCAGTTCGTCTTTGGGGTCGAAGCCCTTGCCCGGCGCGGGCAGATCGTAGCCAGGGCCGGACTCGTAGATGGCGGGCGTCTTGTTGAACCTGGCGGTCAGCTCGGTGAAGCTATCCATCTTGGGCCGCACGACCCGTGGAATGTAGTAAAGCCGCTGCTTGAATGTTTCGTCGCTGCCGATGGCGACCAGGTCTTCGGTGTCGAATCCGCCGCCGGTGTACGTGGCGATGCACATCTGGTCGGCACGCGTGGCATGACCGATCACTTTGTCATTCCACTGGCCGCCATTGATCGACCAGCCGCCGACCATGTAGCGGATTTTGCCCTTGTTGTAATACGGACTCTGCTGAGCTTCGTGAAACAGGTAGTCGGAGAAGGCCCCGAAAAACTCTCCCTGCCACGGGAAGGCCAACGGCCGGAAAAGTTGATTCCATTGCTCGTTGCCGATTTCGATGATGATCTCGTCGAACGATTCGGTCCAAGCTTGCGTCTGACCATGCTGGGCACGCAGTTTGCCGTAACGGGTCGTGGTCGGCCCGCCGAGATATTCGAGCAAGTTGCGATGTTCCTCGGCGGTGTACGTGGGACTGACGATGATCCACGGGCTGGCGCCGACCTCGCGGCACAATTGCAAATCTTCCTGAAGGCCGCTTGACTCTTTCCATTTACTTACAGCGCCGCAGAGCACACTCTTCGATCGCGCGGAGGTCGCGCAACTGCTGGTCGCTCAGACGGGGCTCAGGCGTTTCGCCGAGTATTTGTTGCACGCGTTCCGCCGCGCGATCGGCCAGAGTGCTGGCGCCGGCCGCCTGCCAATTCTCGCGCTGTGTGCGGGACATCAGCGGTGACTCGGATAGCTCCGTGCGAAAATACTGCAAGGTATGGTCGTGGGCCAGAAAGTCTCCACCGCTCTCGACAACCTGACGCATCGCCTCAAACGCCAGACTCTGTTCGTCCACGCGAAACGCGTCCCAGCAGCGTAGCAGCGCGCCGGCCAGGGCGTCGTCGATCACGGCCTGCACCGCAGAGAGGGCCTTTTGTGTTTCCAGTTGCCCCACACCCCAAATGATATTGGTGCCACCCAACATCTGAGACAATCCGGTCAAGACTTTTTCCAACGAGGCCTGTTGATCGTCGATCATCGCATCGGTGCACATCCAGGCGGCGCTGGGCAGACCATAGTAAGCGGCTAGTTGCCCGCCGGCGCAGGCCATCAAGGCACACTCCGGCGCCCCGGAAAGACACGCGGCGCTGCGCATGTCCATCGTGTGGGCGAAGCCCAAGTTGTGTACCACCGGGCGACCCGCTTCCAACAATTGCACCAGCACGATGCCTGCCAGGATCTCCGCATTCGACATGGCAATGCTGCCGGCCAGCGTCACCGGGCTGGTGGCGCCCGCAATTGGCTCGGCATTGATCATGACCGGCAGCGCGTGACCGGACGATCGGCGCCAGAGGTCGATCGAGATCTGCGACCAGTGTAGCGGACTGAGGCACGAATAACCGAAGGACACGAGCGGCAAGTCGGCTAGTTTGTTACCGTCCGCGATCACGCATGCCATTTCGAGAATCGGCTCCACGCCGTCAGCCGTGAACAGCAGGGGGCGAAGATGCTTGCTGGTGTTTTCGGCCAGGATGCGAAAACCAACAAAGTCCCGCGCGCTCGGCGGAACATCATCGACACTCGTGCCCACCACGGCAAACACGTTCGTGAGCGCATCAGCAATGCGTGCCAGCGTGGCGAGATCATTGCCGCAGATCGGCCGTGATGTTTCACCCTGCACGAAATTGAGCGCCGCGCCAGTCCAGAACGTCGGTCGAGCGCCGGGCATCAACGCGCTGAGCTGGCCGCGGCAGTCAGCAAAGTGAGCGGTCTCTGGCGCTAAGGCCAAGTAGTCTTGTACCATCCGCGGCGGCAGCAAGATGCCATCGTTCGATCGACCCGGCCTGGCGCCCGCTTTCAAAGCCTGGCACCGCAGCGCCTCGTCATCGACGCGTACCCCGACGTCGCTCAGCAACCGTTGACTTGTGCGGTCGATTTGTTCGATCTGGTCGCTCGTTAGAGAGAACATGATCTTGCATCATCAATCATTTCTAGGGACGAGCCGTTTGCTCGACGCTCCTGCGAAGCTGAAGAACGTTTTCTTCCGGCGCATTCAGATTCGCAACACACCCAGGTCCGAGGATCAGGCCCCGCCGATTGACCTGCTGCCAGGCCTCTTTCACCTGAGTGTTCACGTCCTTCGGTGTGCCACGAACCAAAGTTGTGTTCTGTCCGATGCCGCCAATAAGGCACTTGTTTGTCTTGGCTCTCATCTCGACGAGTGAGGGACCGGCTTCGCGGTCGTGGTAGTTGAAAGCCTGAACCGGGTAATCCAGCACCTGATCGAACATGACTTTGTCGCCGTGCAGATGGAAGATGTTGAACCACGATCGGTCGCCGACAGCGTTCAGCACGACCAGGTCGTATTTCTTTGCAAACTCCGCGTATTCGACCGGCGTAAGATAGCCCTGGTTGGCGGTTTGCGTGGCGAAGAACAGACCGTCGGCTCCGCGGGTGACCACTTCCATCGCGAAGCGACGAGTCGTCTCGGCGACAATCTCCAGTCCGGCATGGACAGCTTGCGGCGCTTCTCGCATGTGCTGGAGCAAGGTTTCCCGCCCGGCCATCTTGAGACAAGAGGTTAACGGACTGAACACCGTTTGGACTAGCGGAACGCGCTCGCTCATCTCGCTCAAAGCGATCCTTTGCGCTTCCAAGACGACGAGGTACTCCCCTTCGGTGCCACGGAAGCGCTTGAGTTTCTTCCAGTCTTCCGGCTTCTTGATCGGATAGTCCGCCTGCACGGGCGGCT
>CAYFJO010000746.1:0-4063 GCA_964343305.1 uncultured Pirellulaceae bacterium | reverse complement strand
AGATCGCCTTGCCCGACAGGCGATACGAGATGCTGGCGACAGCGTAACCATGATCAGTCAGCCATGAGACATAACACCGGTCCTTGCTTCCTTGCTTCCAACTGCCACCATGAATGAACACGACCAGTGGCGCGTTCTGATTGTCTGGTAAATAAAGATCGAGCTTCAGGCTATGGCCATCGATGTTCGCGAATTCGATATCGGAATGAGTTTTCGCTTCGCCGCCTCTGGTCTCGTGATTTCCCGCAGACAGCAGGCAGAACACCACAGCCAGAACAGCCAGTTTGTGTAATTGCATGGATTGTACTTTCGAGACGTTAAACTTTGTGACTTCCTGCCGCATCGGGAAGCGACCCTATCGAACAGAATTGGCTTTTTCGTAGACGGCAAATGCCATGTCCCAGCTCAAACCTTCTTTCGGGGCAGTGAAGACCGTTTCCCACTTCACTCCGTCTTCGCTGCGTTTGATATCATAGCTGCGGCGTTCCACGTTGACGATTCCACTGTCACCTTCAACCAACCGTCCTCCGGGAGCACCCATCGGCAGATCTTCCCATGTAATGCCGTCTTTCTCCCCGTACAAAACCCTCTACGCCCGATTCCGTCCGCGAAACTCGTCGAATCGCGGACACCAAAACAAACGACCCTTAAACGGTTTTGGTCGATGGGTGAAATGCCCCTCTGCAAAAAACGTCAATTCGCAGGTTTCTGCAAGTCGCCGTAAACCCAAGGTTATTCGAAACCTGACTTTCGTCGGCGGTCATGCACGACGCTGGCATATTTCGAGTCACGTACTGTAAAGTACCGTTGATCAAAACAAGCTGACTCGCGCTCCAAGGTGCCGAATGGACTTCCTCCAAATTCTGTTCATGAATTTTACGATCGTGTTTTTGTTGATCGCAGTGCACGAAACCGGGCACTTCTTGGCTGGAATCACTTCAGGGATTCCAAGCAGCGATATGAAAATTCGGCTGTTCTCGTTTCCACAGCATGTTTCGATCCGAGACGGAGACTCGTGGCTTTCACCCGCCGATGCCAACGAGATCCAGCGCTACATAGAACTCACACGTCGCTACTTTCGAAGTCGTGCTGCAGCATTTCGATGGGTCGCGGGTGGCGTCATTGTCGAGGCAGTGTTTGCGGTCACCGTCAGTGTATCCGCCCATTTACTTGGTTGGTCCGAACTGGCATTTTGGACAGCGGCAATGTCGCTAGGTATGTACTTAATAAACGTTTTCTTAATGGATCTTCCATGGGCACTCCTGCGGCGACACGCTTTCGGTGACACCTCCGGACTTTGGACAATCGCCAAAATCCCGGCCGTGTTGCTGACACTCGCCATGTTGCTGCTTCGGACCGGCGTTCTGTCGTACGTCACACGCTAGCGATTTCTTGACCGACACTTGATTTGTCGGTTCCGTTAAACCACCGTATTAGCGGACGCTGTACGCACCCGCGGAACTCATACGTATTCGCGGAATCGGGCAGGACTCACAGACGTCGGTCAGAATGCGTGTTGGCGCGCCAGCTAAAACCAAGGTTTGACGGGACGCCTTTCCTACAGCGGTCGCGATCACCGGATGCACGAGCGAAATCGCCGACGTGTCAAAGTGACTGCGCGCGGCAAGTGAGTTTTGGCGACCTCGTGAATTAGATTTCTACCTGCTTCGCGGTGTCGTCCCTGAAAGAGATTTGGCTGTCAATAGGTGTCCCCTGGTATTGTCTCTCGTCACCTTCCGAGAAGGTGACGTTACATCTCCCGCCGAAGCCATCGAGCTTCGATGGTGATAATCAACCGATCACCGTTTCTCCGACATCTTGAAGATGTGGTTCTTCTCGGATCGTGCCCATTTCAATTGCCGGACTCCAATGCCGCAGCTGCTTTCTCGGCCGCACGCCGATGTGGCTTCAACGCGGATTCATCCGTCACCACCTCGCGATACGCCTTCAGGGCGTCAGCCTTGCGTCCTGCTGCCTCAAGTGTCTGTCCGCGGGCCAGTCGCATGGAGCCGCGCCAGCTTCCGCCGAGCTTTTCGGGCTCGACGAGATTCAGCACTTTCAGCGCTTCGGCATAGTCTCCGCGTCGAGTCAGGAGGCGGGCGGCTCCCTGTAGGCCAGAGAAGTACTCGGCACTGCCGGTGTTGGTCTTCGAACTGGCGATCGCCCGGTAAGTTTCCAGCGCCAGACCATCGTTCTTGAGGACCGTTTCGCGGTTTTGGCCCATGGTGCGAAGGATGCTCATTCGCACTCGCGAGTCGGATGTGAACTCCAACGCCAGACGGAGATCGGCATCCGCCTTGTCGCCGACTCTCTCGCCGTAGTAAGCCCGGCCACGTGCGAACGCCGCCGCTCCGATCTGCGTGAACGGCCACGTAGAGACATCCTCGTTGCCGAACTGTTCGATGACCGCGTCAAACTTCCGCTCGCCGAGAAGGTTTTCCATCTGAACGGTCTTCGCGATGGCTTCGAGCGGGATCTGGCTGGCCAGTTCAGTCGCTCGTTCGAAGTGTTTTTCGAGCCGCGCGCATGCCGCTGCCTGCGAGAGTGCGTGTGATTTCTGGTAGTCCGTTGCCTTCTCTCGCTCTGATAAAGCAACAAACGCAGCCAGAGCCTCATCGTATTTTCGAGTGCGCATCAGCTTGCCGGCGGCCGAAGCGTCGATGAGGAAGTCGGTGACCGTCTTGTCGACGTCGAACGCGTGCGAGCCGCCATCGTAGAGGTAAGCGAACTTGATCGGCACATGGAATCCGGCCGTGCCCGTCGGCGAGAACGCGGAGTGCTCCGAACCGTTTTCACGAATTCGCTGACGGCAGACGTTGAAGTGCCACGGCAGGCTCTGCGAGGGCTTGCGGCCGATGACCTGATTGAGTGGATCGTTCTCGTCATCGGTGACTGGGATGCGGATTTCGACGGTCCAATGATCCTTAGCGATGTGAGTTGCGACTTTGGCTTGCGATTCCCAGCGGAACCGTGAGCTCTTGTCAGCGCCACGATCCAGGTCAACCAGCGCGCCCGCTGGATTGACGGCGATCTGGTAGTAGCTATGCGAGTCGGTATCGAGTTCGATCTCGATGGCGTCGCCATACCAAATCGATTGATCCTCGTTCTTCGTCGTCGCGATGTTCAACGACTCGCCGGGGCGGTCCTCGCAGCGAATCCCGAAATAGAGATGCTGCCCGGTTCGATCCCAGCCGACCTTGATCGTCGTGCCGAAGATCGGTTGGGCGCCGGTCTGTAACTCGCGCAAACGCCCGGTCGAGGCGCTGAGACAGTCTCGCCAATAAGGTTCGTCCAACTTGCCGTCGATAACGATCGGCTCTTTCGGTTCCCGGACCGTCCGCAACTTCGCAACCAGTCCTCGCTTCTGCCCGAGTTGCCCGGCCTTGCTTCGCAGCGCGTCGAGAAAGGCGTCAATCAGCGCGATCCGTCGTCCGTGGATCGAATCCGGCACCACGCTTGCCTTGGCGACGGCGAAGATTTCCAGCACTGTGTCGATCTTCTCCTTGTCGCTCTCCATCGCCTGATAATTGGCCTCACTGTATTCGAAGAACGCCTTCATTTTCGATCCCGCAGGGCCGTAGAACCGTTGGCAGTATTCGTCTAACATGGCCTCGACGTCGGCGTCTTTGCCGCCCCACCACATCCGTGCCGTGAAGTAAACCTGGAAGTGATCGAAGCCGATGTTCGGATCGTTATGAGTGCGAGGAAAGCTCAGCCAAATGTCCTCGCCGCGCGAGACACCCTTGGTCGCGTTGATGCTCTCGCCGATTGTCCGCGCGACGAAGGCCGGCAGATACGTGCCGCGGCCGGTGAACGGGTAGTTTTCGAAAATAAGGATCGGGCGATCCGTCTTCGCGATCCAGCCAGCCCGCAGCTGCTGGATTGGCTCACGTTGTTCTGGCAGGCTGTTTCTCGGCCGTCGCCCGCCGACGATGATGACTTCGACGTTCGGCTCGAGCTTGTCGATGTTGGTCGGCGGATTCGTATTCGCCCCATAGGCGCAGCAGGCGATCTTCTTCTTCGGATGCGTCTTGCCGACCTCCCTCGCGACGCGGTTCACAAA
>CAYFJO010000745.1:0-4066 GCA_964343305.1 uncultured Pirellulaceae bacterium | reverse complement strand
CCCGACACTTCGCCACCTGGTCGCTTGCTTTTTGTCGTCCTCTACTATTTATGTTGCCCGAAGATCGACCGGCATACGTTCGCAGCGATGTACGACGATTTGGTCGACACATTCCGACAGACGGAAGTCTCCAGCGTAAGAACGTGGCTTGCTCGCGGCTTTCGACTCTACAATGGGATCATTTTATCACTTATCGGATACGTCATTACCTATTTCTCCGTTCCCTTTTTCTGCGAGCTTCGTCAGAGACTCCGAACCTGGTGGCAGAAATCCAGTAACAATGCTCTGGACCTAGGCCTGCTTACAGCAACCGTGCATGTCAGTGATCTAAACGATGATCTGACTCCTGAAGATGACGCGCCAATGATTGACGACAATGGTGGAGAATCAAGCCCACCTCCTTCATTTTGGAAAGATCTTGAGAACTCCCCGAACTGCGTATTGCTTATCCTGGCTGTCGTTGCAGCAAGTTTTTACCTCTTAGTTGTTGCACTGTGGACAAGCAGTTTTGCATTGTTTGCGACGGCTCAACCGTTGCTCATCGTAACGGGGACTCTGTTGTTGGTCACCGCGACAAACCTGCTAGGTCCATTTGTTATCTATGCCCTTCTGCTAATTTCGCGAGGGCCTGACTTTGAAAAGACGATCAATGAACATCCGGACGATAAGGTTCCTGTTATTCTGTTCACTTGGTTCATCTCTGTACTAGTGCCAATCGGCACGACCGCGTTGTCGCTTTTTCTATTCAATGTGAGTTGGACTTATATCATCGCCTTCAATGCGATCTTTGCGGTTTCATATTTGTCTTATCTTTGGCTGAGCGGGTTCGTCTTGCATTCAACGTCAGATATCAAACTAGGAATACGTCTTTTCCTCATGGTCATGTCGTGCTGGGATCGTTTGCCCGCTTCGCTGTTGATCTTAGGACTGATCCTAAGTCCACTTGCACGGTTTGGCATCGATTCAATCCCCGTCGGGCTCACTGACCTCGGTTTATGGGTGCCTGCTTCAGAAGAGTGGCCTTTCGCAATTCTCTGGCTTGGTGGGGCAGCATTCTGTTGTATGTTGTTGTGCGACAGGTGTAATCATGGGAGTTTCGGCGTTTGGCCACTCGCGTTGATGTTCATCAATTTCATTATCTACCGTTTGAACGCATGCAGCTTGGAAAGTGCACAGTATGTGAGCATGTTTAATGTACTGCCTGCCATTGTCATTCTCTGGAACCTTTCGAATCAAAATGAAACGAATGAAAATCAAGATGACACCGCGTTGCGAGTTTGATTAGCTTTCGCCTAACCACGTATCGCTGTGACGGTTTGCTAGGAGCCTCAGCATGCAAACTGCCAGTTCCTTTTCAGTACTCGTCGCCGCGGACGGGGTGCTTGTCATTGCACTTGTCGAGTTTGTGGCTGCGATTGTTGCCATTTGGCTGTTTGTGGAAACACGTTTCAGGGGAAAGAAGCCAAACGAAGTTCTTTTCCAACACCTTTGCCCCCTTTGCAACGCCAGCGGAACTGTGGAATCAAAAGGCAAAGGCCAGATCTCGTGCCCGACCTGCTGTGGTGATGGCATTGTCCATTCCACCCAACCCGTATTAATTCCTTGCCGTGATTGTCACGGTCGAGGCACAGTTTTCGACTGCAAAAAGAAAGTGATTTGTGACTGTTGCCAAGGTATCGGTTTGTCTCGTTCGTCCAGAGATACGATTCGAAAAGTCGCGATTGGCAAACAAACATATCCATGAACGCCGGAAGCAACTCACAACGAATCGGAAAAATGCTCCTATCGGTGCGAACCAAAGCACTCGCAATCGACGAGCTTCGCCGCCGCGTTACGGAGATCGAGCGGCGATCGTACAAAGAGTTTCATCGAGAGCATTACAGTCGTCAGTTTAGCAGTGCATGGAAGGCAATTGGTCAGCGTCAGCCACACCTTGTTACTGCCACTGGGCTGGCAGAGTTTTTGGGCATTCATAAGTCCTCGATTGTCAGGATAGCCCGAGGTGAGAATGTCCCCGGACCTGTTTCCCGCGTACTCTACTTGCTAAGAATGGGCGTGGTGTATTCTGAAGACGTTGAAACGGCCCTGACATCCGTAATCAAAGCCCTTCTCGTCGAAATGCGAAAGTGCGGCACTGACGTTGATGACTACGAGGCGGAACTCGAACAGCTCAACCAATATCAAGCCCGTGTCATATGACTAGGCAAACGGCGCTCGCCCGTTACCATCATCGTTTCCGTTTGTTTCTTCTTTCGCCTTGCCGTTTGAAAACATCAAGGCGTTCAGACGCTCGTTCTGGTTCTCGTGCGCAACTTCTGGCGCAAACAAATATTCCCGTGTCTTGAGCGCGTCTTGTTGAAACTGTTCAATAGCGGCGTCGAGCTCGGCGGGGTCATCGAACGGGTCGGGTACGTCCGCTGTTTGAAATGCAAGCGTTTGTTCAACTCCCTGAACCTTTGTACGCACCAGAGCAACACGGTCGGGCAGGCACGTTAGAAGTTGTTCCTGCCGTATGATCTGCCAGCCGGGATCGAATCGTGGCCGGCCTTGAGGAACGACTTCCGCTTTCGTCCGTGGTACAAGTGTGTGCTTCACGCTCAGTCCATGCGTTTCGGCTTCGTTCTCACCCTCAGACCATTGTTGTCCGAAGCTTGTCGATTCAGATTCACCATCAGCTTCGCCGACGGACCAGTTTTCCGACGTGCCGTTGCCCTGGGAAATCGACAGTGCGTTGCTTTCACCGACCGATAATCCCCCACCCTCGGAATGTTGAATCCCTTGGCTCTTGGACGTTTGTTGAGTATCCGATGAATTCCTGCCAGTTGATGATGATGACTGTCGTCCGTTTGTGGGAATCATTCGCTTCAGTTCGCCACGGGTGATCAGTGGCGTTTCGCCCTGCGTGTTGCCGGAGCCGGATTGCTCTGAGGTTCCGGTAGAATGAGCTTGCGATGTCGATTGCTGCTGCGAAATGGAGTCTGAGTGGTTTTGGCTGATCGTCGAGTTTTCGGCAAGCGTCCGCCCGATCGAATCCGTTGCCGACGCACTGCCCCCAGTTTGGTGGCGCCATTGGCGATTCGTGCCTCGCGTCTTGGTCCGCGAACGCGTATGTGTCCGTGAATGCCCTTTGGTTGAACTTACGCTCGGTTCGACGAACGCGACCACATCATGCCCATCCGGCACATATTGTGTCGTCGTCAATTCATCTTTGAGGTTGAGATTCGGGTAGGCGAAGAATTTTCCGAGTTCCTCGACATCTTTCGTATAGCGAATCTGAAAAGAAATAAGCGTCTTTGTGTTGTTTTCCAGCGCCGGTACGACGTCAATGTCGCCGGACCGGAACGAATCAAGCGACTGACCGCAGTAGCAGCAGCCGACGTCGTATTTTCGAAACTCTTCCAAGAATGAGATCATATCCTCGCCAAGCCCGATGCGACCGGCTTCGTCCAGCACGACGAAATGATCCGTGCGGTCTTTCCGAGAAAAGTTACGACATGTCGACCGGACTTCGTTCATGGCAAGGGCCGCAATCGCCTTTGTCGTCTCCGCCGATACAAAGTCACTTTCGGCCAGTGACCAGAGGAACAGATTACGGTTGCGGATGCCGCTGGCGATAGAAAGCGTGTCGCTGAAATGTGATGTTGCTGCCTGGAAGATTGGCGATAGCACCGACCGCAATCGATTCAACGTGGACTCCACGAAGTGTTCGCGCTGCGATCCGCTTTTCTCCGCCATGAGCATTTCGAAATCGTTGACGATTTCGCCGCGAAGATGCGGAGCGATGTGCCGCAACACTTCATGGTGCCGCTTGTGGTTTGGAAAGAGCGCGAAGATATCTGCCAACACCAGGTGACGGCCGTCGCCATTGACCGGTGTTGCGCAAGCCTGCAAGTAGTTCTTGAGGAATCGTTCAAGACGCGGCGTCTGTGAAAAATCGAGTTTGCCACCGTGGCTTCGAATGAAGACTTTTGCCGTCCTCGATGCGGCCGCCTCGATCCAGGCGAGCCACGCCAGCTTGCGTTCCGCTTCGGGGATCTCCTCCAGACACGGCAACCGAAATGGGTCG
>CAYFJO010000744.1:0-4069 GCA_964343305.1 uncultured Pirellulaceae bacterium | reverse complement strand
CTCCGTTGAGCCAGCTTGTTTTGTCGCTCGACCCGGAGTTGGAAATCCAAAGCGCTCGACTTGGCAATCAACCGCTTTTGTTTCGGCCCATGGAGCCCGAGGCCGACGCCAAGCCGTCGCGTCACGTGTTGCTTGAGTTTCCCGGTCCAATCGTTGGTCCCAACCGCACGATTCAATTGACGGCTGTCGTGCCGCTCGTTCGCGGACGATTGCTGAAATTGCCACGCGTTCGACTCGAAGATGTTTCGTGGGAAGAAGGACGTTCGACGATTCAGATTTCCAAGCCGCTGATTTTGCAGGATTTCGTGGCTCAAGACTGCCGTATGTCGAAGCTGAGCCAGCTTCCGTCGCCCGCGCAAGGCGAGTCGATCGGCGTTCAACATTTTTCACCCCAGTCGGCCGTGTCCGTCCACGTCGATTTGCCGGCCCCCCATGTGCAAGGATATTGCGGCACCACCTTACAAGTTTCGTCACAAGGATTGACCGCCAGTGTGGTCACGGACTGTCTGGCGAAACAAGGTGAGCAGTTTCTCGTCGAGGCGGATCTCGCCGTGCCGTGGGTGGTTCAGTCGGTGGATGCCGTTCTGTTGGGAGCCGAGGATGCCAACGAGGGAATCTTGCTCGATTGGGATGTGCTTGGGCGAGGCGGCAAACGACCCAAGCTGGCAATCCAGTTGCGTAAAGCGATTCGTGATGACCGTCTGGTGCGTATCACAGTTCGTGCCGAGCGTCCGGCAACCGCCAATCAACTTTCCATCAACGACATGGCGGTCATCCGTCCCTCGTTGTTTGAGGTGTTGCGTCACGTGATTTGCATTGTTGGCGAGTCGCCCTACGAGATGGAACTGACCGGCGACCAGGAGTTGGCGTCGCTGGATATCAACGACTTGCCGGTACAGCATCGCAAGATCGTCCAGCACCAGTCGGCACAACACGTTTTCGAACTGAATGAGTCGACGAAAAACTTGCGCGGCCAAATGCGGCAAGTCGCGGCGCGCTACGTTGCGGAATGCGAAGTTCGCGCGATGGTCGACGACCAAGGTCTGACGGAATCTTACCGCATCCGTTGCCTGCCCGACACGCAAATCAAACGGATATACCTGCAACTTTCCGAAAAGCGTGACGACACGATTCGATGGTCCATTGATGGCGGTGAATTGAACGAAGTCGCTGCTCGGCGGTTGAGTCAGGACGAGATTCTCGCGCAACGATTGGACTATGTCGTGGGCGAGCTATGGGAGTTGCAGTTGAGCCGTTCACGAAACGTGCCCATCGTGTTCACCGGTCACAGGACTACTCCCTTGTCCCAACGGATGAAAGTCAGCCTCGTATCGCTGCCGAACGCAGCCCGCCAATCCGGTGCTTTAGGAATTGGTGTTTCAAACGATGCACAGATTGATTTACAGAACAACGGACTGCAGCAAATTATCACGCCGACGACATCTCCAGCAACGTTTCCGACAACGCGCGGTTTCTTTCGCTATCAGCCTGGGGAATCATCGTCGCTGACCATCATTGCTCAGGACGTCCCAAAAGAACTCCCCAGCGCCTGGGCGTGGTCCTCCGTGTTGAGATCTCATTTCGGCCACGACCAATCCGTTCACACGGCGAATTTCTACCTGGAGAACACCGGCCGTGAGACGACGACCATTCGCATCCCATCCCACGCCGTGTTTCGCGCGGCGGATGTCGACGGTCAACGTGTACTGGCGAAACCCATCAACGATGGCCGCGCACAGCACCTGACGATCAAGTTGCCACAGAACACGCGATATCCACGGTTGCGCGTCGTTTATGAAGATGCGCAAACGCTGCCGCAGTGTGTTGGCAATGTTGCGGCACCCCTGTTTGAGTTGGACGTTCCCGTCTTCGAGACTCGTTGGTCCGTGTGGTTACCGCCGGGCTACGATGATTTAGTCGAGGCAACCGGCTCACAGTCGGAAACTTGGCGGACGCGGCTTTTCGGGCCACTGGCCGGCAACGCAATCGTTGAACGCGAACCAAGTGTTGTTTGGGAGCGATTGGTCGTGCCACAAGTCAGTGCCAAAGAACGCGACATTTCTGCGGCGGTTCATTTGGCAAGTGAATTGGTACGAATCGCGCGATATCTGCAAACCAATCAGGGGCTGTCACGTCCCACCTGGCAAGAAGTGTTGAATGCGCTCGTTGCCAGCGCAAAAGATGGCGAACAGGAAATCAAATTGTTCATGGATCGACGCGCCATGTTCGAGCTGGAGATTTTCGCGAATACGCCGATCTTTGATTTGCACCCCGATTCTTCGCCAAAAAATGGGTTGGAGATACTTCGCAAGGAGCGGCTGGCACTGATGATCGCTGGCGATCGAGTCGTGTTGACCAGTGTCCGGGCCATGACGATGGAGTCTCATGCGCTCACTGCAACAAGTGTCCCCCACGTCGCCGTCGCCACGGACGATTATCTCAAGACGAATGCCTATCGTTTTGTCGAAACCAGAAAGTGGGTGAATCAATCGCAGTCACCCGTTTCGCCCTGGCTGGCCGACGTGGCGAAGGATCGCGATCTCAACGAATGGTCGTGTCGCCAGTTTGAAGTCACCCGTTCGGCAAATTTCAGCGTGGCGGTCTATCCCAAACGGGTCGTGGCGTCGTTCGGATGGGGCGTCGCGTTGTTGGCTGTGTCGCTCGTGTGGTGGACGTGCTTGCGGAGGTTGCAAACGGTGGTTTGGTGGATCGCGCTGGCAGGCGTTGTTGCGTTGATCGTGCCGGCGCCTTATGTGCCGATTACCAGCGGGTTGTTTCTGGGCGTGCTGTTGGGTGCGGCCATGTCGGTCGTACGCGTTCCCAGTTCAAGTCTCGCGCGGCCGGAACCACCGCGAGTTGTCCATTCCCAATCATCAACCGCCAGAGCCGTGGTCGTCGGCATGCTCGTTGCAGTGTTGGCCACCGTCGTCGTTAGCTCACGAATCATGGGCCAGGAAGACGAGGACGTGGCGTTGACAAAACCAAAAATCTATCCAGTCGTGATACCGATCGACGAAGATAAGAGCCCGACGGGCGTCGCTTACGTGCCACGTGAGTTTTACGACACCATTCTCAGGCACGAGAAGAAAGTCACTGGGCAATCAAACGTGTGGATTTTGAAATCTGCAATGTATCAAGGCGAGTTGCGTCGCGAGCCGGCAACTGGCCAAATCAAACCCGTTGCTTTCGTCGCGAACTACGAAGTCGAAACGTTCAAGGATTCAACTCTGCTTCGGTTGCCATTTCAGCAGAAAGAGTTGTTTTCGTCATCGCTGCAAGTCGACGGCACGGTGTGTGAATTGGAATGGGATGACAATCTTGTGATCGAGATCGATTCACCGGGGACGCACCAGGTCGAGTTTCACTTCGTACCAAAACTACAAACGGATCCACAAATCTCGCTGACGATTCCGCCGGCGGCACGTTCGTCAGTGAAAGTCACCTTCTCCGGCGAGATGGCACGTATTCAGTTTCCATCGGCACTCGGTCTTGCCCAAAAGGGCGGCGATGACGGCACTTTCGTCGCCGACTTGGGTCCGGCCGAACAACTGGTGATTCGCTGGCCAACCCCGAACAACACCAACGAAGTGGTCGCGGAGGAAGCTTTTTGGCTGAAGATCGGTCCGGGTTCGGTGGCAATCGATGCCAACATCCGCATCTCTGCTGCCGAAGGCCGATTTGTGAAAGAAGTCCACTTGGTGACCGATCCTCGGTGGCAAATGCGATTGCTTCCAGATCAACCGTTGGACTCGCCCGTGATCACCAACCAGCGAGACCAGCAAACGGTTCGAATCCCGGTTAAGCAACCGCTGGACGCGCGGCAACTCGAGTTCAAAGCGCGATTCGTTCTGTCGGGAGCAAGCGGTGTGGGCCGCCTGCAATTGCCGCGACTATCGGCGGTCGCACAACGTCACGGGCAACGCATGTTCGCGATGACCATCGCGCCGTCGCTGGAACATCAATTGGTGTCGGGCCAACTTGCGGCCATCGAATTGCAGCAGTTCGAACAACGCTGGGGCGAACTTCCGATCGATCAGCCGCAACCTCAACACACCGGCGAATTGCCCAA
>CAYFJO010000743.1:0-4102 GCA_964343305.1 uncultured Pirellulaceae bacterium | reverse complement strand
GTAACGAAATCATGCGCGCACGGTTCTTCCTTATCGGCGTTGCGTTCTACCTATCAACGACTTCCGATTGATAGTCAAATCTGATGATCGCACCGAGTTTTTCAAGCTCGACTACGGCCCAATTTTCCAAGCGCGCTTTTTGCACTCTTGTCGCAAACATCGCCAGTGGTACTGCAACCAAAATGAACAACAGGAGAAGAGATTTAAGCGAGAAACGCAGAGATAACCATCTACGTAACACAAGCGAATTCCTTCTCGATCGCCCAACGATTGGGATTGCCGACGCCGTTGTCCACGACAACGTAACGCGCCTAACAACAAGTTAATCTTATCTTAGGACGACGTTCGCACCATATCGAAGGTGTGTGTGTGACAATTCCGCTGTTGGTACGGTTCGCGAACCCTTACGCTGGTGTGACACATTATTCTGTGTCATTTACGATCAACAACGGCTTATACGTTTTCTGACCGCCGTTTACAACCATCGGTGTCCCATGCCCAGCACCCCCGACAAGCCGAATCCCTACGAGCCGCCACAGGCCATCGAAGAAGATCCGCCAACGGCGGTGGATACGAGTAATGACAAATCGTGGTCGGAGGATAAAACTCGCGATTTTCAGACAATCCTCCTGCTGATTTCCATGCTGATTTTGCTGCCGATAGTGGCAATCATCCTGGATTCCCTTCCCGAATGACTGATTCCCAACCGAAACCGAAACTCCGCTGGTGGCAGTTCAGTTTGAGGAAGTTCATTCTGTTGACGACGCTGTTTACCGTGCTGGCCGTGGCGTTCTGGCGCGTCAGGGAGCGGGGGCGGGAATTGCATGAGAAACGGACGGAGATGCTCGTGACGGTTATAGACGACTCACGCCTTGCGCCGATTCTTTTTGAACAAAAAGATCGGGAGGTTGCTGCGTTTGACAAAAAGTATTGGCTTCCGTTGATGGTCTACGAATGGACGAGTAGGCCTCCTGAACCAAAGCAACTTCAAGGGAATCAATCTCTTCAGAAAGTTAGTGGCGGCATGACATTCCGGAGCGGCAGATTAGTTCCACAGGCAGAACAATCGGACAGCAACAAATAATACAGTAATCGTCTTGTTAGCGGCGAAGCTTGTAGTACTCTTCCTTGGAAAATCCTTCGAGGACATATCTTAGGCGATGAAGCTCTGATTTCAGCATATTGTCAGCAGGGGACAGCGAATGCTTAGTCTCCTGCAATTCCGTTTCGAGCGATTGACGTTCTCGTTCAATTGCAGATTGAATGACTTCTAGCTGCCGACACCGTTCCTCAAGTTGCTGATTTCTCTCAAGGGATTGATTGTGATTGACCATCAACTGATGTCGATCGCACCACCATCCAACGAGTAGCCCCGCAATGACCGTGACAAGCATCAGTGTACTAATGCGGAATTGTAGACGCACGTCGGCAACCTTCCTGCACGACAGAGCAGCTAGAATTAGAACGCGCAACGGCAATGTGAACCATACGGTTGATAGGCCAATTCGGTTCGCACGTCTAACGGGTAGAACATCCGTCGCCGCCTTTAACGAAGCGGACGACGCCAAATCACGATTGATTTTACCAACAGAACGCCCGTTAAACAAAGAGCGAAGACAATTGCTGCGAGACATTGTGTTAGTGGCGTAGTTTCGCATTGGACTGCTTGAACAGTGCCACGTTCCAGCGCCGTTCGTCAGACATTCCGACAAAATAAACGACAATAGCGAACCAGAACCCTACAACCCAATGGCCAGAGAAACTCCGCACGACGTATGCTTGATGCTTTCGATATTCCTGCTTTGTCAACTGTGCGATGGTGCGGCCATGCTCGATGAGCAAGTATTGTCCATCTTCCACCGTTGGTTGCCCGCCTTGATTTAGGTAGATCGTGTGGAAGAAGTTAAATCCCGCGTAAATGAATATGAGCAAGGTTAGGACTCGTTTCCATCGCGGCACTTGTTCAGAGACCTCGGCCCACATCTCGCGCCACGATTGTTGTCGCCCGGATAACGCAACGATGATAACGGCTGGCGCGACAACAATCATCGCCCCCACGGCAAGGAACGCGAGGTCGCCGAGTTCCGCGCCTACTGCGGGTGCGACAAATGTCAAAATGTGGACGCATAGGCTGACACCAGCCCCAGCAGTCGCGATTAGGAACGCCACGAACCACATATCATCCGCTCGGCATGGGTTTTCACCGGGGTTGTATTGGAATCTCCCTTCTGACATTCAGGTAGTTCGCGCAATCTTCTCGCATATTTAGAGCGGTCCCGCACCAAGATTTCGGCATCAATAACGAAATGTAGAAGCCCCCGCCGCATGCCGTCGAAAAAAGGTCAATCGTTTGGCTCAATCCGCTCAAACATCTTCGAAGAAAAAGTGGCAATTCAGTCTTCGTGGCTTGCTCGTCCTGACCGCCTTTGTCGGCATAGGCGTCGCTGTCCTTGGGTCCTGCGTGCGCAGGGTACAGAACCAAGCACATGCGGTGAGACTATTAACTACTGCCAATGCAGTCATTTTTCATTCGGATTGGTGCCGGGAGAATGGTGAACCATGCCACAAAAAGTCATCGGTTACTGATTGGTTGGAAGAACGAGTTGGTGTCGACTATTTTCAGTCCGTTCGTTTCGTAGAACTTTTGAGGCCACGAAATGAGAAGCAAATCCTCGCCCTTCGGTCGCTTCCAGATCTTCGCCACTTAACGTTTCGGAGTTCTCTGTTAAGCGACAAACATGCGCCGATTATTAGAGGGTTAAGACAGTTACGCCAACTTGACCTTGCAGGAACATCCATTTCGGATGATTCGACTGAGCAATTGAGAACGCTCCACGAACTGCGCGAATTGAATCTGAGTTCAACGACCGTTTCTAATTCTGGTTTACGCAATCTTCATCAATTGCGAAATCTCAATTCCATCGTATTGTCCGACACTTCTGTTACAGAGAAAGGCATTCAAGCCCTGCACGAAGCCTTACCGTCCGTTGAGATTCGTTGGTCGAAGGCGCCGTCGGAGCGACATCGGCTTGCCACTGCGGCGATATGGCAATGCGGATCGCCCGTCTACGAAATTGATGATCTTGGACGGGTAATTCGAAACAGAAATGATGAACCAATATCCGGCCGGTACATTGCTTTCAACGAAGGCTCGTGGAAAGGTGGCGACACTGGCTTGTCCCATCTTTCAAGCATCAAGGGTTTGAAGAAACTGCACTTCTTTAGAGTTCCGCTTTCGACAGAAGGTTGGCGACATTTGGCGAAAGCGAACGAGCTAGTGGACTTGTCAATTGCCTATTCAAACTATCAAGACTCTCAACTGCGCGAACTAGAGACGATGACGAAATTGAAGCGCATAGCATTTCATGGGTCTGGGCCTTCTGACGGTGGGTTTCGATATTTGCGTGGTCTGAGAAACTTGGAATCACTCACTATTTGCGGCACAGGAATCGACGGATCGGGATTGTGTCATATTGTCGGACTACCCGCGCTCCGCAGGCTAAATCTCTCCTATGAGACAATCAACGGAAAGTGCCTCGCCCACGTCGCCCAAATGTCTTCATTAGAAGATTTGTCGCTCGCGGGAACAAAAATCCGCGATGATGACTTAGTTCGAGTTAGTGAGATGGGGAGTCTGAAACTACTGGACCTCGATTTCACTGCGATAACCGGGAAGGGGCTAGTCTACCTAAGGGGACTTGCTTCCCTTCGGAAGTTAACCATTCAAGGTACGAACGTATCGACAAATGATCTACTCGAACTCAGACGGAATGCGAACCTGGTGGCCATCTGGGCGGCACGCACAAAAATTGATGGCAAGGCGGACGAGTTGATGGGAGATCGAATTGCTGTGTCCCGATCGTTTAACGAAAGAGACGACAGCAGGTCACTCGTCTGGCCGATCCATGACCGCTAACACGGCGTTGAGTAACGGTCGTGCCAACTACGCCGATTATTCAGACTCATGCCCCCTTTTAAGCCGCACGATCGATATCATCCTTCGTGATTTGTACCTTCTGTTCTGTAAAGAGCGGCTCGCCCCGACTGGACTTACGACGACGGGTCGACTCACGGTACCCAATATATACCCAAAACACCGGGC
>CAYFJO010000742.1:0-4116 GCA_964343305.1 uncultured Pirellulaceae bacterium | reverse complement strand
CAGTACAGAATCAACTGCCCGTTTTGCGGCGATCAGAAACACCGCCTCGCCGTCAGTTACCAATACGGACAGTACGACCCGGTGCTTCAACGCGTCGATTACAACCTTTGGTATTGCCAGAACGATGACCGCTGCCACGAAAAGGCGTCGCTACGAGCACAGTTCCGCGCGCTGGTCGCTGTCCCGTCGCGGGGACAACGTCGCCGTTCAGGCGACGGCCCTTACAACGACGACGAATCGGCCAACAACGATTGCCAGACCACCTTTGTTGAACTGCCGTCCAATTCCATACCGATCAACCAACTCCCCGACGATCAACCGGCCGTCGCGTATCTACGAGACCGAGGCTTTGACCCCACCGAACTGTCCCAGGTGTGGGACATCCGCTATACTTCACTTTGGTCCCAGAGTCGGGCGTCAAACCGGATCCTAATACCGGTGGAACGCCGCTTACTCCAATTTGCTCCTGACACCGATTCAAACGAACTTGTGCTCGCTGGTTGGCAGGCCCGCTGGATTGGGGAACCTGATAAGGACACACCCAAGTATCTGTTCGCGGACAATTTTTCCAAGTCGAAGATCCTTTACGGACTATGCCACGCCAAGCAAACTGCTGGCCCTGTGCTGCTCTGCGAGGGGCCGACCGACGTTTGGCGGGCCGGACCAGGGGCCGTGGCCACGTTTGGCAAAAGCGTCTCCCACGATCAGCTTCTCCTCCTGCGTCACCACTTCGCGGGCCGGCCGATCGTAATTCTGCCAGACGACGATGCAAGGCAAGCCGCAGGGCGGCTCGCGCGTCAACTTCAAGCAATGCGACCGATGGGCTCGGGGGACCGTCGCGTTGTCGTCGCCTCGCTCCCTTCTGGCCGACAGGATCCGGGAGAGTGTACCCGCGAGGAGATCTGGGAATCGGCCGCGACCGCCCTGGGCACGACCGCTTCACAGGTCAGACCAACAACAGCGGAGCCCTCTGCATGATTACCAGCGCCCTGCTCGCCCGACGGGAGGCCGAGGCTGTCGCCATCGACTATCAGCTCGATGGTCCCCGTAACGCCGCCGCCGTTGCCCGCGGCGAATCGCGATTGGTGGGTGTCGCCATCGCGGGTGGCGGCGTTGAGTCGTCGGTTGTCACCGAAGACATCCCCGTCGCTCTACGTGCGTTGGGTAATCGTCCTCGTATCTATGGTGACGCAATCCTGGGCCGCACAATCGAGCGAGTCTTCACCCTTCCTTCCGCCATACACGTGGACGACGTTCGCATCATGCGGCGGCTGCTGGAGTACGCCGGCTTGTGTTCGCCATCGCCTGCAATCGAGTCTCTCGATCCCTTGGCATCCGTCGCTACGATTCAAGGGCAGTTCCAGTCGCTACCGGGTCAATTGCTCGCGGCCACCCTGGGGACGATATACGCCCAGATCGAGATCCCCGTGATTGATCCCGTAGTCGACATGATCATCCACGGTTTGGGCATCGACGGAGAGTTATTAAACGTCATCGAATCTTCCGCCGCCGCCGAACTGGAGATTCTGCGACACCAGATCAATGAAGTTGCCGGCATGTCCATCAACCCGGACGATGATGGACAAGTTGCTGATTTCCTATACGACCGCTGCGGGCTGCCCGTGCCGTCGTGGACCCCCAGAAGCGGCAAGCCGTCCGTGAGCAGTCACGCGCTGAAGGTGCTGGGTGCAGTGCTCCCGGTCGTTCCGTGCTTGTGTCGATACCGAGACGAGCATCCGATACGGCAAGCAGCTCGCAGCCTGGCAATCCACATTTCTCCCGGCAATGGACGGGTTCATGGGAGTCTCGATCCACTGGGGGCTGTGACAGGACGATTCACTTGTGGGGAACCAAACCTCCAAGGACTCCACCGACGACTACGGAATGTGGTCACCGCCGCCGACGGCTGTGTTCTTGTCGAGGCCGACGTGTCGCAGGCGGAATACCGGGTGCTGGCCCATTTCTCGCGAGAGCCGACGCTTCTCGAAGCCTTCGCGGGGGAGACCATCGACCTACACAAGCAGACGATGGCCTTGGCTCTTGGCAAGCCCGTTCGCGAGGTCACCGACGCGGAACGCCAAATCGGGAAGGCCGTCAACTTCGGGATCGTCTACGGCGAAACCGAGTACGGTCTGGCTAAGCAGCTGGGAGTTACTCTGCGTGAGGCTGATCGGTTTATCGAGGACTTTTTCCGCGTGCGACCGAACGTGCGGACGTGGATTGAGGGAGTCCTTGATGAAGTTCATCAGACCGGATTTGTGCGTACCCTTTTTGGACGTCGAAGGGCTCTCCCGGCGATTTGGTCGTCTGTCGGTTCTGAGGTTCGCGAAGCCGAAAGGCAAGCCGTAAACACGATCATCCAGGGAACCGCCGCCGACTTGATCAAGCTGGCGATCGCCCGTGTTCATCAAACCCTGCCGGCCGGCTGCCGGCTGCTGCTAACCGTCCACGACTCCATACTGGTGGAAGCACCAGTCGACCGAGTCGACGAAGTGGCCGACGTAATGCGCAGGGAGATGGAGGTCGTGCCACTTGGCTTTAGCGTACCGATCATAGTCGATGTGAAAGCTGGTCCAACATGGGGACAGTGCGAGACGCTGTGAAGCATTGCTGGACAATCTATCCGCGCTGAGATGGGCGGATCATATTGCCCATCATCATGCGCAAAGTCGCAGTCACACACCCAACTGACGATTAGCGTTGCGCTGCAAGATCACGCAGCTCCTTTTCCAGCGATCGCAGCTCGCGCCTCAAAGCTGTCACAGCCGTCAACATTTCCTCGGCCCGCTCCCGCAGTTTGGGTCCGGGACGTCCGTCGACGACGTCCCGGACAACTTGAACACGACGGGTCAACCGAATAGCCTCTTCGGCCGCTTTCTCCAGTCCTGCTGCCAACGTTGCCGGCTTCTTCATCGGCCGTCCGTGAGGGCTCGCACCGCGGAACTTTCGTGGCAGCCGACCCGCCAACTCGGTCGCCGACCAACCTTCGCGTGCCAATCGTTGCTGGAGCTTCTGGCGCTCAACCTTGTCTGCGACCACCAGCAGGTAGTTGACATAGCCAAAGTGCAATGGCAGTCCGTTGGGTCGCCGAAGCTGGCAAAACTCGTTCAGGTCTTCCGGTGAATATGCGTTGGCGAACCGCTTGAGTTTGCGCACGGTGTGTGAGCTGAGCCCTTCCTTGGCGGCAAATTCCTCAATCGACAACTGCGTCAGATTCGCCTCCTGTCCGATCTCGTAGCGATGACGAAGTCGCTCGACCATTTGAGCGGCCTTGGCGTCCGTCGCCATCACTGATGAGTCCTTCTTCAGTTTCTTAGGACTTTTTCTCGGCATAGAGGTTGATCTCGTTTGGTTTGGCCTCGAAAATGGTAATTAGAAACCATTATCGGCATTTGGCGACAGCCGAGTGCATCAGATTATTTCCCCAACAAACGAAGGTGTGTTAATCATCCTCGCGATGCTTGAACTCACTTCGACCGATTTTATTAGATCGACATGATCAGGGAGTAAACAATGGCAGCCATACAATCAGAGCCGTCCGAAACTGCCGCTGCTCCGATGACGCCCAGTCAGAGTCAGGCGGAAGTGATCAAGCAGACGTCGACCTCGGCGGCACTAGCAACCTGTCTCAGCAAAACTTTCGGAAAGGTAGTCGAGTCGAATGGCTTCCGAGCCTATCACGACGACATCTTGACTGCTTCTGGTAAACCGTCCGATCCGATCGAGGTTATGTTGATCGAACAATTATTGCTGGCACATCACCGAATCGGCGATTTGCACGCGCATTCGGCCTGTTCAGAAAGCGCCGAAGAGGCCGTCCTCTATAACGGGGCAGCTCTGCGACTAATGGCCGAGTTTCGCAAAACGAGTTTGGCGTTACGCGAATACCGCACACCGGTCGCCACCCCCAACGTCACCGTCGTGCGGCAACAAAACGTGGCGAAGGGGGACCAACAAATTGCGTATGTTGATGACAAGGGTCAGAAAAAGGAACAAGAAAATGTTGCGTCGAACAGCGAACTAGGAAGTAACAACGTTAAGACAATTACTCATGAACAGCCCCCCAACTTCATCCCCCAATCCACGGCGAGTGGCAGCCGGGAAACGCAACCGGTT
>CAYFJO010000741.1:0-4128 GCA_964343305.1 uncultured Pirellulaceae bacterium | reverse complement strand
ACCCAAATCCAGTTTTCCCCTTCAACCCCGTTATCATCGACAGAATCGAGTTTGGCCGGCTTACCGGCAATTATCGATCGGGAAACTTGGACGTTGCCTGGGCACCATAGTTGCATAATTCGTCATGCAATTTGGTAAATCGATCGGCTGTTAGTTTGTAGAAGATCCGATGAAACTCGCTTGGCTCACGGACATTCATCTTAACTTCGTCATGCCAAACGAAGTGTCTTCACTTGCGCAACGGATCGATGAAAGTGACGCGGACGCTGTGCTGGTTGGCGGCGACATTGCTGAAGCGGATTCGTTTGCCGATTCACTTCGCCAACTGTCAGATGTGGCGAATATTCCGCTTTATTTTGTGCTCGGCAACCACGACTATTATCGAGGTTCGATTGCTGGTGTGCGCGAGATTGCGGTCGCGGTCAGCCGAGAGTCATCAAGTCTAAAGTGGCTTCCCGATGCCGGAATTATTCAGCTTACCGACAAGACAGCGCTCGTTGGTCACGGTGGTTGGGGCGACGGTCGTATCGGTAGGTTCTTCGAGTCCCATGTGGTGCTGAACGACTACGCGTTGATCGAGGAACTACAAGAACTTCATCGCACTGACCTTTTGCCGCCGGAGTCAATCTTGACGTCTGAGTTACACGCGAAACTTGGAGAGTTGGGGGATGAAGCAGCCGACCACTTTCGCCAGATTCTTCCGCAGGCTTTGAAAACGAGCGAGCGGATTGTCGTGCTCACGCATGTTCCACCGTACCGCGAAGCATGCTGGCACGAGAGCCAACTTTCGGACGACAACTGGGCACCACACTTCACCTGCAAAGCGGTCGGCGACGTCTTGGTCGAATTCATGTCAGCACACCCGGACCGGACGATGACCGTCCTGTGCGGACACACGCATAGCTCGGGCCATGCGCAGATCCTGGAAAACCTGGAAGTCTTCACTGGCGACGCGGTTTACGGTCAGCCAAAAATCCAGCAGGTACTGGACGTCGAGTGACACTCGATGAACCTGTGGCCGGGTCTCACTGTCTCCACTGCAAGCCACAACCTAAATCCGCTGTGCAGGCGAAATTGTGCGATGATCAACTCGACATCAAATCCTCATGCGTATCCAATCCATCAATCCCGAACTCATTACCGAGATCCCCTTTCTCAATGCAGGAAGGCGGCCAGGGGCATTCTATGTCGATCAGTTGCCAGTCCACGAGGCGTTCGTTGATCGTCTGCCCGACGGCATGAGCGCGATCATCGCGACGGCTGACCTTCAAGGTCGAGAACAACTCAAGAAATCGCCGACCGCCCCGCCCCGATTGTTGGGCGAAGTTCTTCCTGAACAACTTGCCACGGATATCCTGCCGGAGCTGGGGCTGACAACCGGACAGATTGGCGTTTTGCTGGCTGGAGATTTCTACACCGTTCCCGCACTCGATCGTCGTGGCGGTTCGGGCGACGTGACCAATGTGTGGTGGTCGTTCGCGGATCAATTCGACTGGGTTGCCGGAGTCGCTGGCAACCACGACACGTTCGGAGATGATCCCAAGGCTGCGCCGCGTTTTCACTCCCGCAAGATTCATTACCTTGACGAAGCCCGCGTTAACATCAACGGACTCAAAATCGCTGGTCTCGGTGGGATCATTGGCAGTCCTCATCGGGCGCAACGTCGCAGCGCAGACGACTACGGCCGTGCCTTGAAATCGTTGCTCGAATCCCAAACCGACATTCTGGTCATGCACGACGGACCGGACGCTCCAGCGCATGGATTTCGAGGAGCGTCGTTCATTCGTGAAATCATCGAGCTGCTTCGTCCAAAACTCATCGTACGTGGCCACGCGAATTGGAAGGAGCCATTCGTTGAACTCGATGGCGGTGTTCAGGTGTTAAACGTCGACGCGCGAGTCGTCATACTGCGTGAACGAACGTAAGAAACGAGCGACGTCCATGCTAAATCGCTGGCTTGTTTTCCATTGGTTGTCATGTCAAAACTGATGCGTCATGAGTATTGAATACAAAATCATGGGACAACCCGGTCGCGATAACGCGCTGCTGACGACGGTCGACACAGGCCAGTCGTTGCATCGCTTGTTGTTCGATTGTGGCGAAGGAAGTCTTGATGGCATTCCCGTCTCTCATCGACAAGATATCGAGGCGGTCTTCTTCTCGCACTTCCACATTGACCACATTGCCGGGTTCGATTCGCTGCTGCGGTTCAATTGGTGTCGGCCTGACGTTCCGCTGCGCGTTTTTGGACCTGAAGGGACGATCGAGCTAATCCACCATCGATTACAAGGATTCACTTGGGATCTGGTCGAGGACCTGCCAGGTGAATGGCACGTTTCGGAGATCACCGACGGCGAGCTTCGGACATCGCGTTTTCTCACGTGCGAAGGATTCGCCTACGAACATCCGATGGATAATCAGCCACACGACGGCATCATCTACGAGTCGAACTCGTTCCAGGTTACGACGAAGGCGCTGAGCCATAGCACGACCAGTTTGGCTTACGTCGTCCAAGAAAGTGACCGCACCAATGTTGATATGGCTGTCGTTTCAGAACTCGGATTTCAACCGGGACCTTGGTTGCGAACGATCAAGGACACGACTGTTGACCAAGATTCCACAGTACAAATCGACGGCGCGGATCATCGAGTCGGGGATTTACGCGACAAACTACTAACAACGACATCCGGCGAATCGCTCGCCTATTTGACCGACTTCTATTTGGATGGCGAGGCGGCGGAAGATGATCTGGTCGAATTTCTGAGTGGATGTCAAACGGTCGTTTGTGAGAATAATTACTCGGATGAAGATCTTGAACTCGCTCGCAAAAACTATCACATGACGTCGTCCGATGTTGCGCGATTGGCCAAGCGTGTGCAACCTGATCGACTCATCCTTTTCCATTTGTCAGATCGATATACATTGCCCCAATGGCAAGACCAACTTGAGCGAGCCCGCCAGCACTTTGCCCAAACGCATTGGCCTGCCGACTGGGAAGAATTGAATACCAAGGACGACTAAACGGGCATGATCGCGTGCATTGACGTTGGATATCGAGAAGACACCGCGCGAGCTGCGTGCGTGACATTTGAAGATTGGGAAGACGCCAAACCGCTTGGCGAACATATCCTCGATATCGATCAAGTTGAACCGTACGTGCCGGGCCAATTCTACCGTCGTGAATTACCATGCGTGACAGCCGTTCTCAACGAGTTGTCGATCGCGCCTGACATTATTGTCATCGACGGCTATGTCTGGCTCGACGACGATGGACGCAAAGGGCTGGGTGTTCATTTATACGAGGCGCTTGATGAAACGACGCCGATCCTCGGCGTTGCAAAAACACGATTCGCGACGGCGACCAACGCAGTGGAGATTCTTCGCGGTTCAAGCGATCGGCCTCTGCTGATCACATCGATGGGAATGGACCAGGATGAAGCAGCGGACTGCATTCGCCGCATGCACGGCTCGAACCGGATTCCAACTCTGCTGAAACGCGTCGATCAACTAAGTCGATCAGTCGAATGAACCTTAACCTTAGTCATTATTCGGCGCTTGTAATCATTCCATCTTCAGATGTGTGGCCCGCGATCCAATCCATTCGGCAGCGACACGACAGCAAAGTAAAACGCTGGATGCCGCACATAACGCTCGTTTATCCATTTATTGCTGTTGAACAGTTTGACACGATCGCCGAACCGATTCGGCAGGCTTGCGAGACGATTTCACCATTTGAAGTTTCGCTTTCTGCGTTCAAGTCGTTTCGACATCGACGTGGGAAGCACACAGTCTGGCTTGATCCACAACCAAATGATGCGGTCGAAGAGCTGCGCGCGATGATCAGCCGATCGATTGCGGGCTTCAGCCAACAATTCACGAAATTGCCTCGACGTTTTCGGCCACATTTGAGTGTTGGGCAGTGTCAAGGTCACGAACAACTGTCACAACTCGTCGATCAACTTCAAAGCGAATGGAAGCCAGTGAGTTTTGAAGTATCCAAAGTCAGCCTCATTTGGCGAAACGATCCAAATGACGACGTATTTCGAGTTGAAACTGAGATCGATCTACGGGTCTGAAGCTGAGTGTTTGTCACTTGCCTGTTTGCGACCGGACGCGATCGCTCGTCGA
>CAYFJO010000740.1:0-4148 GCA_964343305.1 uncultured Pirellulaceae bacterium | reverse complement strand
GAAACGTGCCCGCCTCTAGTGATCGACCGTGGCTGGAATTAAACGATCGGTATCAGCATGGCCCGATTAGCAAGGATTTTCGATCAGTCGCAATAACGCAAAGATGATGGAGAATCAAACATGCGACTATCTCTTTTATTTGGTGTGTCGTTGACATTTTGTCTTGGCTCAGATTGTCACGCCGTTTCCCCGAATGCCCCCCATCGATACGATGAAGGCAAGGATAGAAAAGTTGAGGAGCCAACGCCGAGAAATCGACGAACAAATCCATAAGCTCGAACGCGAAGTCAATTTAATAGAATCATGCGCCAAAATTTCACGGCCTGTGCGTTCCCCGAGTCCAAAACAAGCTGCGTCGGCTCGTGAGCTAAGAGAGTGTAACTCGCCCTTTGATTCACTTGCTGAATTTGGTTTCCCGCTGGTCTCACCGGTCTCGCCCAAGGAACGAATTTGGAACGGCGATTGGGTTGAAGCTTGAGGAAATGACCTCGAGCGACTTCGGCAACCTTCAGTAACATTCAACAAAGTGGCCCGATTCTTTGCCGAAGGATGGTCAGACCGTGCGTCGGTAGCAATTGACACTAGTGTCTACGACAAGGTACGTGCGTTTCGTGCACCGAACTCTCGCCACCCCAAAACGGGCCTTCACAAGCGCCGAGTGACGTATGACGAATTGATGTATGTAAAGGCGATAGCAATTGCTGAGCGCGCGACCCAGCCAGAGCCATTCGAGATACCAAGTTTTCCTCAATCGAATGAAAGAGCGATTGAAGATTGGGGGCGAGCAAGCATGCAGGTCGTCCAACGATGCGAAGCAACGGGAAGGAACGATTCAGCGAGCCTGAATCAAGCGACGCTGCAGTTTATTCGTGAAGGAGCAGTAGCGGGAGATCGGCATCGCCTGTTGTTTTCGGCCGCAGCTAATCTCGCCGAGTTCAATTGCCCGCGCGACCTTGCCCATGCGTTACTAACTGAATCCGCACGCGACAGTGGTTTGCCACCAAAAGATATTAAGCGGCAAATCGACTGTGGCCTAAATTACGAGGAATAATCAATGACAAACTTTCAAGTCGCGACCGAAGTGTTTGATCAATGGCGTGAAAACGTCCTCACGGGCGCACCACCGCAACTGTTTCCAATTGGCGAAGGGGCACTCGCTCGAGTTGAAATTGGCCCCAAACTTGTCACGCTCATTGGCGGTGCACCGGGTGCCGGAAAAACAGCATTTACGATGCAATGCGTCATCGATGCGCTGCGTCTAACACCTAATCTTCGAGCGTCGGTCTGCAATATCGAAATGCCACCCGAAGTCCTTCTGGATCGACAGTTATCTCGATTGTCGGGCGTTTCCGCTAGGGACATCCGATACCGTCAAATCAGTCGCAAACACGTCCAACGAATCGACTGGGGCATGAACACCCTTGGTGCGGTTGCCGATCGTATCTGCTTTGTTCGCCCTCCTTTTGATTTGGCTAATGCTGTGATTGCTGCGGACGCTTTTGGCGCGAAATTAATGGTATTGGATTACATACAACGTATTCGACCTCCTGGAAAACAAGATGACCAGCGTGGCTCCGTGAATGAAACGATGGATTACGTGAGGCAGTTTGCGGACACCGGGGTGGCCGTCGTTGTTGTCGCGGCGGTTGCACGCACGAAGGATAGCAAAGGCCGAAGTTCTTACGACGCTGGTGGTTTAAGTTTGGCCTCATTTCGAGAATCAAGCGAATTGGAGTTTGGCGCAGACGACGCGTTTATATTGGCGCCGTCGGACGACGAGCATGTGACGCTAAAACACTTGAAGGCACGCCACACCGAAGCGTTAGATATCGATCTGGTCTTCGATAAGTCCGTGCAATCATTTACGCCTCACGAAAGCCTGAAAACCGAGTCAGCCGATCTCGCAGAAGGACTTCGAGCAGCCTGGAACAACATAGAGGATGCTCCCGATGTCAAGTGAACTTAACGTGCGTGACGAGCAAAACGTCCTTCCTGGGGCAAGCGTGTTGCTACCCGTTGCACCACAGCCGAAAGAACAGGTTCCGAAAACGAAAGATGCGGCGGCTAGGTCAAAGCACTCTCGCACAAAAACAACTTCCAGCCGATTCGCTGAACTAAACAATTTCGTCGACTTCACAATGCGAGATCTCAAGTCGTCGGAGATTCAGGTTTGGTTCATCCTGTTTCGCGACACACGAGACGGCCGTGCGAGAACATCTCAGTCTGACATTGCAAGGCGGGCTGGTCTTTCCGAGCGTACCATTCGAAGTTCAATCAAGAGTTTGGAGAAGCATGGGCTTCTTGTCGTTACGTATCACGGTGGATTGAATCGTGGAGCTTCATGCTACCGCGTCATTTCAATTGCAACTCCTAAACAGAGGAGCTCCACTTCCTAAGCACACCGGAAGTACGCTTCCGGTTAACAGCGGAAATCTTCAGCAATAACTGCGGAAGTGGGCTTCCGGTATCCCATAAGGGACCATAAGGGCGTCTACGCCCCTTAATGGGGCGAGACGCTAAAACAGAAAGATAGGTAATAGATATTTATGCCAACCGATCCAGTAGTCCTCCGGCAATTACAGGACGCGTGGTCGCGATCGTCGTTGGAAACGAAGTCAGTGTTGAGTTGCCCAGAGCAATGTAGACTTCACGTTGATCCACGTGAATGGATCGATGAGCCAGCAACGATGCGACCAGGCTGGTTGCGTACGAAGTGCAGTGTTTGCGGAGCCTTTATCGGATTCCGTCCGCACCAAGTGAAAATAGACGCCCCATCGATCGTCTTATCATGAAGAAGACGCTGGCCGATTGAAATTCGAGCCACGAACTGAAACACTAATCTGCAAGATCCTTAAACATTGTCAGGTAATAACCAAATGGCGAGTATCAGCAAAGACCGGCGTAAAAACGGGAAAGTCCACTACCGTTTGCAATTCTATGATAAGGACAAAAGCCGGCGCGCGATTCGCCTGGGCGCAATCAGCAAGAAAGCTGCCGATACGATTCGCGTTAGAATTGAGGATTTGGTCTCAGCAGCGATTTCAGGGACTTCGCCAAGTAACGAGACCGCCCAGTGGCTCGCTACTCTTGGCACGGACATGTACGAAAAGCTCACGAACGCGGGCTTTGGTGATTTTGTGCCCCGGTGTGAATCATCGACGTTAGGGGCGTTCACCAAGGCCTTTATCGAGGGGCGAAAGGTTGACTCTGCGGATAGCACGATTGCCAATTTCAAGCAGTTGCAAACTAAGCTGATTACATTTTTTGGCAGTGACCGCGATTTGCGATCTATTTCAGATGGCGAAGCCGATGATTGGCGCCGTTGGTTGGTCGAAGGCCACGCCGAAGCCACGATTAGTAAGCATGTGAAACGAGCACGTCAGCTGTTCAAGGCTGCAATGCGTAAGGGCCTAGTTGATCGAAATCCGTTCACGGAAGTCCGCAGTGGAAGCGAACAGAATGATGGTCGCAAGTACTTCGTGGATCGATCCACGACCGCTAAGATCCTGGATTCTTGCCCAAATGTTGAATGGCGTTTGATCGTCGCACTTGCACGTTATGGTGGCGTTCGCAATCCAAGCGAAACACTTGGAATTCGGCGGCACGATATCGACTGGGAGAATGAGCGTTTCACGGTCACTTCCCCCAAAACGAAGAAGCAGGGAAAACCTTGGCGAGTCGTTCCTCTATTTCCCGAATTGCGGCAGATCATGGCGGAAGCATTTGAACAAGCACCCGATGGTGCAGAATATTTGATAACGCGATACCGCAATCCAAAGGCGAATCTTCGCACGCCGTTTCTTCGCATTCTCAAGAAAGCGGGTATTGCACCCTGGCCACGATTATTTCAAAACTTGCGGGCCAGCAGAGAAACCGAACTCGCCAACCAATTCCCGCTGCATGTCGTTACGGATTGGCTTGGGAACACTCCAGCGGTGGCGAGCAAACACTACCTTCAGACCATAGAAGAGCACTTTGAACGGGCGATTGAGGGTGGCGCAACAGTAGGTTCGCTTAATTGCGAAGTGGCGCAAAAGCCGGTGCTGTCAGCGTCGGCCAATGACTGTCAGGAAATGACAGAAGCGACAACGGTGACTAAGGTTGCGCCCAATATGGCTACATTCCTCGAAGATTACGGCAACTGCTCA
>CAYFJO010000739.1:0-4155 GCA_964343305.1 uncultured Pirellulaceae bacterium | reverse complement strand
ATTCCCGAACCGAAGAAGCGCAATGCCGTCACGGTCTCCGCGAAAGTGTTCATCGATTGCTCCTACGAGGGCGACTTACTCGCGATGAGCGGAGTCAACTACACCTGGGGTCGGGAGTCGCGGGAGCACTACAACGAATCGCTTGCCGGGGTGCGTCCGAGTCTTTGGGTTCACGACATCGACCCCTACGTCGAACCCGGGAAACCTGAAAGTGGATTGATCCCATTCGTTCAAGATCGGCAGATAGGGCCGGAGGGCAGTGCTGACGCGTTGACGATGGGTTACTGCTTCCGATTCGAGTTCGACATGAGCGGCAAAGGCATACCGATTCCCGAGCCAGCGAATTACGATCCTGCCGAATTTGAACTATACCGCCGGGCCATTCGCGATGGTGTCGACATCTTCTCAAATCGAAAGATGCGAACAACACTCGGCAAGATCACGGAGACAAAGAGGGGGCCATTCGTCGGAGGCGCCCAACTGAATCGCAACCTGATGGCGTCCACCGTCTACGGGTGCAACGAGGACTACCCGAACGGCGACTGGGCGACGCGGTCACGGATCTGGAAGTTCCATCAGGAGTTCCTGAGCAAGTCGATTCACTTCGCAAAAACCGATCCTTCGGCCCCTAAAAGCATGAAGCAACATGCGATGAAAACTTCCTTCAGGAGGGGCCCTTTCGATGAGACCGGAGGCTGGCCAAACCAGTTCTATGTTCGCCAAGCCCGTCGGATGGTGTCATCGTACGTCGTCACACAGAAGGACCTTGAGGGCAAGACCGATCCGCCTCATACGGTCGGTCTGGCAGCCTATGGGGTCGACGATTGGCCGTACGCGGTGGTCGTGGAGGATGGCAAAGTCGCTGTGCAAGGCGGTGAGTTTTCCATCGTCTACCTGGACAACGGGAAATACAACGGCAGCTACAAGATCCCCTACGAATCCATCGTGCCGCGCAAGGGAGAGTGCGACAACCTGCTCGTGCCCGTTTGCCTTTCAGCCAGCCATATCGCATTCACGTCGATTCGCATGGAGCCCGTCTGGATGATTCTCGGGGAATCCGCCGGCGTGGCCGCCGCCATGGCGGTCGATGCCGAGATTCCCGTACAGGAGGTTCCCTACAACAAGCTCCGACGGAAGCTGGAAGACCTGGATCAGACCCTTGATCGGAAAACATATAGCAAGCCGGCTGGCATGTCGGCGCGCTGGAAGTCTCAGGGCGAATGGAACAGGCAGAAGAAGGGTTGGGAGTGGCTATTTCCCCATATCGACACCGACTCCGACGGTCGGATCTCGGCCGACGAGTACAACGCCTTTCAGAAGTTCAAAGCGGCGCATGATGATTGGGAAGAGTCGCTCAGGAAGAAGGGGGCCCCGACTCCGAGAGAAAGAGGGGCCCGGGCTCCAACCGGGCTTCTGCCACGCGACAAACCCAACATCGTATTGATCTTTGCCGACGACCTGGGGATCGAAGCGCTCAAGGCCTATGGAGGCCGCGGTGTCCGGACGCCACACCTCGACAAGCTGGCAAGCAACGGGATGTTGTTTACCCACTGCTTTGCCAACCCGGCATGCTCTCCATCGAGGGCCGAGATCATGACGGGCACCTATCCGGCATTCACGGGGATCACACATGTGCTGGCCCAATGGGATGATGACGCCTATCTGGACCCGAAGAAGTTCAACAGCTTTGCCAATCAACTGAAGAAGGCGGGTTACGCCACCGCGGTCGCCGGGAAATGGAATCTCTCCTGGCTCGAACGCAATGATACGGTCAGGGCTTTCGGCTTCGATGAGCATTGTCTTTGGCAGATGTATGACCGCAGTGGCACCAAGCGATCGCGTTTCTACAAGCCCTATTTCCGCGTGAATGGCGGGGTCGAAGAAGAATCGATTGCCGAGCGCTTTGGCCCGGACGTCCTGGCAGACTTCATGATCGATTTCATGAAACGAAGTAAGGATGGGCCCTTCTTGGTCTATTACCCGGCTTTATTGGTTCATACGCCTTACATCAGAGTCCCCGGTGGTCCGGCGACCAGTGCTCTGCCAGATCGAGAGCAAACGAACGGCCCGGAGTGTTTTTCCGAGATGGTCGAGTACCTGGACAAGAACGTCGGCCGGCTGGTAAATGCCGTGGATGAGCTTGGAGTCCGTGACAATACGATCGTGATCTTCTGCGCGGACAACGGCACGCATGGCCCCGTGACTTCCATCTGGGGAGAGAGCCGCGCCAGAATCAAGGGCGGCAAGATGACGATGACCGACCGGGGCTCGCGCGTGCCCTTGATCGTCAGCTGGCCGCAGACGATCAAGCCCGGAACGCGGTGCGACGACCTCGTCGAGCTGGCGGATTTCCTGCCCACGTTTCTTGAGATTGCTTCAGCGCCAAAACCCGTGCAACGCGTCCACGGACAGAGCTTCCTCCCGCAGCTCCTGGGCAAAGACCGGCCTTCAAGACAATGGGTTCACATCGAGTACAAGAGCAATCGACAAATCAGAACCAAGGAATGGATCTATACCGACAAGGGAAAGCTGACCAGCGTTAATGAGTTGGGTCGCCCGGAAAACCGACCGGAGAGACAAGATGATCATGCGGTAGTCCGGAATGAGATGAAGAGAATCTTTGCCTTAATCGATGGGGTAGCGACGGAGAGAAGTTCGCAGTCAGAGAGATGACTAAACGCGTCGTTACCAGCAAACCGTTTCGCGAGCGTTAACCCAATAAAACCAAGCAATGAATCGACTAAATTGGATAAGAAATATGAAAAGAACATTTGGCGTCCTTAGCCTGTTCTCGCTGACACTTCTGGTGTCGGCATCCTTCGCTGACGCGAAGGAGAAACCCAACATCGTTTTCATCCTCGCAGATGATCTTGGCTACGGTGACCTCGGCTGCTACGGCCATCCCTATGCGAAAACGCCCAACATCGACAGCCTCGCCAAAAGCGGGACGCGGTTCACCCGGTTCTACGCCACGGGCGTGACCTGTCAGCCCAGTAGGGTAGGCTTCATGACCAGTCGGCACCCTCGCAGCTTCGAGCGCCGGGTCGGCGACTTTGGCTTCGATGGTCGCACCACAATCACCGAGCTGCTCAGTAACAACGGATATGCCACCGGGCATTTCGGGAAGTGGCACATCGGCCCCGGTGCCGAAGGGAAAAAAGTATCTGAAAGGATTCCTCCCGCATCTGACTATGGCATTGATGAGATCAAGGTTCTCGAGTCCCTGAAGGACCGCACTAAGGGGCGTGACGACAATACGTTCGAGGCTGCCATTGACTTCATCGAACGCCACAAAGACGAGCCGTTCTATGTCAATGTGTGGGCTCACATTTCGCACTTCAGCATCCCGTCGGATACCGTGTTTGCCGAGAAGTTCAGTGACCTGAAAGTCGATGAGTCCCTCTTCGGCCCCTACATGAAGACCAACAAGTTCGACATCTGTCGGGACGAATGGGGACGGAGTGTGAATGACTGCATGAGGAACTACCTCGCCGACGTCTGGAGCCTGGACTTAGCTGTCGGCCGGTTGCTGAAGAAGCTGGATCAGCTGGAGCTTTCGGAGAACACGATCGTCGTCTTTACCAGTGATCAGGGACCCGCCAGAAACACGCTCAACACATTGAAAGCCAACCAGGTCGGTGACACGACCCGCGCGAACATGATGGGTTGGACCAAATGGCTTCGAGGCGGGAAGCACGAGATGTACGAAGGCGGAGTGCGCATCCCCTTCATTGTCCGTTGGCCGGGCAAGGTCCCGGTCGATGCCGTCAATGACACCAGCATTCTCTCTGGCCTGGACTTCCTGCCGACGCTGTGCCACCTGACCGGAACGCCATACAACAAGGACCAGTTCGAGGGGCTGAATGTTGCCGATGTCTGGCTCGGTGGGGATCGGAATCCGGAACGCCTTCTCTACTGGAAGAAGCAGTATCCGACCGCCCTGCACGGCGAATGGAAATACCATGTAAACCGACGTGAGGGTGACGAGCTCTATCACCTGACGAATGACCCGAACGAAACCACGAACGTCATCGCCAAGCATCCCGAGCGGGCGGCCAGCATACTCAAGTCCATCACGGCCTGGGACGAATCGCTGCCTCCACCATCACGGAAGGCCACACCACCGAAAACGAATACCAAGACGAACAGCCCTCA